>JANOEA010000310.1:0-1699 GCA_031412975.1 Pseudomonadota bacterium | reverse complement strand
GCCAGGTGATCGGTCGCCATCAGCTCGCCGTACCGGATCGCGACCTTCTCGGCGGCGCTGAGGTTGTCCGCCTCCTGCGGGCGCTCGAGCGAGCACACCAGCCCCTCGGTCACCCCGTCGGCCACCGCATCGGCATAGCGGATCGCCATGCACGAACGGCATTGGTTGAAGAACGCGACCCGCAGCCGCACGAGCTCCACCAGCCGATTGGGCAAAGTGCGGTTCTGCTTGAGCGCGCCGCCGAACGCCATCAACCCCAGTGCTTGCTCCGGGCAATGCGCGAAATACCGCGTCAGGCCTTGCTCAAGATCGGTGAGCCGGTCGGGCTGGATCGCCTTGACCAGCCGTTCATCCCATTGTTCCGGCGCCAGTTTGGCGATGCGACTTTTTGGGCGGCTCACGTCTCTCTCCCCATCACGGCACTGGCAAATTAGCCCGTTTCCGTGAGGCAGAGGCTGCGGGACAAGGTTGGCACAAGCAATTGGCGGATTCGCTAAGCAAGGCGTTCCGCCCCGCAGGGGAGAGGCGGTTTGCAGCTGAGAATCGTGGGCGCGCCGCAGAACCTCGCCGAGGTCGATCTGTTCGCCCCCGGCGCGCAGGAGCACTGGTACGCGGCCTACGCGATCCTCCATGCCGAGGCCCCGGTGCAGCGCTTGGCCGGAGAGGGCCTGACGCCGGGCAGCGACGCCTTCGTCCTCACCAAATATGCCGACATCAAGCGCGTGGTGCGCGACTGGGACCGATTCCCGCCGACGCTGTCGCTGCTGGTCGCGCATATCCAGCAATCGGGCGAAATGCCGACGCACATCCCCGATCTCGACGCGATGATCGCTGCGATCGTGACGTTGCGGCCCGATCCGGAGCTGTGGCGCGCGCACCGCAAGGAGCTGACCGATCCGTGGGTCGGCCCCGGCTGCACCCGCCACGCCGCAATGATCACGGCCCATGTCGATGATCTGATCGCTGGGCTGCTCGCCAAGGCGCGCGCGGGCGAGCCGGTCGACTTTGTCGCCGATTTCGCCCGCCCCCTGCCGCAGCGCACGATGGCGAGCGTGCTGGGTTTCCCGCAGGAGGACATCCCGCGGCTGGCGCAATGGGGCAATGCGCAGGTGATGTCCTATGTCCACGGCACCACGCACAAGAACATCCTCACGCCCGAGCAGACCCAAGAGAAGTTCGCACTGCTGGCGGGCATGAAGGACTACGTCGCCGAGCAGACGCGCGAGAAACGCGCCCGCCCGCATGACGACATGATTAGCTTCCTGACGCAGGTCGAATACGCCGCGCTCGGGCGCAAGCTCACCGATGATGAGATCAATGGCGTGGTCTATGCGATGGTGATCGGCGGGCTGGAGACCACCCAATATGCCATCGCCGAACAGGCGCAGCTCTTGTGCGAACGGCCGGGGATGTTCGCCGCCCTGCGCATCGACCGCGCGGCGATCCGCACCTTTATCGAGGAAGGGATGCGGCTGCGCTCGCCCACGCAGGGGCTATCGACCCGCATCTGCGCCGCTGACGAGGTGTTTCAGGGCGTCGAAGTGCCCGCCGGGTCGATGCTCCACCTGCGCTGGGCGGCGGCCAATATCGATGGCGAGGAGTTCGACGATCCGCTCGAATTGCAGCTGACCCGCAAGGCCGCGACCCGCCACTTGGCCTTCAGCCAGGGGCCGCGCTCATGCCCGGGATCGAACCTCTC
>JANOEA010000309.1:0-9541 GCA_031412975.1 Pseudomonadota bacterium | reverse complement strand
TCGAGCCACGGCACCGCGATCGCAAGCTGGTCGCAGCGCAGCGCACTGTTGACCGCAAGCACCAGCGCTTCCACCGAATCCGGGGCGGCGGCCACGGCGCGCTGGGCGGCATCCAGGGCCCCGGCGTAGTCGCCGGCTGCGAACGCGGTGCGGGCATGCGCGAGCGGTTGCTGGAGATCGTGCGTGAGCATGGGCTCAGTCGGCCGCTGGTGCTGCGAGCAGGGCTTCGAAATGGGTCTGCAAGGCCGCCAATGCATCGCGACCTTCGAGCATTGTATCGACACCTGCATCGATCCGCGCGCGCAGCGACCGCCGGTATTCGGGATCGCGCGCGACTGCGAGCGCCTGCCGCACCTGTGCGTCCGGCTCGCTGCAAACCAGCTCCGGGATGCCGAGCCGTTCGAGCATCGCCGCGCTCTGCCGCCCACGCATCAAGGCGCCGGGCAGTGCCACGACCGGCAGGCCGCTGAGCAGGGCGTCGATGCTGGTATTGCCGCCCGACCAGTGCGGGGTGTCGACCATCACGCTGCTCGCCGCACAGATCGCGAGGAATCGCAGCCGATCCGTCATCGGCAGGAAACACAGCTGGCGTCGCGGATCGGCCCCCGCCTCGCGCAACGCGCGTGCCAGCCGGGCGTGCAGCAGTCGCGTGGTTCCGGGCCGTTCGCCCTGGAACAGCACGATGCTGCCATCGATGTCGCTGGCCGCGATCGCCGCCAGCACCGCATCGGTATCGGGATGCAGCTTGGATGGTGATTGCGGCACCAGGTAGCAGCGCCCCGCTGGCAGGCCCAGCGCCTCGCGTGCGATTGGCGCCGATGGCGGGGGGCGCTGATAGTCGGTTCCGATTCCGGGCAGGGCCAGCAGGCGTTCGCTGTAGTGCTCGTGCGCCCGCGCGGGCTCCATCGCGGCACAGCTGAACATCGCATCGATGGTCGGCAGGCCGAAGGTCGATGGGTGGCCCCAGGCCATGATTTGTCGCGGCGCGAGGCGCAGCGCGGCCAGCACGCTGATGCGGCCGTCCACGCCGAGATCGGGATAGATCAGCAGGTCGAGCGACTGCGCGCGGATCTGCTGCGCGAGCTCGCGCAACGAGCCCTGCGGGCGCAGCAGGCGGCTGGCGCTCGCGCCGATCCGCTCGGTGGTCGCATCCCACGCCGGCGGCAGCTGCACGACCACGGTTTCGTGGCCCGCACGGGTGGTCGATTCGATCCAGCTCGCGAAGTACGCGCCGATCGTGGAACTGCGGAATGCCGCGGACACAAAGCCGATCCGACGTCGCGAGCCGCCGGAATCGCGCGGCCGCACGCGCAGTTCGGGCGCGAAGCACTGCACGCCGCGTTCGAGCAGGCCGGCGTAGCGTGCGACCAGCGTGCGGTCGTCGTGCCCCTGGTAGGCCAGCAGCTGGTTCGACCATGCGAGCTGTTCGAGCAACGGTTCGGTGGCAGCGAGCGCTGCGCCCCCGAACGCCTCGTCGAGCGCATCGAGTCCGCTGCTGAATCCCGCGCGTGCGGCGGCCATCGCGCTCGCATCCGCATAGACCTGCGGCAGGCTCAGCTGCGCGGCAATGGTTGCGTACAGGCCAGGCGCGCGGCGGCCCGCGAGGTGGGCCGCATGGGTGTAGACCCTGCGTGCATCGGCTGCGGCCGAGTTGTCGGCGAGTCGATGGGCAACGTCGGCGATGCCGAGCAGCCGCGCGGACGCCGACTGCTGCAGCGCGAGCGCCGCGGCTGCCTCGCTCGCGCCGCCATCGGCCAATGCGAGTGCGCTGCGCAGCGGATCGAGCGCGCGCAATCCGTCGGCGCCGACCGCGGCGAGCAGTTCGGCCTGCGGCTCCGCGGCGCCCAGCGCGATCCGAGTTTCGGCGCGCAGCAGGGCAGCCGCCGGGTCTTGCGGACGCAGCACCACCAGCCGATCGAGATCGACCAGCGCGCGCGCCTGCTGGCGCGCCTCGATCGCCAGCCGCGCGCGGTTGAACAATGCCTCGGGGTTGTCCGGCCACACCGACAGCGCCTGCGCGAATCCCGCGGCCGCACCGCTGACATCGCCTGCCTGCCATCGGCGTGCAGCGAGGTTGTTGTGGGTGGTCGACAGCAGGTGATGGAACTGTGCCTGCTGAGGTAACGCGATACACAGCTGCTCGAGCCAGCTGCAGGCGCGTTCGAGGAAACCCGCGCGCAGCGCGGCATTCACCCCGATCGCGAGCAGTTCGAGCGCGGGCTTGTTGCTCGCCGCACTGCGGTCGAGCTCGCGCAGCACCTCGACATCGTCGCCGCGCGCGAACGCCTCGCGTGCGCGCCGGATGGCCTCGTTCGACGACATCGGCGGCCCTGCGCGGTGCGGTTCAGGCTGCGGCCCGACCGACCCGCGATTGCGTATCGCGGCCCAGCAGGGTGCTGATCCAGCGACCGGCTTCGACCAGGCGGGTCAGGTCGATCCCGGTGCGCAGCCCCATGCCCTCGAGCATGTACACCACGTCTTCGGTCGCGACGTTGCCGCTCGCGCCGGGTGCATACGGGCAGCCACCGAGCCCGGCCACCGAGGCATCGATCACCCGCACACCGGCATCCACGCAGGCGTAGATGTTGGCGAGGGCCTGGCCACGGGTGTCGTGGAAGTGCACCGCGAGCTGCGCAAGCGGAACCTCTGCGGCCACCGCCATCAGCATCGCGCGCGCGCGCGATGGCGTGCCGATTCCGATGGTGTCGCCCAGCGAGATCTCATAGCAGCCTGCCGCGTGCAGGATGCGGCTGATCCGCACCACTTGTGCCAGCGCCACCTCGCCCTGGTAGGGGCAGCCCAGTACCGTCGAGACATAACCGCGCACCGCGACGCCGTCAGCGCGCGCTCGCTCGATCACCGGCTGGAAACGCGCGATCGATTCGTCGATGCCGGCGTTGATGTTGTTGCGGTTGAATGCCTCCGAGGCAGCGGTGAACACCGCGATCTCGCGCGCGCCAGCCGCAAGCGCGCGCTCGTAGCCCTGCAGGTTGGGCACCAGCACCGGATAGCGCACGCCCGGCCGCTGGCGGATGCCGGCGAACACTTCGGCCGCATCGGCAAGCTGCGGTACCCACTTGGGCGAGACGAAGCTGGTCACTTCGATGGTGCCCAGCCCGGCATCGGCGAGGCGCTCGATCAGTTCGATCTTGGCCGCGACCGGGATGATGGTCTTTTCGTTCTGCAGGCCGTCGCGTGGGCCTACCTCGACCACGCGAACCGCGCTGGTCACCGGACAGCCTCGGCCCGCGCGCGCAGCCGCGGTGGCAGATCGGCAGTGGCGACCCGCTGCAGTTGCAGCGGATCGGCCTTGCGAAACAGCCAGCGCTCGGTCAGCAGTCCAGCCACACCGCGGGAATCCAGCAGCACCAGGTTCTTCAGGCCATCATCGGTCTTGCTGACCTCGCCCTTGACCTGGTTGTCGATGATCGCCTTGGCGAGCGCCTGGTGATCGACAGCGCGCAGCAGGATGCGGTCGCGGCTGGCTTCGATTCGAAAAACGTGGAAGCCATCGCGCTGGTCGGCATGCGCGGGCTTGCCATCGTCTTCGCCTGCCGCAAGGTGGTATTGCGCGTCGGTCAGGGTGGCATAAACGACGTTGCCGATCCGGCCGATGCTGGGCGCGAGTTCGACTTGTGACTGCTGCGTGGATTCGTCCAGCGTGCTGCTGCCCTCGCCGGGGCGCGGCCCACGCACCACGCGCACGTTGCAGGCAGCGTCGATGAGCAGGTATTCCGGTGCGCCGTCGGGGTCGTCAACGATGCGCCAGTTGCCGGCCAGCTGCGCCTCGCACACCCGCGCCTCGCCGAGCGGGTCGACCACGAAACGCGATTCATCGCAGGCGACCAGGGTCGCCAGCAGCGGCAGGATCACGAATATTCGCATCAAGCTCATGGTGTTTCCTCCACGTAGCGCACCAGTATCGCATCGGCTTCGACGAAATCACCGGCTGCTGCGCCGAGCGCGGCGATTGCACCTGCGCGCGGCGCGCGCAGGGTAATTTCCATCTTCATCGCTTCGATCACCAGCAGTTCGTCGCCGGCAGCGACCTGCGCGCCGACCTGCGTGCGCACCTCCACGATCCGGCCCGGCATCGGCGCGCTGACGTTGCCGCTGGTGCTGTCGGCCGCAGCCTGCCACGCGAACGCGCGCAAGCGCTCGAAGCGCACCCGCCGTTCGCCGTCGTGCAGGCTGAAGCCAGCGCCCGCGCGCAACACGCGCAGCCGCAGGATGCGGCCGTCGAGCGCCAGACTCAAGATGCCGTCGATCAGGCAGGCGTCGCGCGCCTGCGCATGCAGGCCGCCGCTGTCGAGTGCGTAGGAGCCGCCATGGCCGTGGGCGGCGATCTCATGGCGCTCGCCACGCCAGCCGAGAACCGCGAGTCGCTTGCCGGGATGGCCGAGCCGCCAGCCATCGGCGATCGCCCATGGCGAGTGCGGATCGCGGCTGGATGCTGCACGCCGCGCGGCGGCACACTCGTCGTCGAGCAGTGCCACGCAGGCCGCGGCGAACAGCAGCTCGGAGCCGGGCGGCAGCGCCTGCGGCAGCACCTCGTCGAGGTGGCGGTCGAGGAAACCGGTGTCGATGTCGCCGTCGACGATCGAACGATGGCGCACCAGCCGCTCGAGGAACTCGACGTTGCTGCGCGGACCCGCGATGTCGGTCACCGCGAGCGCCTCGCGCAGGCGCGCGAGCGCCGCCGGGCGATCCACATCGTGCACGATCAGCTTGGCGATCATCGGGTCGTAGAAGATGCTGACGGTATCGCCTTCGAGCACGCCCGCATCGATGCGTACGTGGGCATCCTGTGCTGGCAGCGCGAGACGCTCGAGCCGGCCGCTGCCGGGCAGGAAGTTCTTCTCCGGGTCCTCGGCGTACAGCCGCACTTCGATCGCGTGCCCGGCTGCGCGCACCTCGGACTGGGTCAGCGGCAGCGGCTCGCCGGAGGCGATCGCCAGCTGCCAGGCGACCAGATCCAGGCCCAGCACCAGCTCGGTGACCGGATGCTCGACCTGCAGCCGCGTATTGATCTCCATGAAATGGAAGTCGCCCGCCGGTCCCACGATGAACTCCACCGTGCCGGCGTTGACGTAGTCGAGCGCGCGACCGGCCGCGACCGCGGCCGCGCCCATCCGTGCGCGCAGCGATTCATCGAGGAACACCGACGGCGATTCTTCCAGCACCTTCTGGTAGCGCCGTTGCGCGGAGCACTCGCGCTCGTTGAGATGGATCAGGTTCCCGTGGCGATCGCCGAAGATCTGGATCTCGATATGCCGCGGGCGCTCGATGTAGCGCTCCAGCAGCACGCGGTCGCGGCCGAAGGCGCCACGCGCTTCGCGCTGGCAACTGAGCAGGTTCGACTCGAAGCTGGCGGGATCGTGCACCACCCGCATGCCCTTGCCGCCGCCGCCGTGCGCGGCCTTGATCATCAGCGGATAGCCGATGCGGTCGGCCTCGCGCGCGAGCACCGCGGGATCCTGGTCTTCGCCGGTATAGCCCGGAACCACCGGCACGCCATGCGCGGCCATCAGGTTCTTCGCCCCCGCCTTGGAGCCCATCCGGCGCATCGAATCGGCAGCCGGGCCGACGAAGATCAGTCCCGCGCGCTCGACCTGGTCGGCGAAATCGGCGTTCTCGCTCAGGAATCCGTAGCCGGGATGGATCGCCTGTGCGCCGCTGGCGAGCGCGGCTTCGATGATCGCGTCGCCCCGAAGATACGACTGGGCAGGACGCGGGCCGCCGATCGGCAACGCCTGGTCGGCCAGCCGCACGTGCATCGCGCGGGCGTCGGCCTCCGAGTACACCGCGACCGTGCGGATGCCGAGCCGGCGCGCGGTGCGAATGATGCGGCAGGCGATCTCGCCGCGATTGGCGACCAGCAGGGACGTGAGCATGCGCCGATTGTGCCGTGGATCGGGTACCAGCGTCAGCGGTGGGCGGTGATCACCAGCGTGGCGGGCGCTTGTCGAGGAACGCGCCGAGTCCATCCTGACCCTCGGGCGATACGCGCAGGCGCGCGATCAGCGCTGCATTCTGCCGATCCAGCTGCAGTTGCGACTCCGGCGTCGAACCGGCCGCGCGGAGTGCGAGCAGCTTGGCCTCGCGCTGCGCGAGCGGTCCGCCCTTGCCGAGGAAGTGCAGCGCGCGCTCGACCGCGGCATCCAGGTCTGCCGCGGGCGCCAGCTCGTGCAGCAATCCGATCCGGTGCGCCTCGACGCCGTCGAAAACTTCGCCACTGATGAACATGCGGCGGGCGTGGCGTGGCCCGATCGCCGCCACCACGTAGGGCGAGATCACCGCCGGGACCAGCCCGAGCTTCACCTCGGACAGCGCGAACTTCGCTTCGGCGATGCCGATCGCGTGATCGCAGCACGCGATCAGTCCCACTCCGCCACCATAGGCCGAGCCGTTGACCCGCGCGATGCATGGTTTGGACAGGAAGTTGAGCGTGCGCATCAGCGTCGCCAGACGCAGCGCATCGGCGGTGTTGTGCGCCTCGTCGGCCTGCGCCATGCGGCGCATCCAGTGCAGGTCCGCACCGGCGGAGAAAGTGCCGCCGTCGCCGGTCAGCACCACGGCACGCACGGTCGGATCAGCGTCGAGCGCCTGCAGGTGGGCGGTCAGCTCCGCGATCAGCGCATCGTCGAAGGCATTATGGACCGACGGGCGCGACAGGCTGAGCCGGGCGACGCGGTCGTGCAGGTCGAGGCGTACGGCAGGGCTCATCAGGGGCTCCGATGCGGCGGCGGGATGATAGCCGGGCTGCGCTGCGCTGGGTTCGTTGCGCTGATTCATGTTGCAGTGGTGCGATTGGCGTACAATGCGAACCATTCGCATTCAGGTCTTTGGCATGAAGCTCTGCGATCTGGCGGTCGGACAAAGCGGCACGGTGCGCACAGTCGACGACCACTCGCCTGCGGATGCAATCGCGCGTCGGTTGCGCGACCTCGGATTCGTCAGCGGGGAGAGCGTGCGTGTGGTCGCACGCGGCCCGATCGGACGCGAGCCATTGCTGGTGCAGGTCGGGTTTACCCGCTTCGCCTTGCGCATCGCCGAGGCCGGCAGGGTTCGCATCGATCGGAGCCCCGCATGAGCGAGGCGGCGCTTTCGACACGGATCGCGCTGGTCGGCAATCCCAATTGCGGCAAGACCGCGCTGTTCAACCGCCTCACCGGCAGTCGCCAGAAGGTCGCGAACTACGCGGGCGTCACCGTCGAGCGCAAGGAAGGCCGCTTCGTCGCACCCTCGGGTCGGGTGTTCCGGGTACTCGATCTGCCGGGCGCCTACAGCCTCGAAGCGGCCAGCCCCGACGAGGCGATCACGCGCGACATCTGCCGCGGCCACTTTCCCGGCGAAGCGCGGCCCGACGTGCTGGTCTGCGTGGCGGACGCGACCAATCTGCGCCTGCACCTGCGCTTCGTGCTGGAGGTGCGCAAGCTTTGCCAGCCGATGATCGTGGCGATCAACATGATGGATGCCGCGCGCCGCCGCGGCATCACGGTCGACCTCGCGGCACTCGAAGCGGAACTCGGCGTACCGGTGGTCGAGACCATCGCCGTGCAGCGTAATGGCGCGTCGGCGCTGATCGCGAAACTCGACGGGGTCGGATTCGCGCCGGCGCCCGCTGGCGACACACCCGCCGATCTGCATGCCGAAGTGCGGCGCCTGCTGGCAGCGAGCGTGCGCATGCCCAGTCGCACCGCCGCGCTCGACGATGCGATCGACCGCATCGTGCTGCACCCGGTGCTCGGCCTGCTGCTGCTCGCCGGCGTGATGTTCGCGATCTTCCAGGCGGTGTTCTCGTGGGCCGGACCGATCCAGGACCTGGTATCCGCCGGGATCGGCGCGCTGGGCACCGCGGTCGGTGAGTGGTTGCC
The DNA here is from genome assembly GCA_031412975.1 of Pseudomonadota bacterium. Lineage (GTDB taxonomy): Bacteria > Pseudomonadota > Gammaproteobacteria > Xanthomonadales > Ahniellaceae > UBA4656. The sequence goes on along the minus strand of JANOEA010000309.1, from coordinate 1,664 downwards.
CGATGGCCCGCTGCGCAGCCTGGTCGTCGATGGCGTGTTCGCCGGGGTCGGCACCGTGCTCGAATTCCTGCCGCAGATCATCATCCTGTTCGTGTTCATCCTGCTGCTCGAGGAATCCGGCTACCTGCCGCGCGCGGCGTTCCTGCTCGATCGGCTGATGTCCGTCGCAGGCCTCAGCGGCCGCTCGTTCATTCCGCTGCTGTCGAGCTTCGCCTGCGCGATCCCCGGCATCATGGCCGCACGCTCGATCCAGAATCCGCGCGATCGGCTGGCCACGATCCTGGTCGCACCGCTGATGACCTGCTCGGCGCGCCTGCCGGTCTACACGCTGCTGATCGGCGCGTTCGTGCCCAGGCGCGACGTGGCGGGCGTATTCAACCTGCAGGGTCTGGTGCTGTTCGCGCTGTACATGGCCGGCATCGCCAGCGCGCTGCTGATCTCCTGGCTCATGAAACGCTGGCGGCAAGGCGGCGACGAACGTTCGCTGCTGCTCGAACTGCCCTCATACCGGCTGCCGAACCTGCGCGATCTCGTGATCGGACTGTGGGAGCGCGCCTACATCTTCCTGCGCCGGGTCACCACCGTGATCCTCGCGCTGACCGTGATCCTGTGGTTCCTGTCGAGCTTTCCCGGACCGCCGGAGGGCGCCACCGGGGCCGCGATCGACTACAGCTTCGCGGGCAGGATCGGCCATTTCATCCAGCCGCTGTTTGCGCCGCTGGGCTTCAACTGGCAGATCTGCATCGCGCTGCTGCCTGGCCTCGCCGCGCGCGAAGTCGCAGTCTCGGCGCTCGGCACGGTCTACGCATTGCAGGCGGCCAGCGACAGCGTGCTGACTTCGCAGCTGTCGGGCATCGTCGCCAGCGAGTGGTCGGTCGCCACCGGCCTGTCGCTGCTGGTCTGGTACATCTACGCCCCGATGTGCCTGTCGACGATCGCGGTGATCCGGCGCGAGACGCACGGCTGGCGAACGGCCGGTTTCGCTACCGTCTATCTGTTCGCGCTCGCGTACCTGGCATCGCTGGTGACCTATCAGGTCGCAGTGAGGGTTTTCGAATGACTTCTTCGATGCTCGCGCAGTGGTTGCTGGTTTCGCTCGTCCTCGTTGCCAGCGTGGTTTATCTGGCGCACCGGCAATGGCCGGAGTGGTTTGCCTTGCTGCGGCGCTCGCTGGTGATCTGGGCGCTGCGGCCGGTACGGCCGGCATGGGTGCGTGGGGTAGGGCGGTGGTTGGCACCGGCGCCGACGGTTGGGGGTTTGCTTGATGGTTCCTGTGGGGGGTGTTCGGGGTGTGGGGGGCGCACTTCCGAGTGATTTGTTTCTCAGTTTCTTGAACTTTCCAGTCGTTTTTCGCTGATGTTCTGTGGTTCTCTTTCAGAGCCGAGCGCTTGTTTTTTTCGGCAAGCGACAAAGCGGTTTCGTGCCGCTGCCGCGGCCCGCCTTACTTCTCTTTGCTTGTGCAAAGAGAAGTAAGCAAGAGAAACACACCCCGGGAAGCCGCCGTCCGCACATCCTGTGCGGCCGGTCCCCTGCGCTTCTCGTCGCCTCAGGGGTCCGGCTTGACGGCGCATCCTGCGCCGAGGCCGGACTCGCGCACATCCCTGTGCGCGACCACCTGCGGGGGCCGGGAACCTGAGCCGACTGCGATGCTCGGCGGCTTCCAG
>JANOEA010000308.1:0-8172 GCA_031412975.1 Pseudomonadota bacterium | reverse complement strand
GGTTCCCCGTCCCTGCGGAACCTGATCCATGTCCCTCGATCGAGTACCCACCGGCCGCAACGTGCCGCACGAAGTCAACGTGATCATCGAGATCCCGATGAACGCCGAGCCGGTCAAGTACGAGGTCGACAAGCAGTCCGGCGCGATCTTCGTCGATCGCGTGTTGACCACGCCGATGCGCTATCCGTGCAACTACGGCTACATCCCGCACACGCTGTCGGGCGACGGCGATCCCGCCGACGTGCTGGTGCTGATGCCGCTGCCGCTGATTCCAGGCTCCGTGATCCGCGCGCGCCCGATCGGCATGCTGAAGATGACCGACGAGGCTGGCGAGGACAGCAAGCTGATCGCGGTGCCCGCACCGAAGATCTACCAGCCCTACGAGCGCTTCGCCGACATCGAAGACGTGCCCGACTACACCCTCGATCGCATCGCGCACTTCTTCGAGCACTACAAGGATCTGGAGAAGGGCAAGTGGGTCAAGGTCGAAGGCTGGGTCGGCGCGGCAGCGGCACTGGCCGAGATCGAAGCCTGCGTGGCGCGCTTTGCAGGAGCACCGGAAAAGCCCGCGTTCTGATCACCCCGCACTGGGCCAGCGCATCGCGCGCAATCCTTGGCCCGGGCTGAACTCCCGGGCCGAGTTGCCGTAGCCAGGCTCAAGCCGCCGAGCGACGTCGCATCGCAGCAGCACCCACACAAACCATTGCGAGGGCCAGCAGCAACAGTGCCCATGCTGCATTGGCCGGGACCCCGATCGGCACGAATACGGGCACGCTGGCGTTGTCGTCCTGGATGTTCTCGCCATCGCCCGGAATCGAATCGATGTCGCGGACCGGATTGCCGCCCTCGTCGGTGGCCGCCGCAATCTGCGCGAAGTTGACGAACTGCCCGAAGCCGACGCTGGTGATGCGCAGCGCGATGCTGACCGAGGTACTCGCACCGGGCAGCAGCGGGCCGGCGATGGTGCGCTGCGCGGTGTTGCCGGGCCCCGCAGTCCACGCCGCATCCTGCAGCACCATGCCGACCGGGATGCGATCGCTGATCACGATCCCGGTGGCGGCGATCGCGCCCTCGTTGATCACCGTGATCGTGTAGTTGACCACCGCGTTCGGCTGCACGACCTGCGGCTGGCCCGGCGACAGTTCCTTGCGCAGGGCGAGATCGAAGTGGCGCAGCAGGCCGAAATCGACGGTCGGATTGGTGTTGCTGTCCGGCGGGCCGGGCTCGACCTTCGGCTCCAGCGTGATCGGCAGCGCGCGGATGATCGTCGTACCCGCAGAGCTGCCGTCATCGCGATTGTCGATGTTGTCGTCCGGATCGGCCGCAGGCTCGCACGGGCCGGTCGGCGCGTACACCAGTCCCGAACCGGTGCTGCCGAGGAAAATCGCCGGCCGCTCGATCTCGACCACATAGTGATCGGGCACCAGCGCGGTGAACAGATAGTTGCCGCTCGCATCGGTGGTGAGAGTGGCCACCGCGGCGCCATCGGGCGTGCCGTCGTTGTTGCTGTCGCGGAACGCGCGCACCGCCACGCCGACCACGCCGGGCTCGCCGGCATCGACCACGCAGTTGTTGTTGCGGTCCTCGAACACCAGGTTGCCCAGCGCCATCAGGCCCTGCCCGGTGGTTGAGCCGATCCGGTAGTCCTCGACCTCGCCATTCGGCACAGCGCCCGCTGGCGGATTGCCCGCACCACCGGCGCAAATGAATCCGGGCGTGGTGGTGAGGCGGAAGCGCGCATACGGAATCAGCACCGCACCCGTCGGCGGCACGCCCACCGTGCCCGGCGGCGGCACGATGCCCAGTTGCAGCACCACGTTCTGCGCCGCGGCACCGGTCGGGAACGTCTGGGTCAGCGTCTCGCTGGTGGTGCCGCCACCCGGCTGGGTGATCGTGTAGCTGTCGTTGAAGTCGCCATCGTTGTTCCAGTCGACATAGGCGCACAGCGTCGCGGCCGCGCCGGTGTTGTTGAACACCGACAGATTCGCGCGACCCGGACTGCCGAGATTGAGCGGATCGAAGGTCACGCCGTCTTCGTCGTCGGGCTGCGGTGCGCCAAGGTCGTCGCCGGTAGCACCAATGCCGGGCTGACCATCGCCTTCAGCATCGACGCTCGCGCCGAGCCGCAGGTTGGGCACGATCTCGTGGCGGGCGCCGTTGTTCGCGCGCAGCGTCGGGTACAAGCCCGCGCCGACACCGTTGGGCAGATCGCCGAGATCGTAGGCGATGATCGTCGCCACGTAGTCCTCGACCTCGCCATCCAGCGCCAAACCTGCAGGCGCGCAACCCGCCGCAGTGCTGATCCGGAACCGCGCGAAGGTATTGCGTACGGCGGTCGCGGGCACCGTGAAGGCCAGCGTGCCGGTCGCAGCAATGCTGCCATTCGCTGCGGTGAATTGAGCGACTTCGCCGGCATCGGCGAGGCTGCCGTTGCCGTTGAAGTCGATGAAGCCGCAGACCGTCGCCGGCACGCCGCGCGTATTGCTCGCAGTGAAGTTGATCGTCGCGGCGGTCGCGGCGGTCATGGTCAGGTCGGCGACCACGATGCCATCTTCGTCATCGGCGGCGGGACCCGCGGCGTCGTCACCGGTCGCGCCTGCATTCGGCTGACCGTCGGCTTCCGCATCGATGCTGGCGCCGAGGAACAGGCTGTTGCCGGGCAGGTCGAAGATCGGATGTTCGGCGCCGCCGTTTGCGCGTTGGGTCGCATACGGCGCAGGCAGATCGCCGAGATCCGGCTGCGTGATGCGCACGCGGTAGTCCTCGACTTCGCCGTTCGGCGCGACGCCGGTGGGCGTGTTGCCCTGTCCGGCGGCCAGCGTGAAGCGGCAGCGCAGGTAGTAGTCGCCGCGCGCGATCGCGAACGGCGGTGTCAGTCCGACCACGTTGGTGCCGGCCACCACCGGCAGTTCATTGGCGAACTGCTCGGGCTGTCCGCCAACCACGTCGCCGAGGCTGCCGTTGTTGTTGTAGTCGAACCAGCAGTTGAGCACGCCGGAGACGCTCGCATTGACCACAATGCTGCTCGCGCGACCACCGACCAGCGCGGTCGGGAAGGCCACGCCGTCCTCGTCATCGACGCCGACCGGGTTGGCGTCGTCGCCAGCGGCCGCGAGGGTCGGCTGGCCGTTTGGCTCGACGTCGACCGAGGCACCGAGGAAGGTGCTCGCGGTGCTGATCACGTGCACCGCGCCATTGCTCGCATTGAGCGTGGGATAGCTGGGTGCGCCGGCCAGGCCATCGGGCAAATCGCCGCGATCCTCGGCCACGATCGCACCGCGGTAGTCCTCGACTTCACCGCTCGCGCTCGGCCCGTTGGCGCCGGCGACGGAACAATTGCCCGTATCGGTATTGGAGTAGCGCAGGCGCAGATAGGTCGGATCGATGTGCAGTCCCGCGGCCGGAATCGTGCCGAAGTTGAGCTGCACGACGCTGCCGCCGGCAGCACCATTGGCCGGCACGCTGGTCGTCGGTGCGAGTTCACCCGCATCGGCGAAGTCGCCGTCGCCGTTGAGATCCAGCCACGCGCACAGGCGTGCGGTGGTCGCCGTGGTGTTGACCACGCGCACGTCGAGCAATCCCGGCTGGCCGCGGAAGAAGCGCAGCTGCGCGGGCGTGATCACGCCATCTTCGTCGTCGCTGCCCAGCGGGTTGTTGTCGTCGCCATCGGCCGCGGCGTTCGGCTGCCCGTCGAGTTCGGAGTCCCACACGGTACCGATCGTCAGTCCGCTGGTCTCCAGATGGCTGGGGCCATTGTTGACCAGCAGCGTCGAATAGTTGCCGGGGCCTGTACCTGCCGTGGTGTCGGGCAAATCGCCGAGATCGGCATTGGTGCCGCCCGGTGCGAAGCCGAAGTCGACGGAATAGTTCGACATGTTGTCCGGCCACGGCTCGCCCGTTGCACCCTGGTTCGGATCGTCGTCGGTAGCGCTGCCACTGCGCACGCGCTCGTTGGTGGGCTCGGTTGCGCTGCTCGGTGCGCCGATCGCGAAGATCGACGTGACGAACGCAGCACCGCCGCCGCAGACTGCAGCGACACTCGCGGCCTGGGTGTTGTTGTCGTTGTCGACGTCGTTGGCGGGATCCGCGCCGTTGATCGCTGATACCTGCAGTCCTGCCAGCGGCGCCTGGCCGGTGGCGATCGCGAGGTAATAGTCGGTCTGCCGTTCGAGCACTTCGAACACGTACTTGCCGATCTGCGCGCCGATGGTCGCGGTGGTGGTGCTACCGACGGTGGCATCGCCCGCGCTGGGTCCGGCGCTGCCGTCGTTATCGCGGCACAGGCGCACGGCAATCCCGTTGATGCCCGGCTCACCGGTCTGCGAGTTGCCGTTGTTGTTGATGTCGCGCCAGACCAGGTTCCCCACGCGATAGCGCTCGGGCGTGATCACGCCGACTTTCGGCGGCTCGGCGGTCGGCAGCAGATTGATCGGATCCAGGGCCGCACCATCGACTGCGCGATAAGCGCGGTGCGCGAACGAATTCCACGCGGTGGTGAAGTTGGTGGTACTGCCGACCACCGACGGGGCGATGCGCGGCGTGGTGGCCGGGATCTCCATCGCCACTTCGAACACGGCGACCTCACCCACGCCCCAGTTGACCGGCTGGGTACCGTTCGGATCGACGAAGGCGCGCACGCGGAAGGCGCGAATCGCGGCGAATCCGCCCAGCGCGGCGGCGTTCGGATTCCAGTCGTTGATGCAGCCGGTTTGCCAGCCGGTGGTGACATCGTTGCTCGATACTTCGGGCCGGCAGGCATTGCTGGATGCCGAATACTCGATCGTGAACACGCCCGGGCCCTGCAGCGCGGGGCTGCTCAGTGCCGGGTTCAGCACCGGCGGACCGAGCAGCAGCGGGCGGAAATCGGAGTTACGCGTTACGGGTGCCAGCGGCTGGCCGACGCCGGTATCGCCGACGAAGGGCAGTACGTCATAGAGCACGTAGTTGTCGAAGGCCACGTTGCCGGCGTTCTGCACGCGGATGCGATAGTTCGCGTTGCCGCCGTTGCCATTGCCGTAGCCGCGCGTGCGCGCCACGCAGGGAAAGCGCGTGAAGCCGTCGCCGGTACCCGCGCCGAACTCGGCGCTGTAGGTCGGGCAGTCGGCCGCTGCCACCACCGGCGGCTCGGTCGGATCGTCGACCAGCGGATCGATCGGATTGGCGACCGGGCCGGTGCCGCTGATCCACTTGCTGCCGTCCAGCACCGCGGCCTGCGCGATGCTGAAGTTCACGCTGCGATCGCAGCGCAATTCGGTGGTATTGCCGTCGCCATCGCGGTCGTCGGCGTCGACGACCTCGGTGCCAGCGCAAGTGCGCGGCGGAATCCCGTTCTCGAATACGCTCACACGATTGGTATAAGTGCCGTCGCCGGTGAATGCGCGCACCCGCGTGCTGATATCGATGCGTGGCATCAGCGCGGTCGTGCGCGGGAACGATCCGCTGTAGGCGATGCGCACCAGGGTCTGGTTCGGCACGCCGTTGAAGTCCTGCACGACGGTGATCACCGGCAGCGGACTGCCCGGCTGCACCACGCTCGCCGACAGGTACTCCAGCTGCGCGGGCAGCAGGTCGACGATCACCGGATTCACGATCGTGCCGGTGGAGTCGCCGACCGCGTGATCGACGCCGACCCGGAACACGATATTGTCGAGTGGTCGCAGCGGCGATGGCGCCGCTTGGATGCCCTTGACCGGGTCGACGCCGGGCCGCGCGCGCTCGATGCGCTGGGTGCGACAGATGCGCTGCGTCTGCGCAGTTCCGGCAGTCCAGCGTGCGCGGAAGCAGTTATCCGGCTCCAGCGCGTCCGGCAGTGCCGGCGGCACGATCGAGGCCGGTACGGCCTGGGTCACGCGGGGCTGGGTGGTGAACGTGAAATCGCGCGGCACCTCGTTGGGCGGCGAGCCGGCGGCGTTGTTGCGCAGCACCCAGCAAAAGCCAGTCGCACCGGCCAAGCCGGTGGTGAACACCGTCGTGTTGTTGCCCGGCAGATTGGTTCCCAGCGCCACCCAGCCGGCGCCGCCGCAGTTGTCTTCCGGTGCGGGTGCGACGGTGCTCACGTACACATCGGCCACCACGTCATACAGCGGCGCCCCGCTGACCCAGTTGCCGGGCGCAAACGCGGTCACGTCCAGCCGTGGCAGCGTGGTGCCGCCGGGGCCGGTCTCGGGCAGCGGCAGGATGTCGTAGAACGACAGGTTCTGCAGGCCGACATTCGATTCGAAGTTCGCGCCGAGACGCCAGTTGATCCGCCCGCTGCCCGAATCATCGGGGGTATCGCTCGGCGTGGCGTCGTTGCCGGACTTGGTGAACGGCGACAGGATCGACTGTGGCAGGCCACGGATGCCGCTGGTCTGCCCGTAGCACTGCGGATTGGCGGTATCGCCCAGCGGCGGCATGCCGAGACCGGCGGCCGAGCAGTACTGCGGATCGGTGGTGCGCACGTGTGCGCGATCCGGCGCGGGTGCGGCACCCGCCGGCAGGTCGTAGGTGACGAAGAAGGTGAAGCACACCGGCGCGTTCAAGTTCGAGCCGGGCGGATACAGCGCATCGATATCCAGGCGCGCGGCCGGAATCGCCCACGTCACCCGGTTGCCGACGATGCTCTCGGTGATCGGCGGCGCGCCGGGCGGCAAGATGGTGCGGATGTTGGTCGCGATGCCGGGCACGTCGTCGAACAGCGTTGCCCCACCGAGTTCGACGAGGTCGATGCCGCTGGTCGCGCAGAACTGCACGCGATCGGTCACGAACGTCGCCTGGTCGGAGATCACCAATGCTGCGATCGGATCGATCCGCGTCTTGGCGATGCTGTAATTGCGCAGGCCCGCGCCACTGATGTTGATCGGCGGACTGACCGCGATCACCGGCATCGGCTGCGGCGGATTGATGCTCGGCTGCGAGATCGTGCCCTGGGCGGTATTGGTGACATTGGTCGCGGGACCGGCGCTGGGCCGCACGCGCGTATTGATGAAGGCCTCGCCGGTGGTGCCGGCGTTGAGCACTGCGCGAGTGGCGTTGATGGCCGCGGTGCCGGGCGCGCAGGCGCTGACCGTGAAGCCGGGGAAGTCGCAGCCGACCAGCTCGAGCTCGGGCGGCAGGGTGTCGGCGAAGGTCAACGAACCGCAGGTGGTCGCGACCAGCCCGTTGCAACGATAGGTGATGCGATAGCGCACCGCCGATCCCGGCACCACGGTCGATCCGGCGGCTGGCGATACCAGCTGCTTGGTAAGCTGGAAGTCCGGGTCCTGGGCGTATGCGGGCGTTGCGACACCAAGCAGGAAACCGAGCGAAATCGCGGCCTGAACAGCCGCTCGCGCGAATCGAGTCACTGGAAAAACCTCCGGAGAGCTACGGGTGGCGCAAAGCGCCCCTCCCGTGAGCCAATGCGACCGAGGAATAATAGCGCGCCGGTCGATGCCGGACGAAGACAACAATTGTGTGCACGCGCACTGCGGATGCGGGCCCCGCAGCAATCGATCGATGCAAGCCGCGCGCTTACAACAGCCCGGTCAGCAAACCCATCGCCACCAGCATCGCAGCGACGATCTTCTGCACGGCCGGCATCGTGACCTTGTGCAGGTAGCGGTTGCCGAGCACGGCACCGGCGAAGGCAGCGAGCACCGCGGCGGCGAGCACGCCGTAATCGAAGTCCGCGTGCGGCGCTGAACGAGGTCGCGTAGAAGCAGATCGTCAACGCCGACGCCAGCAGCGCCGCGCTGCAGATGACCAGGTAGCTCATGGCGCGGCAACCGTCGCGACACCGGCTCCGGTAACGGCAAGAACCTGTCGGATGAACGGCGCCTTGGCCGCAGTGTAGGCGGACTTGTCGTCGCCGTGGTTGCGCACGAGTTCGCGCTTGAGCTGCGCGTAGGCATCGCGCAGTACCGGATCCGCGCGCAACGCGTCGCGAAACCGCAGGTGCTCATGCCAGATCGTGGATCCGGTGCACACGCCATGCACATGCACGCGAGGCGCGTCGCCTTCCGCCTTCACGAAGTAGCGCCGCATCGGCAGCTCGGCTTCATGACGGGAGACGTAGCGGAACCCTGCCCCGTCGAGCCGCGGGATCGCCGCTTCGATGACTGCGAGCGACGCCGCACCGACCAGCACATCGATGACCGGCTTCGCACACAGGCCCGGAACCGCGGTGCTGCCGATGTGCTCGATGTCGATCGA
>JANOEA010000307.1:0-2130 GCA_031412975.1 Pseudomonadota bacterium | reverse complement strand
GCACCGAGCGGTGCCGCAGGCGCTTCGTCCACCGCCAGGCTGTCGGCCTGCTGGCCATCCGGCGGCGGGGTGGTGGTGTAGTGGGTCACGCCGTCGGCGTCCTTCCACTTGTAGAACTTCTGGGCATTCGCATCGCCCGCGCAGACCAGGGCGGCAATGGCGAAGAGCACGGCAATACGCATGGCGGCAGCTCCGCGGTGGTTTTCGACTCCCTAGGTAGCACCGCCGACGCCGCGAGACAAGGGCAGCGGTCACGGCGCGCGCGGCGCGGCGATGAGTGTTGCCACGGGGCCGACCGACGCATCGGGTAGACTGCGGCCACCCCAGACCGAAGCCCGCCATGGAGCCATCCGAGGTCCCGCAGCGCAAGCCGTCGCGCGGCATTTACCTGCTGCCCAATCTGTTCACCACGGGCGGCATGTTCGCCGGCTTCTACGCGATCATCGCCGCGATCAACGGCCTGTTCGAGCACGCGACGATCGCGGTATTCGTGGCCGGCCTGCTCGATGGCCTGGATGGGCGCATCGCGCGGCTGACCCGCACCCAGAGCGAGTTCGGCGTGCAGTACGACTCGCTGGCCGATTTGATCAGTTTCGGGCTGGCGCCGGCGCTGGTGATGTACATGTGGTCGCTGGAACTGCTCAAGGCCTACGGTACGACGATGGGCAAGGTCGGCTGGTCGGCGGCGTTCCTGTACGCCGCCTGCGCCGCGGTGCGCCTGGCGCGCTTCAACACCCAGGTCGGCACGGTCGACAAGCGCTTCTTCATCGGCCTGGCCAGCCCGGCGGCCGCCGGACTGATGATGTCGTTCGTGTGGACGATGGTCGACCGCGGCGTCGATCCGGCGCGCATCGCGCCATTGGCGCTCGCGGTGACGGTCGGTGCCGCGATCCTGATGGTCAGCCGGGTCCGCTACTGGAGTTTCAAGGCCGCTCCCGCGCGCGAGCGGGTGCCGTTCCTGTGGCTGCCGCTGCTGCTCGGCGTGATCGTGCTGATCACCATCGATCCGCCTGCGGTGCTGTTGGCCGTGGCGGTGGTCTACACCGTGTCCGGCCCATCGTTGGCGCTGCTCGCGCTGCGCCGACGCCCGCGGCCGCCAGCCGCCGACTGAGCCATGGGCGGCCTCCCGCAGACGCCGCTGCACGCCGGATCCGCCGAGCCGGCATTCGAGTCGCGCGTGCTGGGCATGCTGGCCGACCTCAGTCAGGTGCTCGCACTGTCGATCGATATCGAGGAAACCCTGCGCATGGCGGTCAACCGTATCGCCGACTGCATGCAGGCGGAAGCCGCCTCCGTGTTCCTGGTCGATGCGGCTGCGCAGGAGCTGGTGTGTCGCGCATGCGCCGGCCCGGTCGACGTGGTGGGCCTGAAGCTGCCGCTGAATGCCGGTGTGGTCGGTCGCACGGTACTCACCAATGCCTCGCAGATGGTGCGCGATGCGCAGGCCGATCCGGATTTCGCCGGCAAGATCGACGCCAAGACGGGCTTCAGCACGCGATCCTTGCTGTGCGCGCCGCTGACCACCGCGCGCGGCACGATCGGCGTGATCGAGGTGCTGAACAAGCGCGCGGGCGGGCTGTTCGACGAGTCCGACCGCGATGTGCTGCGGGTGCTGGCCGCACCGACCGCGCTGGCGATCAGCAATGCCGCACTGGTCGCCGAGATGGTCGACCAGACCCGCATCCGCCGCGAGCTGCAACTCGCGCGGCAGATGCAGCGATCCTTGCTGCCCAAGCGGCGCCGCGACGGTTATCCGGTGCTCGGCGTGAACCGGCCCGCGCGCGAGATCTCCGGCGATTTTTACGATTTCTTCGACCTGCCCGACGGGCGCATCGCGTTCGCGGTGGGCGATGTGTCGGGCAAGGGCCTCGACGCTTCGCTGTTGATGGTGCGCACCGCGAGCCTGCTGCGCTGGGCCGGCAAGGACGAGCTCGCGCCGGGCCAGTGGCTGGAGCGGATCAACGCGGAACTGTGCGACACGGTCAGCGGTGGCATGTTCGTATGCGCGGTGGTCGGCTACTACGACCCGGCCAATCGCCATGCGGTGTGGGCCAATGCCGGCTTTCCGCCGGCGCTGCTGCGCGACGCCGACGGCAGCTGGCGCGAGCTGCTGGCCGAAGGTCCACCGCT
>JANOEA010000306.1:0-1672 GCA_031412975.1 Pseudomonadota bacterium | reverse complement strand
GGGTCGACGACCGCCAACTGCACGTGTTCAGTACCGAATTGCGCGGTGGCGAGCCGGTCAACCTCACTCTCGGTACCGGACTGGAGTTGCCGCGCACTGCCGTGCAGCTCGATCAGCCGTTGTACGACATCTCCCCCGATGGCAAGCAACTGGCGTTCGTTGCCGATTCGGATCCGGCGATCAACGCCAGCAACATGGACGTGTTCGTGGTCGCAGTGGGCGCCAATGAACCGCGCAACCTGACCGCCGACAGCCCCGCCAGCGATGGCGTGCCGCGCTACAGCCCGGATGGTCGCTACCTCGCGTTCGCGCAGCAGCGGATCAAGGGCTTCTACGGCGACATGCGGCGCCTGATGCTGCACGACCGCAGCAACGGCAAGACCCGCCAGGTAGTGCCCGACAGCTGGGATCGCTCGGCGGACGGCCTGGTGTGGACGGCCGATTCGAAGCAGCTGCTCGGCGCCATCGACGACCAGGGCAGCGTGCGCTTGCACGCCCTCGCGCTCGACGGCAGCGTGCGCAAGCTCAGTGGCGAGTCCAGCTTTGGCGGACTGGCGGTGGCCAGCGAAAGCGGCACGGTGGTCGGCCTGCGCCAGAGTTTCGTCGAGCCGCCGACGCTGGTGCGGATCGATCCGCGCAGCGGTGATGCGAGCAAGCTCAGCACGCTCAACGACGTCTTGCTGGCGGGCACTGCGTTGGGCAGCTTCGAAAGCGTGACCTATCGCGGCGCGAACGACGTGCCGATCCAGATGTGGGTCAACTATCCGCCGGGCTTCGATCGCAGCAAGAAGTATCCGCTGATGCTGCTGATCCACGGCGGCCCGCACAATGCGATCACCAACGGCATGCAGTTCCGCTGGAATGCGCAGGTGTTCGGCAGCTGGGGTTACGTGACCGCGTGGCCGAACTTCCATGGATCGACCGGCTTCGGCAATGCGTTCACCGATTCGATCAATCCGCAGCAGGACGACTTGCCGTATCGCGACGTGATCGCCGCGGCCGACTGGCTGCGCGAACAGCCGTGGATCGACGGCGAGCGCATGGTCGCCGCGGGCGCCAGCTATGGCGGGTACCTCAGCGCGATCGTGCTCGGGCGCGAGCATCCGTTCAAAGCGCTGGTGGTGCATGCGGGCGTGTACAACTGGTACACCCAGGTGGGCGCCGACTACGCGTTCGAGATCCCGCGCTTCGGCAGCTTCTGGACGCCCGAGCAGCAGCAGGTGTTCAAGACCGCATCCCCGCACTATGGCGCGGCGAACTTCGATACACCGACATTGGTGACGCACGGCCAGCGGGATTTGCGGGTGCCGGTCAACCATGGGGTGGAGCTGTATCACGCGCTGCTGCAGAAAGGCGTGCCGACGCGATTCGTCTACTTCAGCGACGAGAACCACTGGATCCTGAAGCCCGGCAATTCGCTGGTCTGGTACGAAGAGGTACGCCAGTGGCTCGGCAAGTACGGCAGTGGCGATGTGATCAAGGCAGCGGGGGATTAGGTCGCAGCCAGGAACACAACGCGCGCGGCGACCTTGCTCGGCGAAGCGCAACACGCTCCCTTCCCCCGCAGGGGGGTGAGGCGGGACATTCCGCGGCACAGCCGCGGACCGCCGAACGCCCGCGCGAGTAGCGCGGGCCGGACTGAGGCGGGACATTCCGCGGCACAGCCGCGGAC
>JANOEA010000305.1:0-5533 GCA_031412975.1 Pseudomonadota bacterium | reverse complement strand
TCAGCGTGGTCTTGCCCGCGTCGGGGTGCGAGATGATGGCGAAGGTGCGGCGACGTGCCGTTTCGGCAATCTGCTGGGACATGGGACGGTGGACCGAGGCCGCGGAACGGCGCGAAGCCCACGATTATAGTGCGGAGCCAGGTGGCCTGCCGGTGCCATGGCAGCTCCCACACTGCACCAACCACTGGCTGGGCCTTGTGGGAGCTGGCATGCCAGCGACTGGCACCTTGTCCATTACGGAGCCTCAAAGAAAAACGGCCGGATCACTCCGGCCGTTTCGTTCAACGCGTGTCAGGAACGAGGTATCAGTGACGACGGAGCGTCAACACGCCAAGGCCGACCACCAGCAGCGCGAGCAACAGCAGCGCCGGACCGCCCAGCGTGTTGACGGCCCGAACTACCGGAGGTCCACCGAGGAGCCCTTCGTCGAACGAGAACGTATCGATGCCGACGAAGTTCGAATTGGCGCCGGCCGGGCCGCCGCTGGCCGGGATGAAGTGGCGGAATGCGATGCGGCCACTGCCGGTCGCCGGAATGCCGGCGGCCTGGGTGATCGTGACCTGGCACCACGCACCGTCCACGGTACCGGCGATGGTGCCGTTCGGGGCACCAATGGTGAACCCGCCGGCCGGACAGGTCACGAAGGCCAAGGCGAGGGTCGGGTTGATGTCGGCCAGCAGGGTCGTGAACGTACCCACATCGGTTACCGCGGTGCCGACGTCCGGCGTGCCGGCGTCGGCAGCGGTGCTCAGGCGCACCTGGATACGATCGGGGAAGTTGGCAGCAGCCGCGTTGGCTGATCGGAACCAGAACGACAGCGTCGCGCCGGTACCGAAGTTCACCCGCGGGCTGACCAGCCACGTGCTCATCGGATTGGCGCCGGTCGACGCGTTGAAGTTCATGCCCGCGTAAGTGGTGGCACCGCCATCTTGCGCCAAGAACGGCGCCGGTGCGGTGGGGTTGAACATGCATGCCGAGCCGGTGGGGGTGGCGTTGTTGCGACCGAACCAGCCAGCCATCGCGGGCTGGTTCAGCGCGCACACGCCGCCGACCGCGGCATTGGGCGCGGTCGCGACCGAGGCGAAGCCCTGGGTGATGACTGCCTGGGGGAGGAACAAACCGCCACCGTCGGGAGCACCAGTCGTCGAAACCGGCGTTCCGGGGCGTGCCCCGTCCTGCGCGAATGCGGAGGCGCCCATCGCCAGCGCAAACGGAACCAACAGCCACTTCGTGGACATCTGCATGCGACGCTTCCCCTTGATTCGCGTGCGCTCGTGGGCGCACTGATTATTGTTGGGCCGACCGCCTGCGACAGCCGGCCCGCGATACCAAACTGCGGTGACAAAATCTACGTCACCACCCTCACTTTCGTCAAGTTGAGGTCGTGGATGTCACTCCGTTCAGCATTCGATCACATTCACCGCCAGCCCGCCGCGCGACGTCTCCTTGTACTTGTCGGCCATGTCGCGGCCCGTATCGCGCATCGTGCGGATCACCTTGTCGAGCGAAACGCGGTGTTTGCCGTCGCCGCGCAGCGCAAGCCGCTGCGCATTGATCGCCTTGACCGCGCCCATCGCATTGCGCTCGATGCACGGGATCTGCACCAGCCCGCCGATCGGATCGCAGGTCAGGCCGAGGTTGTGTTCCATGCCGATCTCGGCGGCATTCTCGACCTGCGCCATGCTGCCGCCCAATGCCGCGGTCAATCCGCCGGCGGCCATCGAGCAGGCCACCCCGACCTCGCCCTGGCAGCCGACCTCGGCGCCGGAGATCGACGCGTTTTCCTTGTACAGGATGCCGATCGCGCCCGCGGTGAGCAGGAAATCGACGATGCCGTCCGGATTGGCGCCCGGCACGAAGCGATCGTAGTAATGCAGCACGGCGGGAATGATGCCGGCCGCGCCGTTGGTCGGGGCGGTGACCACGCGACCGCCCGCCGCATTCTCCTCGTTGACCGCGAGCGCGTAGAGATTGACCCAATCGAGGATCGTCAGCGGATCTTTCAGCGCCGCTTCGGGCCGGCTGGACAACTCGGCGACCATGCCTGGCGCGCGGCGCTGCACTTTCAGGCCACCGGGCAGCACGCCCGATTCGCGCATGCCGCGCGCGACGCAGTCGCCCATCGCCTTCCAGATCGTTAGCAGCCCCGCGCGCGTCTGTGCGGCGGTGCGCCAGACCTTTTCGTTCTCCAGCATCACGCCCGCGATGGTCTTGCCCGAATCCGCGCAGTGGCGCAGCAGTTCGTCGCCGCTGTGGAACGCATACGGCAACGGCGTGGTGTCTGCGACGATGCGGTCTTCGGCGGCCTCGTCCTGGTTGACCACGAAGCCGCCGCCGACCGAGTAGTAGTCGCGCGTGGCGAGCACCACATCACCGGCCGCCCAGGCCGTGAAGCGCATGCCGTTGGAATGGTGCGGCAATTTCTGCCGCTTGTTGAACGCGAGATCGTACTTTTCGTCGAACGCGATTTCGTGTCGCCCCAGCAGCTTCAGGCGCTTGTCGGCGCGGATACGCTCGAGCCGCGGCGCGATCGCGTCGACGTCGACGGTGTCCGGCTGCGCGCCCTCGAGGCCCATGATCACGGCCTTGTCGGTGCCGTGGCCGCGGCCGGTATGCGCGAGCGAGCCGAACAGCTCGCAACGCACGCGTACGCACGATTCCAGGGTGCCGCGTTCGGCCAACCAGCGTTCGGCGAAGCGGGCCGCGGCGCGCATCGGGCCCACGGTATGCGAGCTCGAAGGCCCGATGCCGATCTTGAACAAATCGAATACGCTGATGCTCATTCGCGCAGAACTCGCATGGGACGGGACGCGGCGGCCGTGCATCTGCCCCGCGCGGATCGACAGTCTAATCGGTTCGCGCGTGCGCCTGCGCTACCATCTCGCGCGATCTTCCACCGCGCCCGCCCCGATGTCCCGCTGGATCCTGTACCGCCGCGAGCAATGCAGCCTGTGCGACCGCGCCGAAGAGGCGCTCGCCGCGGTCGGCCATGGCGCGGTCGAACGCGTGCTGATCGGCTGGAGCGGCGAGCTTGCCGAGGAGTACGGCGCGCGCATCCCGGTGCTGCGCGATCGCGACAGCGGTCGCGAGCTGGATTGGCCTTTCGATGCGTGGAGCGTGCAGCGGTTTACCGCTGCAGCGTGATCACGGTGTGCGCTGCAGCCTGAGGTCGACAACCACCTTGACCTCGCGCGGGATCAGGTCGGTATCGGCCCAGTCGCCGTTGCCGACGTCGAAGGCGATGCGATCGACGGCCGCGGTGGCTTTCAGCGTCGCGCTGTCGCCGTTGACCTCGAACTGCAGGTTGAACGGCATTGCCGCGGTCTTGTCGCGGATGGTCAGCTGCGCGGTGCACTCGATCGCGCCGGCGACCGCGCCGGCCTTGCAACCGGTGGTCTTGAACGACGCGGACGGGAACTTGCCGGTCCAGAAGAAATCCTGCGTGGCCAGCGTGCCGTCGCGCTCCTCGTTCTGCGTATCCACGCTGCCGAGATCGATGCTGACCTCGATGCGGGTCGCCTCAGGCTGCGCGGGGTCGAGCGCGATCTGCGGGCTGAAACGGCCGAAGCTGCCGCTGAAGGCCTCGCCGTCGTAGCTGCTCTCGAAGCCGAGTCGGCTGCCCGCGGGCAGCAAAGTCCAGTCGGCGGCGGTCGCGGTCGCGTTGCCGGCGAGCGCGACGATCAGCAACAGGGTGCGTGTCATGCAGCGATCTCCGATCAAGATTGGACAGGTGGACTTGCGCGGCTGCGCTTGCGCACGAACGGCAACATCGCGCGCAGCACGCCGTCGCGGTCGACCAGATGGTGCTTCAGTGCGGCCGCCACGTGCAGCGCGAGCAGGGCGATCAGCAGCCATGCGGTGAACTCGTGGATATCGCCCGCCAGCGCCTTCAGTTCGCGGTCGGCACCCGACAGTGGCGGCACCCTGAACAATTCGAACCATTTGAGCGGAAAGTTCGACGCCGAGTTGTACAGCCAGCCCGACAGCGGCATCACCAGCAGGCACACGTACAGCAGTCCGTGCGAGATCTTCGATGCGCGGCGTTGCCATGTCGGCATCGGCGGCGGCGTCGGTCGCGCTCGCTCGCTGATGCGCCAGACCACGCGCAGCGCCATCAGCGCCAGCACCGTGAGGCCCACCGACTTGTGCAGCTTGTAGATCGCGATCTTGTCCGGGCTGTTGGGCAACTCGGTCATCCACAAGCCCACCGCCAGCAGGCCGAGCACGGCCAGCGCGACCAGCCAGTGCAGGCCCTTGGTGATGCCGCCCCACTCCTGCGGACTACTTTTCCAGGCCATCGTGATGCCCCTCGTTCATTCGCGGATGCCTTCGATCTCGAGCACGATCTCGACCTCGTCGCCGACCGCCGCGAGCATGCGCCGCATGCCGAAGTCGCTGCGCCGGATCGTGGTGCGGGCGGAGAAGCCGGCGGTCTGCTTGAGATTGAAGGTATTGCGAGCGACCCGGTTGCGGGTCACTTCCAGCACCACCGGTCGGCTCACGCCGAGCAAGCTAAGTTGTCCATGCACGCGCGCGGTGTTCTCCCCGGTCGCTTCGATGTGTTCGCTGGCGAAGCGCATGGTCGGATGTTCGGCGACGTCGAAAAAGTCCCGCGAGAGCATCTTGCGCTGCCATGGCTCATCGCCCAGCCACAGCGACTCCACCGCGATCTGCGCTTCGACCTTGGCCCCATCCCAGCTGGCGGGATCGAAAACGAATCGTCCCTCGACTCCGGTGAAGCGGCCCACCTGGCGCGAGAACCGCAGATGATCGACGAAGAACAGCACCTGGCAATGCACCGGATCGAGCCGATACGCCACCGGCTCGGCGCGCGCGGGCGCCGCGGCGGCGAGCCACAGGACGAACGCGGACAACAAAGCGCTGCGCAGCATGGGGTTCTTCATAGGCCATAGTGTGCCCGCATCCGATGAACGCAGTGCATGCACGCCTGCAACCGACCTTTGCGTGGCCAGTCCGGCTCGGGTTCGCGACGCCGATCGGCTATCCTCGATGCCGATGGATGGCGTCGGCGATGGGGAGCGATGATGCGCCGCAGTCTGTGGCTGCTGGGTCCGCTGTTGCTGCTGCATGCGGCCCGGGCGGGCGCGACGCTGGCACCCGCGCCGCTGTTCGAGACCATCGGCGTCGAGCAGGGTTTGCCGTCGAGCCGCGTCGAGGAAGTCATCGAGGATCGCGCGGGGTTCCTGTGGGTCGCGACCGGCGATGGACTGGCACGCTACGACGGCGTCGGCTTCAAGGTGTGGCGGCACGACCCGGCCGATCCCGCATCGTTGCCCGCGAACCACATCCAGACGGTGTTCGTCGATCGCGAGGATCGGGTCTGGGTCGGCACCGCCGATGGTGGTTTGTCGATGCTGGACGCCGACCGCGCGGGATTCCGCACCTGGCGCGGCGGTAGCCAGGCGGGTCAACTCAGCGGCACCGATGTCTGGGCGATCGCGCAATCCGGCGATGGTGCGATCTGGGCCGGTACCTTCAAGGGCGGCTTGAATCGACTGGATCCGGCGAGCGG
>JANOEA010000304.1:0-3648 GCA_031412975.1 Pseudomonadota bacterium | reverse complement strand
ATCACGGCCACCGGGTTGCCGCGAAATCCGACGGCCGTGAATACATCGACCTGGCGGAACGGGACGCTGCGCATGGATGCTCCGCGGTAGTCAGGGGTGGGCTGGATCGCGAAGGCGCGCGCGATCGGGTGCGTCGGGTGCCAGCGCTGCATCCAGCACGTCGACTGCCGCGGCGCGCAGGGATTCCGACTCAAGTGGCGCACTTGCGAGCAGCGCGTCGGCGAGGTCGAGTCGCGCCAGTGCGATCATCGGATGCTCGGCTGGCAGCACTGCAACCAGCGCGGCCAGCGCGGCGCGCGCCGCCACTTCGCGCCCGGCGGCGTCGTTGTGGGCCAGTGCCAATCGGGCCAGCGCGCGCTGGATCGCCGCCTGGGCGCGCCCGCTGGTGCCACTCGCCGGCAGCGCAGCAGCAAGCCGCGCCGCTTCACTGGTTGCGGCGTCGACGTCGCCGCGGGCAAGCGCGAGTTCCACCTGCAGCGCCTGCGTTGCAAGTCGATCAGGATGGCCCGCCGGCAGGCCGGCCGCGCGCGCCGCGCGCGCGGCATCGATCAGTGGCGCGGCTTGCGCAGCGCTGCCGCGGCGCAGCAGCACGCGGGCCAGGTTGTGCCGCGCACGCGCGACCGGCAGCGAGTCCGGTGGCAGGGTGCGCAGCCGCGTGGCGAGCGACTCGCGATAGCCGCGCTCGGCTGCGACCAGGTCGCCGCGCTCCTCGTCTAGCGAGGCGAGGTTGTTGATGGTTTGCGCGGTTGCTGCGCTGGTCTGACCCTGGTCCGTCGCAGCGCTGATCGCCAGCGCGCGCCGGTAGGCATCACCGGCCTCTGCGTAACGCCCGAGGTCCTGCCGCACCGAGGCCAGTTCGTTCCAGAACGTGCTGTAGTAGGTCGATTTCGCGCCCATCCGGCGCTCGATGTCCGGCCCGAGCGCGACCAGCATGGCTTCGGCTTCGGTCAGCCGGTTCACCGCGGCGAGTGCGCGGGCCAAGGCGGTGCGACTATTGAGGGTGGACGGATGGTCCGGTCCGAGCAGCGCGGTCTTGGCGGCAACCGCCTGCTGGTACCAGTCGAGCGCAGCTGCACGGTCGCTGCGCGAATCCGCCACCCAGCCGCGGTTGTGCAGTACCGAGGCAAGGCCTTCGCGACCTTCAGGGCCGCTGCGCGCGAACAGCGCCTGCGCGCGTTCGAAGTCGGCCATCGCCGCGTCGCTGCGACCGAGCCGTTGCACGGTGACACCGTGGGTCATCAGCACGTGACCCAGCGATTTCGGATCCTCGGCCTCCAATGGCAACGCGCGCACAAGCGCGCCTTCGATCCACGGCAGCGCACCGCGAGCGTCGAGCAACGCGTTGTAGGCCTGCGCAATGGCGACGTCGATCTTGATCAGATCGAGCGTGGCGGCGGGGTCGAGGGCGTAGACCTCGCGTGCGGCGGTGAGCAGTTCGATCGCCGGCTTCGGGCGTTCGCTGTTGCGGTAGATATCGCCCAGCGCGCGCTGCAGGGCGGCACGCGCTTGCGGCGTACTGGCCTGCACGCTGTCGAGCCTGCTGCGGCCGCGGTCGAGCAACTCGCGCGCCGGGATGTCTTCGCTTCCCCCGCCCAGCGGGTCGAGTTCGCCGAACAGCCCGGTGACGAAATCGAGCACCTCGCGCGAGGTGGCCGCTTCCTGCAGGGCGCGCGCTTCCGCATCGCGCGCGCGGTTGCGCTCGACCGCGAGCTGCGCGGTGAAGCCGGCCGCGCCGATCAGCAGCACCACGCCGAAGGCAAGCACCGCGCGATACTGGTAGGCGAGCTTGCGCAGCTGGTACCAGCGGTCCCCGGCGCGTGCGGCCACCGGGCGTCCGTCGAGCCAGGCCTCGATGTCCTGCAGCAGCACGCTCGCTGCGGGATAGCGCCGCGCGGGATCCAGGCGGGTGGCCTGGCGCACGATCGCATCCAGATCGCCGCGCAATTGCGCTGCGAACGCGCGCACGGCAGCCTGTTCGCTGTTGCGCGCGGCCCCGGATGCGGAGTCGATCGAGGTGGTGGTGGCGCGCAGCGGATCCTGGCGTTGGCGCACGTCGCCGCCCAGCAGCACGAACAGCAGCAGCCCGAGTCCGAATACGTCGCTGGCGGTGGTGACCGACTCGCCACGCAGCTGCTCGGGACTCGCATAGGCCGGGGTCATCGCATGGGTGCGGGTGCCGTCGCGCGCGGTGTCGTCGGCCTCGATGAGCTTGGCGATGCCGAAGTCCAGCAGCACCGGGCTGCCGTTGCGGCGCACCAGCACGTTCGCGGGCTTGAGGTCGCGGTGCACCACCAGCCGCTGGTGGGCGAAAGCGACCGCGCGGCAGATCGCCGCGAACAGCTCGATCCGCGCGCGCAGCGGCTGCGCGCGCGTCATCCACTCGCCCAGTGGTTCACCGTCGACGAACTCCATCACCAGGTAGGGCTCGCCGGCCGGTGTGCTGCCGCCGTCGAGCAGGCGCGCGATGTTCGGATGCTCGAGCGAGGCGAGGATCTGCCGCTCGCGGCGCAGGCGGTCGCGCGCGGCGGCCGAGGAAAACCCGCGGATCACCTTGATCGCGACGGTCTGGTCGTACTCGCCGTCGTCGCGCACGGCTGAGAGCACCACGCCCATCCCGCCTTCGCCGATCTCCCCGGTGATGCGCCACGGTCCGAGGCGCGCGGGGCGCTCGAGCGCGGTGATGCTGTCGGCGGCGGCCGCACTGATCCGGTTGGACACCTCGTCGTGCGCTGCGTGCGCCTCGTGCGCGGCGAGCAGACTGTCCACTTCGGCGCGCTCGGCGGGATTCAACGATAGTGCGGCCAGTGCTGCGCCGCGCTGCGCGGGTTCGACACCGACGCAGGCGTCGAAAGCGTCGCGCACGCGCGCGTAGTCGAGCACGCTCACGTCGACAGTTCGCGCTTGAGCCAGCTGCGGCCGAAGGCGAGGTCGCGCTCGATGGTGGCGTCGGAAACTTCGAGCACCGGTGCGATCTCGTGTGCGCGCATGCCGCCGAAGTAGGTCAGTTCGACCACCCGCGCCGCGCGCGCATCGCGCTCTGCGAGGCGTAGCAGGGCCTCATGCAGCTCGAGCAGGGAATCTTCGGTGACCACCGGGTCGGCGACCCCGCCGAGCGTCACGTGGGCGGCACCTGCCCCGCGCTTGTCGGCATTGCGGCGTCGCGCGCCATCGACCAGCACCGCGCGCATCTGCATCGCGACGAGGGCGAAAAAGTGGTCGCGCGAGGTCCAGTCGCTGTTGCCGCCGAGCAGGCGCGCCACCGCTTCATGGACCAGTCCGGTCGCCTCCAGCGTGGCCGGGCCGCCCTGTGCGAGGCGTGCCCCGGCCATCCGCTTGAGCAACTGGTAGACCTCGCGGCTGAGCACCGCCTCGGCTTCGGCCTTGCCGGACCGCCACGCGGTGATCAGCTCGCCCAGGTCGATCGGTGCGCTCGCCATTGTCCAGCAATCCCTGAAGGAGCGCTGATTCTGCCGTGCGCACGCTCCGTGGTCCATGCGGATCGCGACTGCGGGCGATCTGCGGGCATCCGCGCGACGACTGCTCGGAACGGGTGCGGATTCGGTATCGTGTGCAGCCTCGCACCGATTGCCCCAGAGTCCCGATGCCCGCCGCACCCTTGCCGCATGCCCCGCGTTTCGGCCCCCCGCG
>JANOEA010000303.1:0-4545 GCA_031412975.1 Pseudomonadota bacterium | reverse complement strand
TCTTGACCGCTTCGTTGCGCTCGTCGAACAGGTGGGCGACGATCGCCGAGTCGCGGTCGAGGCCGAGGGTCAACTGGGTCAGGTCGTTGGAGCCGATCGAAAAACCGTCGAAGATGTCGAGGAACTGATCGGCGAGCAGCGCATTCGATGGCACCTCGCACATCATGATGATCTTCAGTCCGTTCTCGCCTTTGGTCAGTCCATTGCGGGCCAGGATCTCGATCACCTTGCGGCCCTCGTCGAGCGTGCGCACGAACGGAATCATCACCCATGCGTTGGTCAGGCCCATCGTGTCGCGCACCTTCTTCATCGCGCGGCACTCCAGCGCGAAGGCGTCGGCGAACGCCGGATCGACGTAACGGCTCGCACCCCGATAGCCGATCATCGGATTCTCTTCGTGCGGTTCGTAGCGCTTGCCGCCGATCAGGTTGGCGTATTCGTTGGACTTGAAGTCCGACAGCCGCACGATCACCGGATTCGGCGCGAATGCGGCGGTGATGGTGGCGATGCCCTCGGCGAGGCGGTCGACGTAGAACGATATCGGATCGGCGTAGCCGGCCATGCGCTCGTCGATCCTGCGCTTGACCTCGGCGTCCTGCTGCTCGTATTCGAGCAGGGCCTTCGGATGCACGCCGATATGGCTGTTGATGATCATCTCCAGCCGCGCCAAGCCGACGCCGGCGTTCGGCAACATCGCGAAATCGAGCGCGCGCTCGGGGTTGGCCACGTTCATCATGATCTTCAGTGGCGCCGGCGGCATCGCGCCCAGATCGGTGGTGATGCGCTCGAACGGCAGGATGCCGTCGTAGACGAAGCCGGTATCGCCCTCGCTGCATGACACCGTGACCTCGGTGCCGTCGGCGACGCGCCGGGTGGCATCGCCGCAGCCGACGATCGCGGGAATGCCGAGTTCGCGGGCGATGATCGCGGCATGGCAGGTGCGCCCGCCGCGGTTGGTCACGATCGCGGCGGCGCGCTTCATGATCGGCTCCCAATCGGGGTCGGTCATGTCGGCGATCAGTACGTCGCCGGGCTGCACGCGACTCATCTCGGTCACCGAACGCAGCACGCGCGCCTTGCCCGCACCGATCTTGTGACCGATCGAACGGCCCTCGACCAGCACTTCGCCGCGTTGCCCGAGCACGAAGCGCTCGATCTGCTGGCTCACCCCGCGCGAGCGAACCGTTTCGGGCCGCGCCTGCAGGATGTAGATGCGACCGGTCGGTCCGTCCTTGCCCCACTCGACGTCCATCGGTCGCCCGTAGTGCTGCTCGATCACCAGTGCCTGGCGCGCCAGTTCATGCACGTCGTCGTCGCTGATGCAGAAGCGGCGGCGGTCGGCCGGCGGCACCTCCTCGTTGCGCACGCGTTCGCCCGCGGTATCGGAGAACACCATCCGGATCGCCTTCGAGCCGAGTTGCCGGCGCAGGATCGCGGGCCGGCCCTCGCGCAGGGTCGGTTTGTATACGTAGAACTCGTCGGGGTTCACCGCACCCTGCACCACGTTCTCGCCGAGGCCCCAACTCGCGGTGATGAACACCACGTCGCGAAAGCCCGATTCGGTGTCGAGGGTGAACAGCACGCCGGCCGCGCCGCGATCCGAACGCACCATCAGCTGCACGCCGGCCGACAACGAAACATCGGCGTGCGCGAAACCGTGGTGGACCCGGTAGGCGATCGCGCGATCGTTGTACAGCGAGGCGAACACCTCCTTGACCCGCAGCACTACCTCGTCGGCGCCGACCACGTTGAGGAAGGTCTCCTGCTGGCCGGCGAAGGATGCATCCGGCAGGTCCTCGGCGGTGGCCGAGGAACGCACCGCCACGCTGACCTGCGCGCCGGCTTCGTCGCACAACTTGCGATAGCCGTCGCGGATCGAAGTTTCGAGCGCGGGCTGCAGCGGGGTTGCGATGATCCAGCCGCGAATCTGCTTGCCGGCCACTGCCAGTGCGTCGACATCGTCGATGTCCAGCGATTGCAGGCGCTGCTCGATGCGCGTGCCGACGCCCGACTGCGCGATGAACTGGTTGAACGCGTAGGCCGTGGTGGCATAACCACCCGGTACCGACACGCCGGCACGCGCCAGATTGCCGATCATCTCGCCCAGCGAGGCGTTCTTGCCGCCGACCTGGGCGAGATCGGAAAGTCGCAGCTGGTCGAGCCACAGCACGAGGTCGGACATCGAGGATTCCAGGCGGGCAGGGTGGGGCAGGGCAGCCTTCGATGATCCTTGGTTTGGCTGGAGGAGACAACCTTGCAGGCGTGCTTCGACGGGCTTCGCGTACACTCCGGGCATGGCCAGCGAACAGCGCCTGCGGCGCCCGATCTTCTACATCTCCGATGGCACCGGCATCACCGCCGAGACCATCGGGCACAGCGTGTTGACCCAGTTCGAGGGGGTCGATTTCGACGCGGTCCGTATCCCGTTCGTCGACGACGAGGAGAAGGCGCATGCGGCGGTGGCGCGGGTGCGCAATGCGCAGCTGCACTACGGCACGCGGCCGATCGTGATCAACACCGTGATCGATCCCAAGCTGTGCGAAGTGCTCGCGCAGAGCGGCGCGCTGATGCTCGACGTGTTCGCACCGTTCATCGTGCCGCTGGAGCGCGAACTCGAGCGCAAACGGTCCTCGCGGGTCGGCCAGGCGCACGGCATGGTCGACTTCGCGCACTACGAGCAGCGCATCAACGCGACCAACTTCGCGCTGACCCACGACGACGGCATGGACGTGAACTACAACGACGCGGAGGTGATCCTGGTCGGCGTATCGCGTTCGGGCAAGACGCCGACCTGCCTGTACCTCGCGCTGCACTACGGCGTGCGGGCCGGCAACTATCCGCTGACCGAAGAGGACCTCGAGGGCGACGAGATGCCGCCGCGGTTGCGCGCGCACCGCCGCAAGCTGTTCGGACTGACGATCGATCCCGTGCGCCTGCAGCAGGTGCGCCAGCAGCGGCGCCCGAACAGCCGCTATGCCACCATCGAACAGTGCCGCACCGAGGTCGCGCGTGCCGAGCAGCTGTTCCGCAACGAGAAGCTGCACACGCTGTCGACCACCAATACCTCGATCGAGGAGATCGCCAGCAAGATCATGGCGGCGGTGGGCCTGGAGAAGCAGGCTTATTGATCGGCATGCCGACGTGTCGTCGAGCGCTGCGAGCGGGCGCTGCCGGCTGCGCGGGCATCGCACGCTGCAGGACCCCGAGCTTAATCGTTCCTGCGCCCGGCGCACAGACTGGCGCACTCGCAAGGCACTGATATAGTCCAGCCATGCTCGAACTTCGTCGTCCAACCAGTGCCCAGATCAGCGCCCGCTTTGCCTATCTGATGGGCACGTACGGCGAGAATTACTGGCGCCTCGTGCGTTGCCTGGGACCGGATACGCTCGCGGTCGGCCGCTACCTGTCGAGCGTCGGTGATGGTCTTGACCTGTCGCTGGAAATGATCGAGCGTCATCCGTATACGCTGGAGATGCGCTTGAGCTATCTGTTCGAGGACTCCCACACGGGCGCCCCGGATCCGTCGGCCTACGTGCGCATGTATCGCGATGCGCGGGTCGCGGAAGTGACCGCCTGTTACGTCGGATCGCGCCTGCAGGACGTGCTGGGCCGATACCCCGAGCCGCGCAGCGTGTTCGACCATCGGCTGCGGATGAACGCCTTTCTCGGCAAATGGATGGAATATCTCGAGAGTCGCGGCCACTCGCGATTCACGCTGCGCGCGGCGCCAGCGGCCGGTGCCGCGATCGCGCGATAGACGAAAATGGTTGACGGGCCCGACCGTCGCCCGTAGCATCCGCTCCCTCTTCGTGGGGCCATAGCTCAGCTGGGAGAGCGCTACAATGGCATTGTAGAGGTCGCCGGTTCGATCCCGGCTGGCTCCACCAACACCCCGCAAGACGCGTCACTGTCCCCATCGTCTAGAGGCCTAGGACACCTCCCTTTCACGGAGGCGACCGGGGTTCGAATCCCCGTGGGGACGCCATCGCAAACACCGACGGGCCTGCGCGAGCGGGCCCGTCGCGTTTTCGGGCTCTTTGTGGGAGGTGCGTTGTCGGATGGGCGAGAGGCGATCGGGCCAGAAGCAAATCGTCTTGATTTAGTGCGCAGCGGAAGGGCTGGCGACTGGAGTTGCTACTCCGGAAACAACAACGGCGCCATTGAGGCGCCGGTGTTGTTGGTTACGTCTCCCTGAGGCCACCCTGGTGTTGCGCGTTGTCGGGTGGGTCTCTGGGCTGAATTGGTGGAGGCGGGGGGAATCAATATGGGATTGTGCACCTAAAAACAAGGCATATGCTGCAATGCAGCGAGAATCCGTACCCCCTGCGTACCCCCGGAACCATTGACCACGCGGGTACAATTCCCACCCCCATCTTTTCAGTGTCGCGGGAGGGGGTATCGCCGGGGCCGCCACGGGGTACGTGATCTCGTAGAAGATCACCTTCATGTGCACGTTGTATTCGCCATCGGGCCGTCAATCACCGCCGGGTGTACCGGCTCGCGCGTCAGGGCCAGGTCGCGGCCTTCGACAGCGAAACCGACGCC
>JANOEA010000302.1:0-10172 GCA_031412975.1 Pseudomonadota bacterium | reverse complement strand
GCCAGGTGCAGCGCGATGTCGGCATTCGCCATCGCCTCCGATACCGATGCGATCTGCTCGTCGAGGTACGCCGCGCCGATCGACACCGTGATGCGGTAACTCTTGCCGCCGTAGGCGAACGGCGCACGGGTCAGCGACTTGCGGAAGCCCTCGGCAAGTACGTGCGCATCGGCGCGGGTGACGTTGCGCAGGATCACCGCGTACTCGTCGCCACCCATGCGCGCAAGGTGATCGGAAGCGCGCAGGCGCGATTTGAGGCGCGCGGAGACCTCCAGCAGCAGTTGGTCGCCGGCGGTGTGGCCGGCGGTGTCGTTGATGTACTTGAAGCGGTCGACATCGACGAACAGCAGCACCGAGCCGTTGTCGACCCGCTTCAGGCGGGCGATCTCCTGCTCCAGCTGGGCTTCGAACCACGCCCGGTTGTGCAGCTTGGTCAGCGCATCGTGTTCGGCCTGCCAGCGCAGTTCCTCTTCCAGCAGGCGGCGCGCGGAGATGTCGCGAAACGCCACCACCGAGCCCTGGCGCTCGCCGTCGATGGTCATCGGATACACCGTGCATTCGACGGGCACCGCGCGCCGGCCGGCGGTCCAGAAAGTGGTCTGCCATGCGCGCACGGCGTTGCCGCTGGCGTAGGCCTGGACCAGGAACGAGGCGCCGCGGGGCATCGGCGTTGCATCGTCGAACGCGTCGTGGAAACTGTCGAAAGCGTCGCGACCGCACAGTTCATCGGCGCTGCCGTAGCCCAGGATGTCGAGCGCGGCGGGATTGACGAACGCCACCACGCCGTCGCGATCGACCCCATAGACCCCGTCGCCGACCGAACTCAGGATGCCCTGCAGGCGGCGGCGTTCAGTGTCGATCTCCTTGCGATCGACGATCGTGCGGGCAAGCGACGAGACTCGCGCGAGGAAAAGTTCGCGCGCCTCGCTCTTGAACAGGCATTCGACCGCGCCGGCGGCCAGCGACTCGGTGATCACCGCATCGGAGTAGGTGCCGGTGATGGTCGCCGACAGCACGTGCGCGGTGGCGGGATCCTGTTTCAGGGCGCCGATCAATGCGGTGCCCAGCGCCTCGGGCATGAAATAGTCGACGATCGCGATGTCGAAGGACTGGTCGCGGACCAGTTGCAGTGCTTCGGCGACGCTGTTGGCGGTGGTGACGACATAACCGTGCCTGTGCAGCAGGCGCGAGAAGGCCAGCCGCACGGTCGCCGAATCGTCGACCAGCAGGATGCGCAGCGCGCCGCCATCGCGCACCGGGTGTGCGGGACCGGGAGGTCGCAGCAGTTGCGCCAGCGCATCGGGTGCTTCGTGGTAGTCGCTCCACAGCAGCAGCGAGGTGCGCGGGCGGGTCATCCGCCAGTTCACCGCGCCGGCGGTACCCGAGTCGGCGAGCACCAGCACCGGCAGGTGTTCGAAGCGATCGCCGTGCAGCAGGCCAAACACATCCTCGACCACGCCGTCGACGTACTCCGGCCAGCCCAGCAGCACGCCCTCGAAGGTCGCGGCGGTGTCGGCGTTGCGCGCGAGCACGCCGTAGGCCTCGTCCAGCGACGACAGCGCGGTAACGGCGAAGCCACGCTGCGCCAGCACGGCAGACAGCGCTCGTCGCCGGGTCGTGGAGGCCTCGGCAAGCAGCACGGATTTCACGGTGTTCCCCTGATACACGCCGCCATCCCTGCGGTCACCGTTGCAGGCTAGCGCCGTGCGCCGGCTGCGCCAAGGGCGCGGATCGGCCGGCCGGCCTTCCGTCGCCGTTTCGACTACGCCGGTGGCGGTTGCAGTCCGATCGTCACACTCGTTCACCCAGCCAGCAGGCGGATCGCCGTGCCGCGGGGTCGCAGCTACTGGTAGCCGTAGAAGTCCCGCAGCATCTGGTCCGCACCGCGATACTCGGCGGCGCTGGTCGCCTCGAAGCGCGTGATGCCCAGTTCGTTGAGCACCTCGTACATCGTCGCGTCTTCGTGCAGCTTGAGCAGCGCGTCGCGGATCTGCTGTTTGATCGCGGGATCGAGGGTGGCGGATGCGGACAGCGCGATGCCCGGGAACTCGCTCGAGGTCTGCAGCGGGATCAGGTTCGGATACTGGTCCTTGAGCCAGGTCGGCACGATCGTCGCATCGGCCTCGCCGGCGAACACGATCTCGATCCCGTCGCGCCACGACGAGGCCGCCGACAGGATGTTGGGCTGCGCGACCGGATCGGGGTAGAACTGCAGCAGCACCGCAAAACCGAGACTGGGGCTCGGCATGGTCACGATGTTGCGTCCCACCAGCGAGTTCAACGTCGGGTCTTCGAGCTGGTCGCTGGCCAGCAGGGTGTAGCTGGTGGTCTCGGCGGTGCGTACCAGTGGCTCGGTCTGGTAGCGCTGCGCGCGATAGTCGGTGATCGAGGGTTCGGCCAGCATCAGGTCGACCGGCACGTTTTGCCGGATGTCGCGCCAGAAGAAGTGGTAGTTGCGCGGGGTGACCAGTTCGATGCGGTGGCCGGTCGCGGCAGTCAGGTAGTCGATCAGCGGCTGGTAGACCTCGGCCGCTCGCTCGGGCGTGTAGAAGGGCTCCACCATCATGGTCAGGTCCGCGGCGCTCGCCGGGCGGCTGCCGATGATCAGCGCCGCCACGGCAACCGCGGCGGAAAAGCCACGCCACACAACGCCTAACCGGACTTTCTTCATGTGAAATATGCTCCCAACCCTGCCCGGCATATAACACAGCGCGCCACGCTTGGCCAGCGAACTGCGGCACCGGTTGGTCGACCGGACGCTGCGGTTGCACCACGCTCAAGCCGAGGGCGTCGCCGTGCCGAAGGCCCGCAGCAGTTCGATCGTCGTGTCGCCCCCGGCGCTGTGCAGCAGGCGCGGGCAGTGCTCTCGGGCGACCACCAGCAGATGTCCCTGGCCCTCGAAGACCGCATCCTCCACGACCTCGGCCGCGGCCTCCGTCGGGGTGTCGATCGCGCCCTCGGCGGCGGCCTCGGGGTTGCCCGCGAGCAGGCGCGCCCCGGCGCCCGGACGCAGGTCGCAAGCGCGGAAGCGGCCCAGCCACAGTGCGCGCTTGTTGCGGCCGAGGAAGTGGGTCCGCGCGACGATCTCCTGGCCCGGGTAGCAGCCCTTGCGCACGCTGAAGGCCTGCAGCCGATCCAGTGCCAGCGCTTGCGGAATCCAGCGCTCGACACCTGCCTCGACGATCCACGGAATGCCGTCGAGTACGTCCGCCATGCGCCAGCGCTCGCGCAGCACGGCATCAGCGGCTGCCGGATCGCCGCCGATCCGCAGTTGGCGCCCTTGGGTACCGCCCAGTTGCAGAAACCATGCGTCGGATTGCCCGGTGCTGGCGCCCCCGGCATTCGGCGCAGCACCCGATGGCGCACCGAACATGCCGGCGATCGGCAGTTCCGGCGTTTCGATTCGCAGCTTTGCGCGAAACACGAAACGGCGCAGTCGCTGCGCGAGTTCGTCTGCGCGCCGGCCCGGCGCGAGCATCAGCAAGCGCTGCTCGGCGGTGCGCACCACCAGCAGCAGCACGATCACGCGTCCCTGCGGATTGAGCCAGCACGACCACTGCCAGTGACCGACCGCAAGCTGTGCGAGGTCGCCCGCGCACTGCGCCTGCGCGAAGGCGATCGCGTCGGCGCCGTCCAGGCTGATCGCTGCGAAGTCGTCGAGCGCGAATTCGGCGATCGCCGAGGGTGATGAATGCGTCATGGCGAGTGGTTGCTTTGCTTGTTTCGTCACGCTGCGGCGCGGTACCCTGCTCGGGCTTCGGAGAAGGCCACGATGGTAAGCGAAATGCAGCATGAGACCGAGTCCACGCCACCTCCGGACGCGATCGACCGTCTCGCCCCAGTCGCACCTCCCGCGAAGGAAATCGGTGGCCGTCCCGGGCCCGATCCGACCCGCTACGGCGATTGGGAAAAGAACGGCCGCTGCATCGACTTTTGATGGTGCAGTCTGTCAGGCATCCGCTGCGAGAGGTTAACGATCCAATGAGCACGCCGTCGTCGGGCAGTCGCAGACCATTGTCGCCATTCATGATCGGGCCGTATTACCGCCCGCAATTGACCTCGATGCTGTCGATCCTGCATCGCGCCACGGGTGTCGCGCTGAGCGTGGGCGCGCTCGGCTTCGCGTGGTGGCTGCTCGCGATCGCGGCCGGCCCGGACCAGCATGCGCTGTTCGCGCGCTTCGCACGCAGCATTCCCGGCACGCTGTTGTTGCTCGCTTTCGTGTTCTCGCTCTCGTACCACTGGTTCAACGGCCTGCGTCATTTGCTGTGGGACGTGGGCTGGGGTTTCGAGCTCCCTCGCGCCTACGCGACCGGCTGGGCGGTGGTGGCACTGTCGGTGCTGAGCACGCTGGGCGTCGGCTGGCTGGTGCTCGCCGCGAGGACCGCCGCATGAACCTGCGCGATCCCCTGGCCAGCGTGCGTGGACTCGGTTCGGCGAAGGCCGGAACCGGCCACTGGATGTCGCAGCGGATCACCGCGGTCGCCTTGCTGCCGCTCTCGCTGTGGTTCGCGGTGATGGCCTTCGGCCTTGGTGAGTACGCCGACGCGCGCAGCTTCCTCGCCCAGCCGTTCAATGCGGTACTGAGTGCCGCGCTGGTGGGATGTCTGTTCTACCACGCACAACTGGGGCTGCAGGTGGTCATCGAGGATTATGTCCACCTGCGCTGGCTGGAGATCGGCCTGCAGATCGCGGTGAAGTTCATCGCGATCCTCGCCGCACTCGCCAGCCTGCTCGCCATCGTGCGCATCGTGCTCGGAAACTGACCCGTAATGAGTGCCTACAAGTGAGTGCCTACAAGATCACCGAACACAAGTACGACATCGTGGTGGTCGGTGCCGGCGGAGCCGGGCTGCGTGCCACCTTCGGTCTCGCGCAGAAGGGCCTGACCACGGCATGCCTGAGCAAGGTATTCCCCACCCGCAGCCACACGGTCGCGGCGCAGGGCGGGGTCTCGGCTGCGCTCGGCAACATGGGCGAGGACGACTGGCGCTTCCATTTCTACGACACCATCAAGGGGTCGGACTGGCTCGGCGACCAGGACGCGATCGAGTACATGTGCAAGGAAGCGATCCCGGCGATCATCGAACTCGAACACTACGGCGTGCCGTTCAGCCGCACCGAAGACGGCAAGATCTACCAGCGCCCGTTCGGCGGCATGACCACCCACTACGGCAAGGGCACCGCGCAGCGAACCTGTGCTGCCGCCGACCGTACCGGGCATGCGATCCTGCATACGCTCTACCAGCAATCGCTGGCCCACGACGCGCGCTTCTTCATCGAATACTTCGCGCTGGATCTGATCTTCGACAGCGAAGGCGCCTGTCGCGGCGTGCTCGCGCTGGACATGGCCGAGGGCACCCTGCACCTGTTCCGCGCGCACGGCGTGGTGCTGGCCACCGGTGGTTACGGACGCGCGTACTTCAGCGCGACCTCGGCGCACACCTGCACCGGCGACGGCGGTGGCATGGCGCTGCGCGCCGGATTGCCGCTGCAGGACATGGAGTTCGTGCAGTTCCATCCGACCGGCATCTATGGCGCGGGCTGCCTGATCACCGAGGGCGTGCGCGGTGAAGGCGGTTATCTGACCAACTCCAAGGGCGAGCGCTTCATGGAGCGCTATGCACCGAATGCGAAGGACCTCGCGTCGCGCGACGTGGTCAGCCGCGCGATGACGATGGAGATCCGCGAAGGCCGCGGCGTCGGCCCGAAGTCCGACCATATCCACCTGAACCTGCACCACCTGGGCGCCGACGTGCTGCACGAGCGCCTGCCCGGGATCTCCGAAACCGCGAAGATCTTCGCCGGCGTCGACGTCACCAGAGAGCCGATCCCGGTGCTGCCGACCGTGCACTACAACATGGGCGGTTTGCAGACGAACTACCACGGCGAAGTGGTGACCCTGCGCGATGGCGATCCGAATGCCGTGGTGCCCGGCCTGTACTCGATCGGCGAGGCGGCCTGCGTATCGGTGCATGGCGCCAACCGACTGGGCTCGAACTCGCTGCTCGATCTGGTGGTGTTCGGACGCGCGGTGGCGATCCGCTGCGCGGAGACGATCAAGCCGGGCCAGCCGCACAAGGTGCTGCCAGCCAGTGCCACCGATGCGTCGCTGGCCAATTTCGATCGGGTTCGAAACGCCAACGGCTCAACGCCGACCGCGAAGATCCGCGACGACATGCAGCACATCATGCAGAACCACGCGGCGGTGTTCCGCACCGGCGAGACGCTGCGCGAGGGCGTGCAGAAAATCTCGGCCGCATTCAAGTCCTTCGAGGACGTCAAGCTGGTCGATCGATCGCTGATCTGGAACTCCGATCTGATCGAGACTCTCGAGTTGCAGAATCTGGTCGGCCAGGCGGTCGCGACCATCGTGTCGGCCGAGAACCGGCAGGAGTCGCGCGGCGCGCACTCGCGCGAGGACTTCAAGGACCGCAACGACGCGCAGTGGCTCAAGCACACGCTGTGCTGGGTCGACGCACAGGGCAAGACGCGCCTCGATTACCGGCCGGTGCACCTGAATTCGCTGACTACCGATGTCGAAGCGGTGCCGCCGAAAGCGCGCACCTACTGAGCACGCCCCCACCTCGCTGCAAACAACGCGCCAGCACGGCGCCGGGATAGAAATCGATGGCAACGTTCAGCCTGCCGAAGAACTCCAGGGTCCAGCCGGGCAAGCATTTTCCCGCCCGGCCGGGCGCGAAGCGCACGCAGACCTTCAAGGTGTACCGCTGGAATCCCGACGAGCACGCCAATCCGCGGACCGACACCTATGAGGTCGATCTCGACGACTGCGGGCCGATGGTCCTCGACGCGCTGGTCAAGATCAAGAACGAGATCGATCCGACCCTGACCTTCCGGCGCTCGTGCCGCGAAGGCATCTGCGGGTCCTGCGCGATGAACATCGACGGCACCAATACGCTGGCTTGCACCAAGGCCTGCTCGGAAGTGTCCGGCGAGGTGCGCATCAACCCGCTGCCGCACATGCCGGTGATCAAGGACCTGGTGCCGGACCTGAGCCACTTCTACGCGCAATACGCCTCGATCAAGCCGTGGCTGCGGACCCAGAGCACCGCGCCGCCGGACCGCGAACGCCTGCAGTCGCCGGAGGATCGCAAGAAACTCGACGGACTCTACGAGTGCATCCTGTGCGCATGCTGCAGCACCTCGTGCCCGAGTTACTGGTGGAACGGCGATCGCTACCTGGGCCCTGCGGTGCTGCTGCAGGCCTATCGCTGGATCGTCGACAGCCGCGACGAGGACACCGGCGCGCGACTCGACGATCTCGAAGATCCGTTCCGGCTGTTCCGCTGCCACACGATCATGAACTGCGCGAAAACCTGCCCGAAGGGACTCAACCCGGCCAAGGCGATCGCCGAGATCAAGAAATTGATGGTGCAGCGGCGCGGGATCTGAGCGCGGGCCTGCCGGACATGCAATTCCGCGCCGATGGCCAGTGATCCACGCATCGCGCGCCTGCGCTGGCGCTGCCGGCGCGGCATGCGCGAACTCGACCAGTTGTTCGTGCACTGGCTCGACGCGAACGCCGCGACCGCCGATGAATCGACCCTGCGCAGCTTCGAGGAACTGCTTGAGGCCGAGGACAGCGATCTGTGGTCGTGGGCGATGGGCCGCGGAAAGCCTGAACGTGCCGACTGGCAGGTGTTGATTGAGCAATTCCGCACCACCCATCGTGCTTGAACTGGCCGCGCCGCGCGGCTTCGGTATCGCGCTTGCCGTGACCCTGGCGCTCGCCGTGCTCGCGCTCGCCCTGGCCGACCTGCCGCTGTCGATTGCGCTGATCGCAGGCGTGCTGGCGTTGCTGGTGGCCGCGCGCGCATGGCGGCAGCAGATGCGCCTGGTCGGTGGTTCGATTCGCCTGGATGCCGATGGCACGCTGCGCTGGCGCGATGCGGCGGGAACCGAAGGTCGGGGCCAACTGTCCCGGTTCACGGTGCTGGGTCCGCTGCTGGCGTTGCAGGCCACCGCCGAGGCAGGCGGCCCCCAGCGCTTCGCCTTGTGGCGGGACATGGCCGATGCCGACGCATGGCGACGCCTGCGGGTGGACCTCCTACACCGGCATGCGGCGGATTCCTACAGGGACTGAGCGCGCGCCGCGCTAGACTGCGACCCGCTCCATTCGATTCCACCGGATCTCCGCATGTTCCGACCGCTGCAGCTGTTCATCGGCCTGCGCTACCTGCGCGCCAAACGGCGCAACCATTTCATCTCGTTCATCTCGCTGGTCTCGATGCTCGGCATCGCGCTGGGCGTCACCGCGTTGATCACGGTGATCTCGGTGATGAACGGCTTCGAGACCGAACTGCGCGCACGGATCCTCGGCATGGTCTCGCATGCGACGATCAGCGGCGTCGGCGAGGGGCTGGAGGACTGGCAGACCGCGGTCGAAGTCGCGCGCGCGACACCGCACGTGCTGGGCGCAGCACCCTTCGTCGAACGCGAGGTGATGCTGCAGGGCGGCCGGGTCAGCGGTGGTGCGATTCGCGGCGTGCGCCCCGACATGGAGCCGGCGGTGTCCGAGATCGCCCAGCGGCTGTCCGAGGGCGACTGGAGCAAGCTGGTCGCGGGCGAATACAACATCGTGCTCGGCAAGGAGCTGGCCCTGTGGCTCGGCGTCGGGCCCGGCGATACGGTGATGGTGTATGCGCCGATGGCGCGCTCCACACCGGTCGGCGTGATGCCGGTCACGCGTCGTTTCACGGTGGTCGGCGTGTTCGAAGCCGGCATGCAGGAATACGACCGCTACCTCGCGGTGACCCACATCGAAGACGCCGCGCGGCTGTTCCGGATGGGCGACAATGTCAGCGGCGTGCGCCTGAAGCTCGACGACATGTTCAAGGCGTGGTCGGTCGCGCGCGACCTGGCGACTAGCCTGGGAGGGTATTACCGGGTGCGCGACTGGACCCAGGAACACTCCAACTTCTTCCGCGCGGTGAAGACCGAAAAGGTCGTGATGTTCGTGATCCTGTCGCTGATCGTCGCGGTCGCCGCGTTCAACCTGGTCTCGACCCTGGTCATGCTGGTCACCGACAAGCAGGCCGACATCGCGATCCTGCGCACGCTCGGCGCATCGCCCGCCACCATCATGGGCGTGTTCGTGGTGCAGGGCATGATCTCGGGGGTGATCGGGATAGTCGCGGGAATCGTCGGCGGCATGCTGCTGGCCGAGAACATCTCGCAGGTGATGCACTTCATCGAGAACATGTTCGGCTTCCAGCTGATGCCCTCCGATGTGTACTACATCAGCGATTTGCCCTCCGAGCTGAAGTTCGCGGATGTATTGCGGATCGGACTGGTCTCGTTCGTGTTTGCGACCATCGCCACCCTGTATCCGGCCTGGCGCGCGGCGCGCACCCAGCCGGCCGAGGCGCTGCGCTATGAATGATCATGGCAATGCCGTGATCCGTGCGGTCGGCATCGGCAAGACCTATGCCGACGGCGATTTGCGCACCGAAGTGCTCAGCGCGATCGACCTGACCGTGTTGCGCGGCGAAACGGTGGCGATCGTGGGCGCATCGGGCGCGGGCAAGAGCACGCTGCTGCACATCCTCGGCGGCCTCGACCTGCCGACCACCGGCGAGGTGCATGTCGACGGCCACCGGATGTCGGCGCTTTCGGATCGGGCGCGCGGCGAGCTGCGCAATCGCGCGTTGGGTTTCGTGTATCAATTCCACCATCTGCTGCCCGAATTCACCGCACTCGAAAACGTCTGCATGCCGCTGCTGATCGGCGGGGCGGCGGTGCCCGAGGCCGAGCGCCGCGCGCGCGAACTGCTCGGCCGCGTGGGCCTGTCGGCGCGCCTGCGCCACAAGCCCGGCGAGATGTCCGGCGGCGAGCGCCAGCGTGCGGCGGTCGCGCGCGCGCTGGTCACCCGGCCGGCCTGCGTATTGGCCGATGAACCGACCGGCAACCTCGATGCGAAGAACGCCGAACAGATCCACGCGTTGATGGTCGAACTCAATCGCGAAGTCGGTACCAGCCTGGTGCTGGTCACCCACGACCGCAAACTTGCCGCGCGGATGGGCCGCGTGCTGGAGATCTCCGCCGGCGGCCTGCATCCGCCCGTGGACTGAAGCCGACCTGCCGCGGCATGGACGCCGCTCCGCGCATTGCACCGTTCGGCCGTTGTGTCGGCGCTGCTGCACTTCTGG
>JANOEA010000301.1:0-6523 GCA_031412975.1 Pseudomonadota bacterium | reverse complement strand
TTGCCCGCCGACCGCATCGCGCAGCGCCTCGCCGGCACCTGGGAGCCGACCCCCGAGTCGTGGGCACGCCTGATCGCGGAGGCCGCGATCGATGATGATCGCAGCGACCAGCCCTACCCGTTCTTCCTCGCCTCGGCGCTGGAACAGGCGGTCGAAACCCTCGGGCCCAGCGAAGCCTGGCTCGCCGAATGGAAGTGGGATGGCATCCGTGCGCAGTTGATCCGGCGCGGCGATGCGCTCGCGGTGTGGTCGCGCGGCGAGGAGCGCCTCGACGGCCGCTTTCCCGAAATCGAGCGTGCCGCGCTCGCGCTGCCGAGCGGCTGCCTACTCGACGGCGAGATTCTGGCCTGGCGCGACGGGCGGCCGCTGCCGTTCAATCTCCTGCAGAAGCGGATCGGACGCCTGCGTCCCGGCGCGCGCTCGCTGGCCGAAGCACCGGTCGCATTCGTCGCTTACGATTTGCTCGAGTTCGATGGCGTCGACCGGCGTGCGCTGCCGCTCGATGAGCGCAAGCGGTTACTCGCGTCGGCACTCCAGCACGCGGCCGATCCCACGGTGCTGCTGGCCTCACCGTGCATCGAGGCAGACGACTGGCCGGCGCTGGTCGCCGCACGCGATACGTCGCGCAGCCAGGGTGTCGAGGGCCTGATGCTCAAGCGCCGCGACTCGGCCTATCAGGTCGGGCGCAAGCGCGGCGACTGGTACAAGTGGAAGGTCACGCCGTTCACCCTCGATGCGGTGCTGATCTATGCGCAGGCCGGGCACGGCCGTCGCGCCAACCTCTACACCGACTACACCTTCGCGGTGTGGGATGGCGACACCCTGGTGCCGGTGGCGAAGGCTTACTCGGGCCTCGACGATGCGGAAATCGCGCGCCTCGATCGCTGGATCCGCGCGCATACGCGCGAGCGCTTCGGGCCGGTGCGTTCGGTCGATGCAGTGCAGGTGTTTGAACTGGCATTCGAAGGCATCGCGCGCTCGACCCGGCACAAATCCGGCGTCGCCGTGCGCTTTCCGCGCATTCTGCGCTGGCGCGAGGACAAACCGGCGGCCGAAGCCGATCGGCTGCAAACCCTGCAGGCGATGGCGGGCGCTGGGCGATGAGTGCGCCAACGGATATCGCACGGCACGATGCCGCGCTGTCGCTGGTCGAGGCCTGGTTCAGCGCACGCGGCTGGAGCATCGCGGATTTCCAGCGCGAGGTCTGGGCGCATTGGCGCGGTGGCCGCAGCGGCCTGATCCATGCGCCAACCGGCAGTGGCAAGACGCTCGCGGCCTGGGGCGGGCCGGTGCTTGCGGGGTTGATGCGTCAACTGGCCGATCCCGCACCGCCGCCGCTCGCGGCCAAGCGCCGGCGGATCGCGCCGCGCCCGCTGCGCGCGCTGTGGATCACGCCGTTGCGCGCACTGGCCGGCGACACGCAGG
This sequence comes from Pseudomonadota bacterium, assembly GCA_031412975.1. Lineage (GTDB taxonomy): Bacteria > Pseudomonadota > Gammaproteobacteria > Xanthomonadales > Ahniellaceae > UBA4656. The sequence goes on along the minus strand of JANOEA010000301.1, from coordinate 5,098 downwards.
GCAACATCGCGAAGTTCGCGCAGGATCTCGGGCTCGACTGGCGGGTGCTGCGCCGCACCGGCGACAGCAGCAGCGCCGAGCGAGCGCGCCTCGCGCGCGGCGAGGCCGATGCGCTGGTCACCACCCCGGAGTCGCTGTCGCTGATGTTGAGCTACCCGGATGCGAGCGAGCGCTTCGGCTCGCTCGATGCAGTGATCGTCGACGAATGGCACGAACTGCTCGGCAGCAAACGCGGCGTGCTGCTGGAACTCGCGCTCGCGCGGCTGCGCGGCATCGCCGGCAGCGCCGATCGCACGCTGCGCCTGTGGGGCGTGTCGGCCACGCTGGGCAATCTCGAGCAGGCGCTCGACACCCTGCTCGGTGGCGCCGGACGCGGCGTGATCGTGCACGCGCGCGCGCCGCGCCGCACCCAAATCCGCAGCCTGCTGCCGGCGACCACCGCGCGCTTCCCGTGGGCCGGGCACATCGGCCTGAGCCAGTTGCCGCAGGTGCTCGACGCGGTCGCCGCAGTGCGCTCGACACTGGTGTTCACCAATACCCGTTCACAAGCCGAGCTGTGGCATCAGGCATTGGCTGCGGTGTGGACCGATGCGCCGGAAACCCTCGCGCTGCATCACGGCTCGCTCGATCGCGGATTGCGCCAGCAGGTCGAGGACGGTTTGCGCGAGGGCGTGCTGCGCTGCGTGGTCGCGACCTCCAGCCTCGATCTCGGGGTCGACTTCGCGAGCGTCGACCAGGTGATCCAGATCGGCAGCCCCAAGGGCATCGCGCGCCTGCTGCAGCGCGCAGGGCGCAGTCGTCACCGGCCCGGCGAAGCGAGCAGCGTGCTGTGCGTGCCGACCCACAATCTCGAGCTGGTCGAGATCGCCGCGGCGCGGCGCGCGCTCGCGATGGGCAAGATCGAATCGCGACTGCCGCTGCGCGGCTGCCTCGACGTACTGGGGCAGCACCTGGTCACCCGCGCGCTCGGCGGCGGCTTCATCCCGGCGCAGGCGCTGCGCGAGGTCCGCGATACGCAGGCGTATCGCGATCTCGGCGACAACGACTGGGAAGCGACGCTGCAGTTGATTGCGCAGGGCGGCGCCCGCCTCGGTGCCTACCCCGACTTCCGCAAGGTGGTGGTGGCCGAGGATGGTCGCCGGGTGGTCGAGTCCCGACGTATCGCACACCTGCATCGTTTGTCGATCGGCACCATCGTCTCGGATGGCCACTTCAACGTGCGCTGGATGCAGGGCGGCGCACTCGGGCAGATCGAGGAGACCTTCATCGCGCGCCTCAAGGCCGGCGACCGCTTCCTGTTCGCGGGCCGTACGCTGGAATTGGTGCGGATCCGCGACCTGACCGCCTTCGTGCGCAGCGCGCGCGGCAAACCCGGCGCGGTGCCGCGCTGGATGGGCGGCCGGATGCCGCTGTCGAGCGAACTGGCCGATGCGGTGCAGGACCTGCTCGCCGAAGCCGATCCGCAGGAGCCCGAGATGCAGCTCGCGCGGCCGATGCTCGACCTGCAGCGCACGCTGTCGCGGGTGCCCGGGCGCGGCGAGCTGCTGGCCGAGCGGGTGACAGCCCGCGACGGCGAGCATTTGTTCGTGTATCCGTTCGCCGGACGCCATGCGCACGAAGGGCTGGCCGCGCTGCTCGCGTATCGCTTGGTGCGGCTCGCGCCCGCGAGCTTCTCTTATGCGGTCAACGATTACGGATTGGTGGTGTCGGGGCGCGTACTGCCCGAACTCGACGCGCAGCTGCTCGGCCAACTGCTTGCGCCCGCGCAGCTGACCGAGGACCTTGCCGGCAGCCTCAACCTCGCGGAGCTGTCGCGGCGCAAATTCCGCGAGATCGCGCGGATCGCGGGCTTCGTGTTCCAGGGGCTTCCGGGCCGCTCGAAATCGATGCGCCAGCTCACCGCGTCGAGCACCCTGCTGTTCGACGTGCTGACCGAGCACGAACCCGGGCACGTGCTGCTGCGCCAGGCGCGCGAGGAAGTGCTGCATGGCGAGCTCGACTTCGACCGCCTGCACACGACGCTCGAGCGCGCGTCCACGCGAACCCTGCACCTGCTGCAGCCCGCGCGCCTGACCCCATTCGGATTTCCCCTGTGGGCCGAGGGCATCCGCGGCCAGCTCAGCAGCGAGGACTGGCTCAGCCGGGTGCGGCGCATGGCCGAACAGCTGGAGGCCGCCGCATGACCGACAGCCTCGCGATCGAAGTCGCCGCTGAGCAACTGCTGCTGGATCCCGAGCGAGCGGTGTACTGGCCGGCGCGCCACGTGCTGTTGATCGCCGACGCGCATTTCGGCAAGGCGCAGGTGTTCCGCGAGCACGGCATCGCGCTGCCCGAGGCCGGCACCGCTGCCGACCTGGCGCGCCTCGACGCGCTGATCGCGCGCCACCGGCCGCAGCAGCTGGTCGTGCTCGGCGACCTCGTGCATGGGAGGACTGCGCTCGATGCGGACTGGATTGCCGCACTGGCGCAGTGGCGTGCGAGGCATCCGTCGCTGCATTGCAGCGTGGTGCGCGGCAACCACGATCGCCACCTCGATGCCGGCAGCCTCGGCTTCACCTCGATCGTCGGCAGCCACGTCGAGCATCCGTTCGTATTCGCGCACGAGCCGCACGCCGATCCGCGCGGCTACGTGCTCGCGGGACATCTCCATCCGGGCATCGTGCTGCGCGAGCGGCATGCGCCGAAGGCCCGGTTGCCGGTGTTCTGGTTCCGCGACACGTCCGCGGTGTTGCCTGCGTTCGGCCGCCTGACCGGGTTGTGGCCGGTCGCGCCGGCAGCCGGCGAGCGCATGATCGCTGTGGCGGGCAGCAACCTGGTCCGGATTCCGGCGATCCGGCAGCGCTGAACGAAGGCTTCGATAGCGGTCCGACAGTTGCTCAGGCGCGCACTCGCGCCAGCCAGCGGCGGGCCATCCGCCGCAACGACTCGTCGAGGCCGGGATCCTCGGCAAGTCCATCGACGCCACGCCACTCCAACGCATGCGACTCGTCGGAGACCACGAAGCGATCGTCCTGCGTCGCATGCACCACGAAGCGCAGGTCGTAGTGCCAATGGCCGGGGTCATCGGCACGTTCGGGAATCCAGTGCCGGTCCAGGTCGAACACCGCGCGCTCGACCCGCAAGCCCGCCAAACCCGACTCTTCTCCGGCTTCGCGCAACGCCACGCCGGCGAGATCGGGATCGCCATCGGCGTGCCCGCCCAGCTGCAGCCAGCGGCCGAGCTTGCGATGGTGGGTGAGCAACACCCGGCTTCCCGTGGTATCGACCAGCCATGCGGAGCCGGTGAAGTGGCCGAGCGCCAGCGTGCGCTCGCAGCAGTGCGGATGGGCATGCAGGAAGCGGCCGAAGGCCCGTGCGGATTCCGCCTCCGCGGGCACGGCGCGGGCGTAGCGCTCGAACAGTTCGTGGAGTGCAGCCCGCTGGACCGGATCGATCACTGCCTTGGAACCTGATGGGTGAAGTCCGCCAGGGAGCTTGCCCGAACCGCAGCGTCTGCGTAAGGTACCGGCTGATGCGTAGGCGGGGGTTGCGCAGTCCAGGGCAGCTGCAAGCCGGAATCGTTCGTTCATGACCAGAATCCGCGCTGCAACGGCCGGGCAGACCCGATCAGCGACGCGGCACACCATGCTTTACCTATCGGAGAGAACCGCATGATTTTCTTTTGGCGCGTAAAGCCGCTCGAGCAGATCCTGGCCAACGCAGAGAGAAAGCCCCTCAAACGCTCGCTGGGCGCCCTGCAGCTGACCCTGCTGGGTATCGGCGCCATCATCGGTACCGGCATCTTCGTGCTGACTTCGATCGCGGCCAATCTGGCGGGCCCGGCCATGATGGTCTCGTTCGTGATCGCCGCGGCCGTGTGCGCGCTGGCCGCACTGGCCTACGCGGAACTCGCATCGATGGTGCCGGTATCGGGGTCGGCCTATACCTACTCCTACGCGGTGCTCGGCGAATTGGTCGCATGGATCGTCGGCTGGGCATTGATCCTTGAATACGCGGTTGCTGCAAGCGCGGTGGCGGTCGGCTGGTCGGGCTACATGGTGGGCCTGATCAACAACTCCGGGCTGTTCACGGTGCCGCCTGCGCTGGCGAGCGGGCCGTTCGAGGAAACCGGGGCCGGCATCATCAATCTTCCCGCCCTGATCATTTCGCTGGTCATCACCGCGCTGCTGGTGCTGGGCACGTCCAAGAGTGCGAGCTTCAACGCGGTGCTGGTCACGATCAAGGTGATCGCACTGATCGTGTTCATCGCGATCGCGCTGCCGGCCTCGCAAGCGACAAACTTCGAGCCGTTCATGCCGACCGGATACAGCGGGGTATTCACGGCCGCAGCCACGATCTTCTTCGCCTACGTGGGCTTCGATGCGGTGTCGACCGCCGCGGAGGAAACCAAGAATCCGCAGCGCAACATGCCGATCGGCATCATCGGCTCGCTGGCCATCTGCACGATCTTCTACATGCTGGTCGCGGCCGCGGCCATCGGTTCGGTCGGCGCGCAGCCGGGCGGAGAGCTGGCGATGTCCAAGGAGCCGCTGGCCTTCGTGCTGCGCGAGCTGGGGCACCCGCAGCTGGGCAACTGGATCGCGATCGCGGCCGGGCTTGCGCTGCCGTCGGTGATCCTGATGATGATCTACGGCCAGACCCGCATCTTCTTCGTGATGAGTCGCGACGGCCTGCTGCCGGAGGTGTTCAGCAAGGTGCACCCGCGTTTCCATACGCCCTACGTAGTCACCATCTGCACCGGCATCTTCGTGTCGCTGTTCGCCGCGCTGTTCCCGGTCGGCAAGCTGGCCGACATCTCGAACTCCGGCACGCTGTTCGCGTTCTTCGTGGTCGCAGCGTCCGTGCTGGTGCTGCGCAAGCGCGACCCGGGCCGCCAGCGTGCATTCACCACCCCGATGGTCTGGCTGGTCTGCCCGTTGGCGATGGCCGGCTGCGTGTTCCTGTTCTTCAACCTGTCCGGCTACACCGAGATGATGTTCCTGGCCTGGGCCGCGATCGGTTTGCTGGTCTACTTCGGCTACAGCAAGCGCCGCAGCCAACTCGCGTAACTCGCCTGCGCAGGGTTGGCAAGGGGCCGCAGGCGGCGACGACTGCGGCC
>JANOEA010000300.1:0-2004 GCA_031412975.1 Pseudomonadota bacterium | reverse complement strand
TGCCCGACCAGCGCGGCTTGCAGCGCGGGCAGCATCTCGGTGCCGCCATCGGCCTGCAAGGTCTCGATCCACTCGCGCGCCAGCTCCACTGCCTGCGCAGTCGCCGTCGTGGGTCGCTCGAACAGCGGTTCGGTATCGGTGCTGAAGCGGATCACGTTGAAGCGATCCTGCGGGGTCAGTCGCGCGAGTGCGGCGAGCGCGGCCGACTTGGCCTGCGCCAGCGAGCGACCCAGCATCGAGCCCGAGGTATCGATCACCAGTACCAGTTCGCGCGGCAGGCGCTCTGCGGCAGCCGGCGGCGCGACCATCATCACCAGCGCGTAGGCAGCGTCCGGCGTTTGTTCGACGAACAGTGCGGCGTGCGGGGCCTTCGCCGGCTCGGGGCGCCAACGCAGCACGAAGTCGCGATCGGCCGGTACGCGGTCGCCGACCAGTGCGATGTCGTAGCGGCCGCCGTCGTGCCGTACGTCGACCGGATGCGAATCGCTGTGGATCGAGGCCAGCGCCAGGCCCGGGTCGAGTGCGATCGCGATATCGACGCTGGGAGCGGCCACCACGGTCGCGGGCGACTGCGCGAGCACCGGGGGCGTGGCATCGAGCGCGACATCGCTGCGTTCGGACAACGAGTAGCGCGGCACGAAGGTCAGCGGGAACACCAGGCTGAACTCACCGTCCTGGAAGTCCACCCGCTGCCACCAGCCGACCTCGACCGAGACTTCTTCACCGGGTGCGACGTTGGCGACCGCGGTGCGGAACAGGTTCGCCTGATGCTGTTCGACCAGGCTTGCGCGCTGGCCGGCTGCAGCGGCGGCCGCGTACTCGGCCCGTGCGCGTTCGCGCTCGCGGATCTCGCCCTCGATCACACGCTGGCCGATGCGCAGCTTCAAGGTGTGCACGGCGGCACCATCGGGCAGCGGCAGCAGGTACTGCCCTTCGAGGAAGCCGGCCGAATCATTGCGGAAGCGCTGGATCACCACGCCCTCGGCGACCAGTCCCGATACCGCGTAGCGCACGTCGAGTGCACTGGCTGCCGCATCGACCGTGCTGCCGTCGGCCTGCTGCCAGCGCAGGGTGGGTGCGGCCACCGGTGGCGAGGCGATGGCGCGCGGTGTCCACAGGCTGCAGGCGGCAACCGCGACGACGATCAGGAACGAATGCAGGCGAAGCGTGCACATGGCGATGGGCCCTGGTGACGCCCGGCTTGGGCGCACTGCCATTAGCGCGCGCGCTGCGGCCCGCTCGCTGCCGCACTGCGGCCCGCCCGGCGGCAACTTGTGGCGAATCCGGGGCGCCCACGCGCGCGGCGGTTGCCGCGATCGGAGTGCGACCCTAAGCTCACCGGCATCCCCAGGAGAGCTGCATGGCCCGCACCATCGCCATCGTCGAAGACGAACCCGCCATCCGCGCGAACTACACCGATGCGCTCAAGCGACTGGGATTCGAGGTGTGGACCTATGCCTCGCGGGCCGAGGCCAGCCGCGCCTTCGAGTTGCGCCTGCCTGATCTGGTGTTGATCGACATCGGCCTCGGCGACGAGCCGGAGGGCGGTTTCGAGCTGTGCCGCGAGCTGCGCAACAAGGCACCCACGCTGCCGCTGATTTTCCTGACCGCGCGCGATTCCGACTTCGACATCATTTCCGGGCTGCGCCTGGGTGCCGACGATTACCTCACCAAGGACGTCTCGCTGCCGCATTTGACCGCGCGCATCAGCACCCTGTTCCGCCGCGTCGACGCGCTGCGCCGCCCGCCCGCGCACGAGGCGATGATCAACCAGGGCGCGCTGAGCCTTGCCGCCGAACGCATGCGGGTGACCTGGAACGGTGTCGAAGTGCCGTTGACCGTGACCGAATTCTGGATGGTGCACACGCTGGTGCGGCATCCGGGCCACGTGAAGAACCGCGACCAGCTGATGCGCGATGCGCAGGTCGTGGTCGACGATGCGACCATCACCTCGCACATCAAGCGGATCCGCAAGAAGTTCATCGCGATCGATCCGGCCTTCGA
>JANOEA010000299.1:0-1761 GCA_031412975.1 Pseudomonadota bacterium | reverse complement strand
ATTCGGCGCGGCAGCCGGCCTTTCGACCCACTGGCCGGGGATCATGCCGCAGGATCGCAATCCGGTGCCGGATGCGTTCATCGAATACCTCACCACCACCCTGCCCGGCCCCGGCGCGCACCGGATCTATTTCGACCACGGCACCGCCACCCTCGATGCCGCGTATCCGCCGCTGCAGCAGCGGGTCGACGCGGTGATGCGGCAGAAGGGCTACGACGACAGCAACTGGACCACGCGCGTTTTCGAAGGCGCCGAACATTCCGAAGCTGCGTGGAGTGCGCGCCTAGCCGAACCCCTGCGGTTCCTGCTGGCAACTCCACCGGGCAGCCGCTGACGCGGCACGCGTCCGCAGCGCGAGCCCGCTGTCGCTGCCCTACACCGCCTTGCGCTGCGGCGTGGCGAACTCCATCGGCTCGGCGCGGCAGTGTTGGGCGATGAAGTCGCGATGCAACGGCATCACCTCGGCGGCGCGCTCGAGCACGCCGCGGGTGCCCGCGACCATCTGCCGCAGTTCCTCGTCAGTGAGGTTGTCGACCAGCGGGTGGTAGGCGCGCGGCATCACGTTCTGGCCGATCATCACCTGCATCCAGCTGGTCTCGGCGAACAGCTCCTCGTTCTCGCGGAACACCAGGCCGGTGTCGCGGAACAGCGCCATCTTCTGCGCGAGGTTGTCGGGGATCGGCATCTCGCGGCAGCGATTCCAGAACGGCGAATCGTTGCGCTCGGTGGCCTTGTAGTGCAGCACCAGGAAATCGCGGCTGCGCTCGAACTCGAACTGCACCTGGCGGTTGTACTCGTCGACCCGCACGCTGTCGCAACTGCGGTCGGGGAACATCGCGATCAGCTTGGCGATGCTGGTGTGGATGAAGTGGATCGAGGTCGACTCCAGCGGCTCCATGAAGCCGCTGGCCAGGCCCACCGCGACCACGTTGCGGTTCCAGAACTTCTTGCGCTTGCCGGTAACGAAGCGCAGCGGGCGCGGATCGGCCAGCGCTTCGCCGTCGAGATTGGCGAGCAGGGTCGCGGCCGCCTCGTCGTCGCTGATGTAGTCCGAGCAGTAGACGTAGCCGTTGCCGGTGCGATGCTGCAGCGGAATGCGCCACTGCCAGCCCGCGCTGCGCGCGGTCGATCGGGTGTACGGCGTGAGATCCGGCGCGCTGCGGCACGGAACCGCCAGCGCACGGTTGCACGGCAGCCATTCCGACCAGTCCTCGTAGCCGGTGTGCAGCGCCTGCTCGATGAGCAGCCCGCGGAAGCCCGAGCAGTCGATGAACAGATCGCCGTCGAGGCGCGCGCCGCTTTCCATCACCAGCGCATCGACGAAACCGCTTTCCGGATCCAGTTGCACCTCGTGCACCTTGCCCTCGGTGCGATGCACGCCGCGCTCCTCGGCCATGCCGCGCAGGTAGCGCGCATACAGCCCGGCATCGAAGTGGAACGCGTGCGCGATGTTGGCCAGCGGCGAATTCTGCACGTTGGCCGAGCGCATGAAACGGTTCTTGCGCGAGGCGATCGCATGGAAGGTGTACTCGCCGATGTCGGGACCCACCTCGCCGGCGAGGTGCAGCTTGAGCCAATACTGGTAGAACTGCACCAGCCCGAGGTCGCGCCCGCCGGTGCTGCCGAAGGTATGGATGTAGCGATGCCCGAGGCGCGTCCAGTTGACGAACTCGATGCCGAGCTTGAAGGTGGCCTGGGTCTGGCGCACGAACTCGTCTTCGTCGAGGCCGAGGGTGGCGTTGAAGTGGCGGATCTGCGGGA
>JANOEA010000298.1:0-1743 GCA_031412975.1 Pseudomonadota bacterium | reverse complement strand
TCCATGCCGCGCGCGTGCGCGATGCCGCGCAAGCGCTCGATGCGATCGGCGAAGCCACCCAGCGCCGAAGCCGGACGCGGCGACAGCTGCTTGAGCACATGGCTGCTGGCCGCCGCACGCATCAGGCTGAGCTGCGCGCTGCCGGCCAGCTCGCCGAGGCGCTCGAGCGTGGTCGCACCGACCTCGCACCTGGGCGCGACTACCGCGCGCAGGAACGCCGCATCGTCGTCGGGATTGGCCAGCAGGCGCAGCCACGCGAGCAGGTCCTTGACCTCGGCACGATCGAAGAACGCCTGGCCGCCGGTCAGGTGATAGGGAATGCGCAGCAGGCGCAGCGATTTTTCGATCACCTTGGCCTGGTGGTTGCCGCGATACAGCACCGCGAACTCGCTCCACGGCGCCTTCGACTGCGCGGCGCGATGCGCGATCTCGGCGGCGACTTTTTCCGATTCGATAATCTCGTCGGCGCATTCGAGCACCCGGATCGGCGCACCGTCGCCGTGCTCGCTCCAGAGTTTCTTCTCGAACAGGTGCGGATTGTTCGCGATAACCGCATTCGCCGCGCGCAGGATGCGCGCCGAGCAGCGGTAGTTCTGCTCGAGTTTGACCACCCGCAGCGCGTGATAGTCGCGCGACAGCTCGCGCAGGTTCTCCGGATCCGCGCCGCGCCACGAGTACACCGACTGGTCGTCGTCGCCGACCGCGGTGAACGCGCCGCGCGGCCCGACCAGCGCCTTGAGCAGCCGGTACTGCGCGCGGTTGGTGTCCTGGTACTCGTCGACCAGCAGGTATCGGATGCGCTCGCGCCAGACCAGCGCCAGCTCCTCGTCGGCCTCCAGCAAGCGCAGCGGTACGCGGATCAGATCGTCGAAGTCGACCGCGTTGAACGCGGCGAGGCGCTTCTGGTACGCGGCATACAGTTGCGCGGCTTCAAGCTCACGCGCGGTGCCGGCGACTTCCAGCGCCTGCTCCGGCGACAGGCCTTCGTTCTTGACCCGCGATACGAGGAAGCGCAGCGCATCGATTGCATCGTTCTTGCTCGCCGCCGGCAGCAGGTCCTTGATCAGGCCGCGCGAATCATCGGAGTCGAACACCGAAAACCCGCGACGCAGCCCGGCGCGCGCGTGCTCGATCTGCAGGAACTTCAGGCCCAGCGCGTGGAACGTGCAGATCACCGGCTCGTGCTCGCCGCCGAGCGTGCGCAGCAATCGGCCGGCGCGTTCGCGCATCTCACGCGCGGCCTTGTTGGTGAAGGTGATCGCGGTGATCTTTTCCGCGCGCAGTCCCGCGCGCACCAGATGCACGATTTTCTCGGTGATCACCCGCGTCTTGCCCGAGCCCGCGCCCGCAAGCACCAGCAGCGGACCTGCGGTGTAGTGCACGGCTTCACGCTGGGCGGGGTTGAGCGACATGCACGGGCACTGCGGATCGGGCCGCGCAGTCTAGCGAACTGCGCCCACGAGTTCGGCGCTGCCGCTCCCGCAGCCGAGGCAGGCCGGGCGATCGTCGACTGCGGCGACGCTGGATGGCGCAGCAGTCGGCTGCCTGTGGCCGCGTTCTGCAAGGGTCCTGCGCGACGCGGTCGCTCGGGTACGATATCGCGATGGCCAAGCTCTATTTCTACTATTCCGCGATGAACGCGGGCAAGACCACCACCCTGCTGCAGAGCGCGCACAACTACCACGAGCGCGGCATGCGCACGCTGATCCTGACCCCGCGGCTGGACGATCGCCACGGTGCGGG
>JANOEA010000297.1:0-5553 GCA_031412975.1 Pseudomonadota bacterium | reverse complement strand
CGCGCAGGTCGCGGTGCTGAACACCTTCGCACAGCTCGCGTTTGACTACGCGCCCGGCAGCGTCACCATCATCGACACCAACCCGTGCTGCTCGGACCACATGCCGTGGATCAACCAGGCGGTGCCTGCGCTGCTCACGATCGAGAACGACTGGTTCCAGTACGCGCACTACCACCGCAGCAGCGACCTGCCGCAGAACATGACCAACGCGCAGCCGATGGCGCAGAAGATCCTGCGCATGAACGCGGCCGCGGTGGCGACCTGGGCGGTGATTGACCCATGGTGGTTTTCGGATGGCTTCGAGTAGCCGGCTGAGGCGACAGTTGCGCATGGCGCTATGGCAAAGTCGGAGACACGGGACTACTCTTCGCATTGCCAGCAGGGGGCTGGATACGGGGATCCTCCAAGCTTCGAATCCTATCCGGGACAGCGGGCCGCAGCGCGGCTGCTCGTAGGGCCTGTGCGCGTTGCCAGCGGAGTATTCCTTCCGCCGCCGTCAGCGTTCTACCCTGGATCGTGCGAGCAGTCGCCAACGCCAGAAGCCTCGACAAGCGAACGTCCGATTTCACCACCATCAGACCTACGGGAAAGCACGCATGCCGTTTTCCGCACAGCTCCACGGTTCCACGATCCGCCATCCGGCCCGGCGTTCACTCGCAATCGCGATTGGTGCCTGCCTGTTTGCGATGGCCAGCGCAGCAGGCGCGGCGACCATCCACCTCAATGCGGTAGCCCTTGACACCGCGCAGTCGACGCTGCGGGCAACGCGCCTGTCGGGCGGCGAGTTCAGCGGTCGGCGGCTGCACCTCGTGCAGTTTGTTGGCCCGATTCAGGGTCAGTGGGTCGATGCCCTCAAAGCCGATGGGCTGCGCATCGTGAACTACCTTCCCGACTATGCGTACCTCGTCTACGGCGATGCCGCCAGCATCGCGCGGATGCAGTCGCGCGCCACGGTGCCCGCGTCTGCGATCCAGTGGGATGGCTCGTGGCTCGACGAGTACAAGGCCGCGCCGTCTGTCTGGAGCGACGATGCGCAGCGTGAATTGCCGCTGTCCGCACGCCGGGTCGCCGGCGACGCGTTCATGCTGCAGCTGGTGGCCGACGCCGCAGCGAATGCGGCAACGATTGCCGCGCTGGAGGCTCTCGGCGGAATCATTCTCGCCAAGAACGACGCGCTGGACGGGTTCCGCAACTTCGATATCCAGCTGCCCGGCGAGGCGCTTGCGGAGTTCGCGACGCAGCCCGACATTGTCTCGCTGCATCGTCTGCACGAGCGCAAGTTGTTCGATGAACGTCAGAACATGATCGTCGGCGGCAATCTTGCGGGCAACCTGCCCAATCCAGGCAACTACTTCAACCTGCTCGCCGCGTGGGGCTTCACGCCCGCGCAGTTCGCCAGCTCCGGCTTCGTGGTCGATGTCACCGACGACGGCGCCGACATCAACCCAGGCGGCACCCTGCCGCCGGCCAACACGATGGCCGGCCCGGTCGCTGCGAATCACTTCGTGCTGTACGCCAACGGCCAGCGCCCGATCGGTGCGGCGACCCCGAGCGGCACCAGTCGCTTCGCCTACAAGGGCGTGTTCGGCAGCGCCGGTTCGGATGGCGGTCTCGGCAACAGCGGTCACGGCCAGCTCAACATGAGCATCGTCGGCGGCTACGTTCCCAGCGGTAGCCGGCAGACGATCAACTACGGGCAGTTTCCGCATGCCGATGCGGCGGGCTACCGCTTCGGCTTCGGCGTCGCGCCCGACGTGCGGCTTGCCAATTCGGTGATCTTCGATCCGAACTTCACCAACCCGAACTTCGGCAACATGCTGTCGGCCAACTATACGGCAGGCACCCGGGTGAGTTCGAACAGCTGGGGCGCGCCTGCGGGAGGCGCGTACACCTCCGATTCGCAGACCTACGATGGACTGGTTCGCGATGCGCAATCAGGTACGAGCGGCCAGCAGCCCATGGTGGTCCTGTTCGCTGCCGGCAACGACGGGCCGGGCGCAAACACAACCGGGGCTCCCGGCACCGGCAAGAACGTGATTACCGTGGGTGCGGCCGAGAACGTGCACGCGTTCGGTGGCGCGGACGGGTGCCTCACCACTGACGCCGAGGCCGACAGCGCGAACGATATCGTTGGTTTCTCCAGTCGTGGTCCCACCGACGATGGTCGCGCCAAGCCGGAGATCGTCGCACCGGGCACCCACGTTACCGGCATGGCCTTCGTGACGCCGACCTCCAGCGGCAACGGCACGCGGGTGGCGTCGTTTCGCGCCGACGGCGTATGCGGCGGCGTGCCGCCCAGCGACTACTTCCCGGTGGGACAGGTCTGGTACACCGCATCGTCCGGCACCAGCCACTCGACCCCGGCACTCGCCGGCGGCGCGGCGCTGGTGTTCCAGCAGTTCATCAACAATCCTCCCTATCTTGCCGCCCAGCGTGTGCCGGCCGGCAGCGCGCCGCCGAGCCCTGCGCTGGTCAAGGCCTATCTCGTCAACAGCGCCCGCTACATGAACGGTACTGGCGCCAACGACAACCTCTGGTCCAACAGCCAGGGCATGGGCATGATGAATCTGGGGTTTGCATTCGACGGCACGTTGCGCGCGGTACGCGACCAGGTAGCCGCCGACACCTTTACCGCCACCGCGCAGACCCGCACCTTCAACGGTGCGGTGTCCGATCCGACGCGACCTTTCCGCGTCACGCTCGCGTGGACCGATGCGCCCGGTGCGACTTCGGGCAACGCCTACGTCAACAATCTCGATCTCAGCGTCACCGTCGGCGGCAACACCTATCTCGGCAACGTGTTCACGGGCGCCAACTCGACCACCGGCGGCACCGCCGATGTGCGCAACAACACCGAGAGCGTGTTCGTGCCGGCCGGTGTGTCCGGTCCCTACACGATCACCGTCACCGGCACCAACATCGCCGGCGTCGGCAACCCCGCCGTGGTTGGCAACAACCAGGACTTCGCACTGGTGGTCTACAACAGCGGCGTGGCATCGAGCTGCCCGGCGGTCAACGTGACACCCGGCACGCTGGCGCCTGGTCAGGTCGGTGCCGCGTACTCGCAGGCCTTCGCAGCCAGTGGCGGCGCCGGTCCCTACACCTGGGCCGTCAGCGGTGGGGCTTTGCCCGGCGGGCTGACGCTCTCGGCCGCCGGTGCGCTCAGCGGCACGCCGGCGGCAGGTAGCGAAGGCACCGCCAGCTTTGCGGTGACCGCGACCGACGCCAATGGCTGCAGCGGACGCGTGGTGGTCAATCCGGTGATCGCTTGCCCCGCGATCGCAGTCACGCCCACCACTTTGCCGGCCAGCGTGCTTGCCGGTACCGTGTTCCCACCGCAGACGCTTGGCGCGAGCGGCGGCACCGGGCCATATAACTTCAGCATCGTCGGCACGCTGCCGACCGGCCTGGGCGTCACGGGCAACACGCTGTCCGGTACGCCGACCGTCGGTGGCACCTTCAACTTCAGCGTGGTCGCCAATGACTCGCAGGCCTGTGCCGGCTCGCGTGCCTACGCGGTCACCGTGCTCAACGCCGTGCTAACACGCGGCGCTACCACGATCACCAGCGGCAATGCGATCCTAGAGCCGAACGAGTGCAACACGCTCAGCGTGGTGCTCAACAACACCGGCAACAACGCAGCGACCGGGGTCAGTGCGGTGCTTTCCACGACGACTCCAGGCGTTACCGTTGAGACCACCGCGTCGGCCTATCCCGACCTTGCGGCCACCAACGGCAGCGCCAGCAACACGGTGCCGTTCCAGATCAGCACCGAGCCCGGCGTGACCTGCGGCAGCGTGGTCAACCTGCGCCAGATCGTGAGCTTCGGCGGCGGCATCGCGCCGACCACGCTGGACTTCGCGATTCCGGTCGGCCAACAGGGTGGCGCCTACGCCTACGGCACGCCGGCCGCCGCGACGATCGATGCAGCGCCGAAAACCTTGGTGGCCGGCAGTGTCGGTGACGATGTGCTGGCCACGCTCACGGTACCGTTCAACTTCTCGATCTACGGCAATACGGTGACCGAGGCCAGCACCATCAGGGTCAGCTCCAACGGCAATGTGCAGTTCGTGGCCACTGGCGGCAGCACCGCCTTCGGCAACACGGCATTGCCCGCTGCGACCTTCGGTGCTGCCGTGCCGGTAGTGCTCGCCTATTGGGACGACCTGCGGACCGACACGCCTGCGGGCACGTCCGGTGTGTTCCAGTCGGTCACCGGAACCGCCCCGAACCGGGTCTGGAACCTCGAATGGCGTGGCAGCACCTTCACGGGCGCCAGTCCGGTGAACTTCGAGCTGCGCTTCTTCGAAGGCCAGAGCCAGTTCCGCACGGTGTACAACAACTCCGCAGCGGCCAATGGCGCCAGTGCGACGGTCGGCGTGCAGGCCGCAAACAGCGGCACCACGTTCACCCAGTTCTTGTTCAACACGAGCAGCCCGGTGTTCGCGGGACAGGGCATGACCACCACGCTGCCGCCACCGATCTGCACGCCGGGCCCCGGCACCTGTGGGCCGGCGGTGTTGATCTTCTCGCACGGCTTCGAGAGCCCGGCCCCTTGATCCAGCCGGAACATCCGACCGCGCGGTAAGTCCACGGGGGAGGCGCAAGCCTCCCCCGTTTCTTGTTGCACGGTACGGAGGGATTGGGCTTCGCCTGCGCGCGAGCACATGCGACCATCCTCGTTGCCGGTGCGAACTGGAAAACAGCCACATGCAGCAATTGCGCTTCGACGATCAGGTGGTCCTGGTGACCGGGGGCGCCAGCGGCATCGGTGCGGCCACGGCGGTGGCATTCGGTCGGGCTGGCGCGCGGGTGGTGCTGTGCGATATCGCGCGCGAAGCCGGCGAGGCCGTGGTGGCCGACATCCTCGCCGCGGGCGGGCGCGCGGAGTTCGTGCACGCCGACGTGACTGCAGCGAGCCAGGTCCAGGCGCTGGTGGCGGGCGTGGTCGCTCGACACGGCCGCCTCGATTGCGCGTTCAACAATGCAGGTATCGAGGAAGAGACCACGCGGCTCGCCGATGGCGACGAGGCGCTGTTCGACCGCATGATGGCGATCAACGTCAAGGGCGTGTGGCTGTGCATGAAGTACCAGCTCGCGCAGATGGCGCGCCAGCGCAGCGGCAGCATCGTCAACACCGCGTCGGTCGCGGGGCTGGTCGGAGCACCCAAACATGCGATCTACGCCGCGAGCAAACACGCGGTGCTCGGCTTGACCCGCAGCGCGGCGGCTGAATACGGGCGCATCGGCGTGCGGGTCAACGCGATCTGTCCGGGCGTGATCCGCACCCCGATGTTCGAGCGTGCGCTGGAGCGCCAGGTCGCCACCGAGGACGCGATCAAGGCCATGCATCCGGTCGGCCGGATCGGCGAGGTGGCCGAGGTGGCCAACGCGGTGCTGTTCCTGTGCTCGGACCACTCGCCGTTCATCACCGGCCACGCGCTGACCATCGATGGCGGGATGACGGCGATCTAGTTGCGCTTACGCAGTGCCTTTCGCCAGGATCTCGGCCGCCCCGTGCATCGCGGCTGAAGCGATCAACGTGGGCGCCGG
>JANOEA010000296.1:0-1640 GCA_031412975.1 Pseudomonadota bacterium | reverse complement strand
GCATCCGGCGCGCCGGCCAGATCGGTGGCGACCCGCGCGCTGGCCTGGTCGACCCATTCGCGTGCGGTGAACTGTGCGCCGCGTCGTTGCGCGGTCGGTCCGCTGTCCTGGAACATCTGCGAGAAGAAGCGTTTGATGGTGGTCGCACGCTGCGCCTGCTCGGTGGCGCGTGCCGCCTCGGCCGCGGCCAGCGCGGCCTGTTCGCGCGCGAGACCGGCCTGCCACAGCGCAACCGCGAGGCCGGCCAGCAGCGCGAGCGCCACCGCCACGCCGCTGCCCACTGCCAGCCGGTGGCGCGCGACGAACTTGCGCATCCGGTAGCCGGCGCTGTCGGCCTGCGCGGAGATGGTCCGGCCGTCGAGCCAGCGGCGCAAATCATCGCCCAGTGCCGCCGCCGACGGGTAGCGGCGCGCCGACTCGCGGCGCATCGCGGTGAGCACGATGGTGTCGAGATCGCCTGAAACCGCGCGGGCGAAGCGTGCGTGCGTGTGCGATGCAGCGCTCGCGCTGCCGCCGGCATCGGAGCGCCGCAACACCAGACTGGGGCGCAACGTGGTCTCGCTGCGCACCCGGTCGGCGAGCGTCGCCAGCGTGGCCGCGGCGCGCCGGTGCGGCAGTTCCCCGGTGAGCAACTCGTACAGCACCACGCCCAGCGCATAGACATCGGTCGCGGTGCTGATCGGCTCATCGAGGATCTGCTCAGGCGCGGCGTAGGCCGGCGACATCGCGCGCAGGCCGGTCGCGGTTTCGCCACCCTCGATCGCGGTGTCGAGCAGCTTGGCGATGCCGAAATCGAGCAGGCGCACGCGACCGTCGCCATCGACAAGGATGTTCGAGGGTTTGAGGTCGCGGTGCACGACGAGGCGGGTCTGCGCATAGGCCACCGCCTCGCACACCTGCAGCATCAGGGCCACGCGACTGCGCACGTCGAGATCGCGCGCCGCGGCATGTTCGGTCAGCGCCACGCCCTCGACGTATTCCATCGCGTACCACGGCGCGCCATCTTCGGCCACGCCGCCGTCGGTAAATCGTGCGATGCCCGGATGCGACAGCTCGGCGAGGATGCGTCGCTCCTGCACGAAGCGGCGCCGCAGATCGTCGCTGTCCATCCCGCGCTTGAGCAGCTTCAGCGCCACCTGCTGGCGGAAATCGCCGTCGCTGCGCTGCGCGAGCCACACCTCGCCCATGCCGCCGCGACCGAGCAGGCGGGACAGCACGAACGGGCCGACCCGGCGGCCCATCGCCCCATCGGTGCCCGCGCCCGCTGAGTGTCCCAATTTTCCGGCAACGGTTGCCGCCAGGTCCGCCATGCCGCCATCGAGCAGGCCGCCGCCGCTGTCGGCCGCGAGCATGCGTTCGAGTTCGGCGGCGAGCGCGGAATCTTCGGCGCGCAGGATCGCCAGGCGCGCCGCGCGCGCGGGCGGTTCCAGATCGACCAGTTCGTCGAACAGCGCGAGTACGCGCGCTGTATGGTCAGTCGGCGTGCTCATCGAGGGCCGGTCCATCACCCAGCCGCGCGTGCAGGAAGGCGCGCGCCTTGCGGAAATCGCGCTTGAGCGTGCGCGGCGACAGACCCAGCACTTCGCCGGCCTGTTCGAGATCCATGCCGGCGAAGAAACGCAGCTCCACCAGCTGCGCGA
>JANOEA010000295.1:0-1840 GCA_031412975.1 Pseudomonadota bacterium | reverse complement strand
CTTTCCTCGCCCGCCACGGCAAGGGCCACGCGGTGGCCCCGCATCGGGTCAACTACCGCGCCAACCTCTGGGCACTGCACGCACTCGGCGCGCGCCGCGTGCTCGCGATCAACACCGTCGGCGGCATCACGCCACGCATGGCACCCGGCGCACTGGTGATGCCCGAGCAGGTGATCGACTACACGCACGGCCGCGAAGCGACGTTCTGGGACAGCGACGGCGAAGGCACGATGCGGCATGCCGAGTTCGGCGAGCCGTACACTGCAAGCCTGCGCGACGCGATCCGCCGTGCAGCGCGCGATTGCGAGCTCGACCTCGTCGAACCCGCGACCTACGGCGCCACCCAGGGCCCGCGCTTCGAATCGATCGCCGAGATCGCGCGGATGGCGCGCGACGGCTGCGACCTCGTCGGCATGACCGGCATGCCCGAAGCCGCACTCGCGCGCGAACTGGAACTCGACTACGCCTGCCTCGCCCCGGTCGCCAACTGGGCCGCGGGCTGCGATGAACGCGGGGTCGGGCGGCGGGATGTACCGGCGATCAGCCTCGACGAGGTGTTCGCGAACCTCAAGCGGGCGACGGCGCCGTTGGTGGACATCATCTCGCGGCTCGTGCGTGTCGTTTGAGACGACTGACACTCGGCGGTTCAGCGACGAGTATGCCGTTGGCGAATGGCTTGCCGGATTCCTGACTTTGCGTCAGTGAGTGAGTTCTGCGCTTGCAGCTCATCGAAGATTGCTGCATGAATTTCCGCAGATGAGTATGTTCCGACCCGTCTGACGACTACCCGGTCCCCGTCAATCTCCCACGCAATCAACGTGCCGGCAGCGAGGCCGAGCTTGTGTTGAATTTCCGCCGGAACGGAAACCTGCAATCGGGAATTAAGTCTACTGATTGCTGCCATTCGGCGTCTATATTGAGGCAACAGTATTCGCGGCGATCGTGAGGACGTCCATCGCCAAGGTCTTTTGGGGCACAGTCAATACCGCCGCAACGCCGCCACCAGCACGCCCTGGATCGCCACCTGCTCGGGCTTGTAATGCTGCGCCTCGAACGCAGGGTTTTCAGGGTGCAGCACGATCTCGCCGGGCTTCTGTTCGATGCGCTTCAGGGTGGCCGACTCGCCGTCGATCAGCGCCACCACGGTTTCGCCGTTGCGGGCGTGCTGGCGTTGTTCGACCACCACCACGTCGCCGTCGAGGATGCCGGCGTCGCGCATCGAGTCGCCCTTGACGCGTAGCGCGTAGCAGGCGCCCGGAACCTTGAGCCAGGCGGGCAGGGCGATGGTCTCGTCGCGGATCAGCGCCTCGATCGGGCGGCCCGCGGCGATCAAGCCGAGCAGCGGGATCCCGCCGTCGTCGTCGTTGGCCGCTTCGATCAGGCGCACGCCGCGCTGTTTGCCGTTCATCGCCTCGACCAGCCCGGCTTCGACCAGCGCGACGACCTGCTTGTGCAGCGAGCCGCGTGAGGCGAGGCCCAGTTCGCGGCAGATCTCGCTCAGCGAGGGCGGGCGCAAACCGCGGGTCGCGCGTTCGCGCAGGAACAGCAGCAGATCGTGCTGGCGGCGGGTCAGCGCGGGCAGGGTTCCGGCAGCGATCGCGGTGCTCTGGCCGCGGACGGGGAGAACGGAGGGGGGCGTAGCGCTGCGGTTCCGTACTTGCTGTTGCTCAGTGCTGACTCGGTGCTTGTCCGGTTCCGCCTGGGTAACCTCAGGCGTTACGAGAGAACCAACGGAATCTTCAGCCGATACAACGGATTGCGAGCTGATTACAGAATCCGTCGTAGTAGCTTCGAGCACGGCAACCGCGCCATCCGCAGCTGCCGGAACCCACAGATCAAG
>JANOEA010000294.1:0-11880 GCA_031412975.1 Pseudomonadota bacterium | reverse complement strand
GAAGCGAATCCAGATGGCGGGTACTACGTGGTAGAGCGGGATCCCGGGGCGGGAGTGCGCGTCCGTCTGGAGGAGACCAGTCAAGCGGCATTCACGGCTAAATATGTCGTGTATCGCGATTGGCTGAACATCCAACACGTTGACATCTCAGTACTTGAACAGTCTTCCCGGAAGCTGATCTCGCAAGGAAGGCACTTCAGTTACCACGGCGATGCGCTGGTAAGACTGCTATCCGGTGGGTCGGGTGACCCCGCTCCGATCACCGAGTGCGAGAACTCACTCACATTCCTTGATGTCGTTAAGGCAGCGACGTCTGACAGCAACCCACAAACGATCCATGGAGGCGTGCGATGACGAAGACAGGGGTCAGAGTAAAGTTTCTGGAGTAATGAACTGTACTCTTACCCCGGTTTCGCAACGCTGGACGAGGCGGGCAAGGAGAGCTGACGCGGCCGCGTGCTCGCGGCGAACGCCCATGGTAGTTGCTGCAAACATGGGGCGCCTTGCAGCAAGCCCGGCTGCTCCTTGTGGGAGCCGGCATGCCGGCCCCCACAAGGAGTCTTGAGTCCTTCGGTGCAGCGCGGATTGCCTGCACACCGCCGATGATATTCTCCAGCGTCGTTCGAGCCGCCCGGAATCCCCGATGCAGATCACCTCCAAGCTGCCGCATGTCGGCACCACGATTTTTACCGTGATGTCGCAGCTCGCGATGCAGCACCAGGCCGTCAATCTCGGCCAGGGCTTTCCGGATTTCGACGGCCCGCCGCTGCTGCGCGAGGCGCTGACCCGCGCGATGGCTGAGGGCAAGAACCAATACGCGCCGATGACTGGCATTCCGACGCTGCGCGAACAGATCGCGGCCAAGGCGATGCGCTGCTACGGCCGCACGGTCAACCCCGACAGCGAGATCACCGTCACCAGTGGTGCGACCGAGGCGATCTTCTGCGCGATCTCGGCGCTGGTGCATCCGGGTGACGAGGTGATCCTGCTCGATCCGTGCTACGACTGCTACGAGCCGGCGGTGCACCTGGCGGGCGCAAAAGCCGTGCATGTGCCGTTGCAGCTGCCGAGTTTCGCGGTCGACTGGCAGCGCGTGCGCGATGCGGTGACACCGCGCACGCGGATGATCCTGATCAACTCGCCGCACAATCCGAGCGGTGCCGTGCTCGAATCCGCGGATCTCGACGCGCTGGCGGAGATCGTGCGCGACACTCCGATCATCGTGCTCTCCGACGAGGTCTACGAGCACATCATCTTCGATGGCCGCGCGCACTTCAGCGTGCTGCGCCACGAGGAACTGGCTGCGCGCAGTTTCGTGGTGTCGAGTTTCGGCAAGACCTATCACTGCACGGGCTGGAAGGTCGGCTACTGCATCGCGCCGCCCGCGCTGAGTGCGGAGTTCCGCAAGGTGCACCAGTTCGTGACCTTCTGCACCTTCGCGCCCGCGCAGTGGGCCCTGGCCGAAGTGCTCGAGAAGGATCCGCAGCACGATGTCGACCTGCCGCGCTTCTACCAGGACAAGCGCGACCGCTTCGCGACCCTGCTCGGCGATACCCGCTTCGAGCTGCTGCCGGTCGCCGGCGCCTACTTCCAGATCGCCGCCTACAGCGAGATCTCGGATCGCGACGACCGCGCTTTCTGCGAATGGCTGGTGCGCGAGCGCGGGGTGGCCGCGATCCCGGTCAGCGCTTTCTACGACGCACCACCGGAAATGCAGCTGATACGCTTCTGTTTCGCCAAGACCGATGCGACCCTGCAGGCTGCCGCGCAGCGGCTGGCCGGCATCTGAGGAACCCTCATGGATCCGACCGCGACCGATCTGCGCATCACCCTGATCCAGGCCGACACCCGCTGGCACGATCCGGCCGGCAACCGCGAGATGTATGGCGAGCTCGCGCGCAGCGTGCGCGGGCAGACCGACCTCGTGGTGCTGCCGGAGACCTTCACCTCGGGCTTCACCAACCAGACCCTCGGCAATGCCGAGGATATGGATGGCGAGACGCTGGCGTGGATGAAGTCGCTTGCGGCCGAGATCGGCGCGGTGATCACCGGCTCGGTGGTGGTCAATGACGGCGAGCGCTATTTCAATCGCCTGATCTGGATGCGCGAGGACGGATCGTTCGCGAGCTACGACAAGCGCCACCTGTTTCGCTTCGCCGGCGAACACGAGCGCTACACGATGGGTGGCCGCCGCCTGGTGGTCGATCTGAACGGCTGGCGGATTTGCCCGCTGGTCTGCTACGACCTGCGCTTTCCGGTCTACGCGCGCAATCGCTTCGGCGCGACCGTGGCGGATGATTTCGACTACGACCTGCTGCTGTTCGTCGCCAACTGGCCGTCGCCGCGGCATTACGCGTGGCAGACCCTGTTGCGCGCGCGCGCAATCGAAAACCTCAGCTACGGCATCGGGGTCAACCGCGTCGGCACCGATGGCAACGGCCTGCACTATCTCGGCGGAAGCGTCGCGCTCGATCCGCTCGGGCAGCCGCTGGTCGAATGCGGCGCGCTGACCCAGGTGGTCACCACGACCTTCAGCGCCGAGGTACTGCGCGCGCATCGACAGCGCTTTCCGTTCCATCTCGATGCGGATGCGTTCCGGCTGGAATGAATCGCCGCGTCGATCGCGGCAGTCTGCCGACGGTCTCGTAGAACTGCCGCCGCAAGGCTGGAACGGGCGAATGCTCGAGAACGGATTGGCTGCTGCTTTCAAGGGCGCCGTGTTCAAGGCATGGTCCGCCACGCCTAATTCGTTCGTACGATTGTCTTCGTTGACAAGCTCCTGGACGTGCGGTACACACGGCGCATGAAGGGGCGATTGCTGTCGCTGGCTGCGGCCACCTGCATAGCCACAAGCGTGGCCCCCGCGGCGGACATTTCTCCCGAGCCGATGGCAGCGGTGCGAATCGAGGCAATTGCACCGGCCAGTCTGGTGCGCGCCGATGCGCTGGCCGACGCAATTCACGAACAACTGGACCCGGGCGCCGCGCATGCTGGGATCGTTTCCCTCGCGGCGATCGACGACGCCGTCGTTTTCGAGCTGGTCGCAAGCCGGCTCATCGACAGGTGGCGCGAGCGGGGGCCGCAACCCGGCGCAGACACCGTGCTCAAGTGGCTGGCGACGCAACCGGTCCGGGTGGTACGGCGTCACGAGGAGACCGCGGCCGACCATTTCGAACCCGTCTTCGCGATCGCGGCGCGCGCGCTCGGCACCTTGGACCTGTGGCAACGGCAGCAGCTGCGCGACGACTGGCGCCAGCGGCTCGTGTCCAGCCCTGCCGCTGCGATCGAAGCGCTGCAACGCGCAGACGCGATGGACCGCTCGCTTGCCGCGACCGCTGCTGCAACGCTCGACGATGCGGCGCTCGATGTGCTGCGTCGGCAGATGCCGCCGGACGCGCCCGTCGCCCTGTGGCATGCGGTGGCGATGCGGCGCGCCGATGTCAATGCTTTCCTGACCGTGCTTGCGCACGGCGATCCCGGTTTTCAGCTCGACGTTGTCGCCCGCGCACCTGCCGCACTTTCGGTATCCGAGGCGATGCGGGTGCTCGAGTCGGCGCGCCTGCAGCCGGAGCTTGCGTCGGCGGCACTGCTCGCGATGGCGGCGCTCGCGCCGAAGCACGCGCCCGCTCGTGACACGCTGCTCGCGGCCCTCGATGATCCCGCCAGCGGCGCGAGCGGCGCTGCGGCCCTGGCGCGCATGCCGATGGCCGATCGCGGCAAACAGCTCGCGATGTGGCTCGATGCACAGCCCAAACACGCTGCGAACACTCCGCGCACCCGCTACCTCGTGCTCGCCCTGCAGCTCGAAGGCTCGCCGCAGGCGGCACAGGCATTGAAGCGATTAGAAGCGCGCGACGCGGTGCCCGAAGTGTTTCAGCAGGAAATGCAGCCATGACCGTCGCAACCGGGGTAGCTACCTCGATGACGAGCAGCCCCGCGCGCTCGGCATCGCGGTGCACGGTGGTGTGGCGCGCGGCGCTCGCCGCGGCATTCGCGTGCTGCAGCACCGCCCTGACGGCGCAGCAGGTATTCACCTACACCGAGAACCAGAGCGGCCCGGGCCTGATTCCGCTCGGTTACCCGGTGCCGATCCCGGTCGCATCGCTGACGCCCGTCGATGGCTTCCGTGAACTAGCCAGCCTCACCGCGCGACTGCAGTCGCTCGCGCTTGAGCATGCCGACATCAGCGCGCACCCGGTCGGCCTCTCGACGCAGGGATCGACCGTGTGGGCATACACGGCGGCGTCGCCATCGTCGACCACGCCCGAAGGCTTCGCGCGCCCGGCGTTCTTCATCGCCGCGACCACGCACGCCCGCGAATGGGTGGCGCCCGAAGTGGCCACCGGTCTGGTCGAGCGCATCGCCGACGGCACCGGCGACCAGGGGATCGTGCGCTACCTGCTCGACCACACTCGGCTCGTGATCATCCCGGTGTTGAACGTCGACGGCTTCGCGATGACGCAGAAGTTCCCGACCCAGGCGATCGTCGGCGCCGATCCGTGCGTACCCAACGGCTGGCCACGCGATGGCCGCATGCGGCGCAAGAACATGCGCGGCGTCGACACGGTGCTCACCACCCTCGGTGACCATCTGCTCGGCATCGACATGAATCGCAACCACCCGCCGTTCTGGGCGGTCAGCTCGCAGCCGAATTCGTGCGGCAATACCTCGTCGACCCCGGTGAGTCTCGTGTATCACGGGCTGGGTGCGCATTCGGAACCCGAGACCCAGGCGATGCGCGCCGCCGCCGTGCTCGGGCCCGCGTCCCGCATGCGCCTCGGCATCGACCTGCATTCGCACACCAGCATGTTCCTCACGGTAAACACCAATCGCCAGCGGCTCAACGGTATCCAGCAGCGCCTGGTGTCGCTGCTTTCCGCGCATCACGCCGCGGTGCCGACACGCGATCGTGCCGCGAACGGCGTCGTATACGGAGAGTCGCTGGGCCCGCCGGCCCAGGGCATCGGCACTGCGTCGGAGTATTTCGCCCACGAATGGCTGGTGCCGGCGTGGACGCTGGAAATCGAACCGTCGATGACCGGTGCCACCCAGTACGGCGGCTTCGGCGTCAGCCACGACGGCTTCATCCTGCCGGCGAGCCAGATCCGCCGTGTGCGCGAGGCCTGGGCGGAAACCCATCTGATCGCGATGTACCACATGGCAGGGCCGCCGCATCTGGCGCGGGTAAGGATCCGCGATGCGCAAAGCGGTGCGTTGTTGCAGGAGCCCCGTTGGGTGGCGCGCGCCGGCGGAACTCGCGAACTGCTGCCGCAGGCCTCAGCTGCGCTGGTCGGCGGCCAGCGCGTGCGGATCGAGCTCGCATTCTCCAAGCCGATGCGCCACCGTCTCGATGGCGCCATCGCGCAACTGCCCGGCGCCTCGGTGCCGCTCGCGCCGCAGGTGTGGCGGCGCGACGGCAGTGCGCGCATCGCGCTCGACACCGTGAATGGCAGATGGCTCGCGGAGCCTGGGCTGCGCTATCGCGACGACACCTTCGTGTTCGAAACCACGCTGCCGGGCAGTGGCACTGCACCCCAGCCCCTTGCACTCGAAGTCGAAGCCCGTGACATGACCGGACACTTGCTGGATGCCGATCCGGCGACACCCGTCGACTGGTCTGCCGGCGCATGGTTGGGCTGGAATGGAAGCGACGGAAGTGTCGGCGATGTCGGTGGCATCGACGCGCGCACGGTGGCGATCTCCCCCGTTGCGCCCGAGGTGGTTGTCGTTTCGGCCTCCACCGTGGTCGGAGAGGGCGACCGCATCCGGGTCCGCCTGCGGCGAGACAATCCGCGAGAAACCCGCGTTCGCGTGTTCGGCGAATCCATCGACATGCTGCTCTCGCGCTCCTCGCTGTCGCCACTACCGCCCGATGCGTCATTCATCGAATGGGCGCCCGGCGCCGCCGGCGAACGCGAGCTCGTCATCGCGGTCGAGGACGACGCTGATGCAGACGGCGACCGCAAACACGCGCAGGAGCTCGCGCTGGTCACCGGTGACGGCGACGCCGTCGGTTTCGCGTTGATCGAGATGACCGTGCTCGACAACGATGGAGGCGGCGTGGTGATCCGTGACCACGGCACCCACGGTCGCTTCGACAGCGTCCTCGCACAAGCTGACACTCTGGCGGGGACCGAGTTCGTGCTCGACGGCAGCAGCGCCTATACGCTGGCCAGCGCGCCGACCGTACGCGGACAGGCAGCCGTGTTCGGAAACGGTGCCGGGCTGCTGCCCTCGGACTCGGGTCGGTTGCTCACCATCGATTCCGGTTCCCATCTGTCGTTCGATTCGGTTCGGATCGAGCAGCGTCCGATGACGACCGAGTCACTCATTCGCAATGACGGAGCGCTCGTCCTGACCCGCGCGTCGATCACCCGGCATGACGCCTCCGGCGCCGTTCTCGCCCCAGCGGTGGAGGGGCCCGGAAACGTGCAGCTGATCCGCACCGACATGCAGGGACTGCTGCTGGACATTTCGGATCGTGCAGCGATCAGCGGCAGGGACGTGCTGGTCGAGTCATCCGCGATCCACTCGATTGGATCCGTGTCGACAGTCGTCCGCACGGACAACGGATCCGGACTGATACGTTGGTCCACGCTCGCTCGCGTCGCGCAGCGTGAGCTCCTTCAGGCAGGTTTCGGCAGCTTCCTCGAACTCGAGGGAAACCTGCTGGCCGACTTCGGCCAAACTCCCGCGCCGGTTGCGATCTGCGGGCCGGGTGTTCGCAGCCTTGGCCAGAACCTGCAACAGGTGTCGCCCCCCTGCGCATTCAGCGCAACGGGAGATCGCGTCGTCGCGGGGAATGTCTTGACGCCCCATGGGCCCGGCGATCTGCCGTTCCCGACCGGTGCTGCGCTCGACCACGGTGACGGCTGCCCAGCGGTCGACCTGCGCGGCGCACCACGCCCACAGACCATGAGCGCCGGCACCACCGCGCGCTGCGATGCCGGGGCGATCGAAGTCGGCATCAATCCGTACCGCGGCCTTTGGCAGCCGGATCGCGACGGCCATGGCCTCGACCTGCAGACCAACGGCAACCGCTTGACGGTGCTCTGGTACACCTACAACGCCGTCGGCGAGCCGACGGTCTACCAGGCCGTTGCGGCACTCACCGGGCCGCGCTGGCAGGCGCTGCTGCAGCAGGCGCGCCGCAATGTCGACGGCACGATCGCGCTGAGCGACGTCGGCGAGATCCGCATCGACTTCGACAGCAACACCGAGGCCACGCTGCGCTGGCGCATCGACGGCGCGACCGAGCGCAGCGAACGCATGCAGGCGGCGCTGTTCGGAGGCGAGCCTCGCGTCGAGATCACCGGGACCTGGTTCCCGCCCGCGGAACCGGGCAACGGGGCGTCGATCGTGCGCCGCGGCGAGGTCACGGTGCTGGTGCTCTACTACTACGACGCTGCCGGCGCGCTGCGCTGGATGCTCGGAACCGGCGATGCCGACGACGCAGTCGAGATTCAGATGCGCAGCTTCACCGGCTTCTGCCCGAACTGCAATGCGCAGGCGATGCCGGTCGCAAATCAGATCGCCGGCCGTGCACTGCTGCATATGCTGACGCCGCGGCGCCTGCGGATCGACAGCGACCTGACCTACCCCGGCGCCGCGTGTGGGCGCTGGCAGCGCAAAGCGGCGAGGTTCGTGCCACTCAACGACTCGGTCGACAACCGGGATGCACTGCGATAGCAGATTCGTAGTGCAGGAGCGCTGAGGCGGGCTTTCGAGAGTACTGCCGTGGTGAAAGCTGTGGTGACCTGTGGAGGCGGCTAGAAATGGGAAGCGTGAGGCGCTCCGCCGATCGACACACAGCCCGTTCGTTACGGAAGCCCGGGTCTGCTCAGAAACCGAGTTTGTCGAAGCTGCTGACGCTGCGATGGCGCTGGTGCGGCAGTTGGCCGCCGTCGCGGCGGACCCACGCAGTCGCCAGCCCTGCTTCCTGCGCGGCATCCAGCTCGGCATCGATATCCGACAGGAACAGGATTTGCGCGGGCGGCACGCCGATCGCCTGCGCAATGCTGCGATACGACGCTGCTTCACGCTTGCTGCCACTGGTGGTGTCGAAGTAACCGCTGAACAGCGGCGTCAGATCGCCGACCTCGGTGTGCGCGAAGTACAGCTTCTGCGCCGGCACCGCGCCCGAAGAGTAGACATGGATCGGGATTCCGGCCGCGTGCCAGCGCTGCAAACCCGCCACCGCGTCGGGGTAGACGTGGGCGACGAAGTCGCGGCCGTCGTAGCCACCGACCCAGATCATCGCCTGCAGGGCCTTCAGCGGGGTCGCCTTGCGGTCCTCGTCGATCCAGCGCAGCAGCAGCGCGATGATCGCCGTATCGTCGGCGTCCGCGATACCGCCCTCGCGCGCGGCGTCTTCGAGCAGCTTGCGGATCGCAGGTTCACCCGCGCGCGCACGCACGAACTCCGGCAGCCGCTCGCGGGCATACGGAAACAGCACGTCCTTGACGAAGCTGATCGAGCTGGTGGTTCCCTCGATATCGGTCAGGATTACGCCCGGACGCTGCATCGCGGCGTGCGTCTCAGTTGTCCAGGCGCGGGAAACGCTGCGCGATCTCGTCGCCGGTGAAGTTGGCCACCCAGCCGGCCGGGTTGGTGAACAGCCGGATCGCGACGAAGTGCGGGTGCGGGCCCATGTCGAACCAGTGGCGCGTATTGTCGGGCACGCCGATCAGATCGCCCGCGGTGCACAGCACCTCGTAGATGCGATCGTCCAGGTGCAGGCTGAACAGACCCTGCCCGGCGACGAAGAAGCGCACCTCGTCCTCCGCGTGGCGGTGCTCGTTGAGGAATTTCTGCCGCAGTTCGGTCTTCTGCGGATGGCTCGCATCGAGGCTGATCACGTCGACGGCCTGGTAGCCCTGCTCGGCCATCAGGCGATCGATGTCGCCGCGATAGGCAGCGATCACGTCCTCGGGGGCCGCACCGGGCTGGATCCGTGCAGTGGTCTGCCAGCGTTCGAAGCGCACGCCGCGCGCGGCGAGCTCGAGCGCGATCGCCTCGTGCTCGTGATGCTCGACCAGCGGCTGGTCGGGTGCCTGTTCGGAATAAATGCGCAAACGGCTCATGCCTGCAGTCTCCTCAAGTCGAGCTCGCAACCGAGCAGGAACTCCAACGCGTCGAGATGGCGGCGCGCTTCGGCCAGATCAAGGCCCCACGCGTACAGACCGTGGCCGTCGATCAGGTAGCCGGGCAGGGCATGCCCGGCATCGATCCAGCGCTCGATATCGGCGACCAGGCTCGGCATGTCCTGCGTGTTGGCGAACACCGGCACCGTGATCGACGTGTCGTGGGTGGTGTGGCCGCGCAGCGCCTTGATCAGCTCGTAGCCATCGATCCTGATCTGGCCGGCGGCCGCGAACAGTCGCGAGGCGACGGTCTGGTTGTGCGAGTGCGTATGCAGCACCGCGCCGGTGTCGGGGTAGCGTGCATACAGATGGGTATGCAGCAGGGTTTCGGCCGATGGCCGCGCCGGCGTGCCGACGGCACGACCCTCGCTGTCGATCTGCATGATGTCGGCCTCGGTCAGGCGACCCTTGTCGCGCCCGGAGATCGTGATCGCGATCCGCTGCGGATCGATCCGCGCGGAGAAATTGCTCGACGTCGCCGGCGTCCAGCCGAGCGCGGCGAGCTCGCGACCGGCTGTGGCGAGTGCGCGCGCGGTGTGCAGGAACTGCTCGTCGATGGGCGTGGGAGTGGCGATGGGGGCTCTCCGGCGGATGCTGCGGCGCGCCACTATAGCGACTGCTGCAGGTCGCGCAAATGCGAGTGGTTTTCCTTTAGCGTCTGCAAGCACAACCCACGATAAACTCCGGCTCCGAAAATCGCGCTGCGTTGACGGGACTCAACGCATATTCAGCTGCGAAGTCCACAATGCACCCTGCAAGTTGTCCATCACCGAAGCTCTGAGGAACCACTCCATGAATGACACCAACAATTCCCGCCGCCGCTTCATCAAGATCGCCGTTCTTGGCGTGGCCTCGGCACCGGTACTGGGCGGTTTGCTCGCGCAGCCGGCGTCGGCCAACCTGCCGGCACTGACTGAAACCGATCCGACCGGCGCGGCGCTCGGTTACCACGAAGACACCACCAAGGTGGACGCGGCCAAGTTCCCGAACCACAAGAACGAGCAGATGTGCAGCAACTGCAGCCTGGCCCAGGCCGCGCAGGCCGATGGTCGCCTGCCGTGCTCGATCTTCCCGGGCAAGTCGGTGAATGCGAAGGGCTGGTGCGCCGCATGGGTGAAGAAGGCCTGAGCCTTCCAGGCTCCGGTTCCGCCCGCATCACGGGGCGCGGCGAAAGTCGCGCCCTTTTTGTTGGGGTCGTCGATGGCGCGGCTAGACTAGGCGCCTTCGCCGCACGCCATGCAATGCAATGACGCTGGACGCCCTCCACATCGGATTGATCGTGCTCGCGGTGGCCCTGCTGCTGGCCCTGGCGCTGCTGCTGTGGGCCGCGACCAGTCGCGTGCGGCGCGCGCATGACGAGGGTGCGCGCTCGCGCGATGCGGAAGTGGCCAGCCTGCGCGCCGAGCGCGGTGCCGACAGTGCGCGCCTGGCTGAAGCGCGGCATGAAATCGCAGCTGCGCGCGATGCGGAACGTGTTGCGGCACAGGCGGCGACCGAGGCAGCGGCCGAACGTGCGCGCCTGCAGACCCAGCTGGCCGCCTTCGTGCCACTGCAGGCGGAGCTCGACGCGCTGGAGCGCGACCGTGAAGCGCTGCGCACGCAGCTCGCCGCTGCGCAGTCGAGCATCGCCGAACAGCGCGCGCAGCTGGAAGCCGCGCAACAGATCGCGTCCGAGCGGCAGCGCGCGCTCGACCAGGTCGGCGCGCAGATGAAGCTCGAGTTCGAAGCGCTGTCGAGCCGGATCCTCGACGAGAAATCGCGCAAGTTCAGCGAAGCCAACCAGCTGCAGATCGGCGGCCTGCTGGGCCCGCTGCGCGAACAACTCGGTGCCTTCCAGCGCTCGGTGCTGGAAACCTACGACAAGGAATCGCGCGAGCGGCTGGGGCTGAAGCTCGAACTCGACCAGCTGCGCCTGCTCAACGTGCGCCTCGGCGATGAGGCGACGGCGCTGACCCGCGCGCTCAAGGGCGAACAGCGCGTGCAGGGCCAGTGGGGCGAGATGCTGCTCGAGCGCTTGCTGGAGGCCTCGGGACTTGAGCCCGGGCGCGGTTTCGAAACCCAGGTCAACATGCAGGGCGACGACGGGCGCCAACGCCCCGACGCGATCGTGCATTTGCCCGACGAACGCGATCTGGTGATCGACGCCAAGGTCTCGCTGGTGGCGTGGGAGCGCTGGTGTGCGGCGACCGACGAGGACACCCGGGCGCTGCAGATGAAGGCGCACGTCGCCTCCCTGCGCAGCCACATCGCGGGGCTCGCCCAGCGCAACTACGCGACACTGCCCAACGTGCATACGGTCGACTACGTGCTGATGTTCGTGCCGGTGGAGGCGGCGTTGCTCGAAGCGATGCGCGCCGATGATTCCCTGCAGTTGCAGGCGATGGAGCGCAATGTCGCGCTGGTGTCGACCTCGACCCTGCTGGCCACGCTGCGTACGGTCGCGACCGTGTGGCGCAACGAGGATCGCAACCGCAATGCGATGGAGATCGCCGAGCGGGCAGGGCGGCTGTACGACAAGTTCCATGGCCTGATGACCGACCTCGACAAGGTCGATCGCAACATGCGCATCGCGCGCGATTCGCTGACCGATGCGCGCGCCAAGCTGTCCAGCGGCAAGGGCAACGTGGTCAGCCAGATCGAGACCCTGCAGAAACTCGGCGCCAAGGCGCAGAAGCGCCTCGATCGCGGACTGCGCGACGTGGCGAAGCTGGAGGACGGCGAAGCCGAAGGCGGTCCG
>JANOEA010000293.1:0-5882 GCA_031412975.1 Pseudomonadota bacterium | reverse complement strand
CACCGCGCGGCGGCCGCGTCTACAATCGCCGCATGCACCCGAAGTCGCCGCCCGCACTGCCGCAGCTCAACGATGCCGTGGAATCGCTGCGTCGCGGCGAGCTCGTCGGCATGCCGACCGAAACCGTCTACGGCCTCGCGGGCGATGCGACGAACCCCGAGGCAATCCAGCGCATCTTCGCACTCAAGGGACGGCCGGCCGATCATCCGCTGATCGTGCACTTGGCCGATGCCGCGAACCTCGAGGCCTGGGCGCGCGAGATTCCGCCAGCGGCCAGGGTACTCGCGCAGCGCTTCTGGCCCGGCCCACTGACCCTGATCCTCAAACGCGCGCATGCGGTCAGCCCGTTGATCACCGGCGGCCAGGACACCGTGGGTCTGCGGGTGCCGGCGCATCCGGTCGCCCTCGCCCTGCTGACCGCGTTCGGCGGTGGGCTCGCGGCGCCCAGCGCCAACCGCTTCGGCCACGTCAGTCCACCACCGCGCAGCACGTGCGCGAGGAGTTCGGCGATGCGCTGCCGATCGTGCTCGACGGCGGGCCGTGCCAGGTCGGGATCGAGTCGACGATCGTCGATCTGTCCGGCGCCGCGCCGCGCATCCTGCGCCCCGGGCGCATCGCGCTCGATGCGCTGGAAGGAGCGATCGGACAGCGCCTTGAAGCCGGAGCGATCGCAGACAGCCCGCGCGTGTCCGGCGCACTCGCCAGCCACTATGCACCGCGCAC
The DNA here is from genome assembly GCA_031412975.1 of Pseudomonadota bacterium. Taxonomy (GTDB): domain Bacteria; phylum Pseudomonadota; class Gammaproteobacteria; order Xanthomonadales; family Ahniellaceae; genus UBA4656. The sequence goes on along the minus strand of JANOEA010000293.1, from coordinate 5,159 downwards.
GCCGGCCGAGCTGGTCGACATCGCGCAGCTGTCGGCGCGATTGGCGGCACTCGTGCGCGAGGGCGAGACGATTCGCGTGATCGCACTCGGCGAGCTGCCGAGCGGCGCCGAAGGGCTGGAATTGCCTGCGCTGCCGAACGACTATGCGCGGCATCTGTATGCCGCACTGCGGGCGATGGATGCGGAGGGGGCCGACCGGATCCTGGTGCAGGCGCCGCCGGCAGGACCCGCATGGGGAGCCGTGCGCGACCGGCTGCAACGGGCAACCGCGGGTGCGATCACCGACGAGGTTCCCTGAGCATGGCGCGCAGCGGCGATCATCCAGTCGGACGCATGGTCGCCGCGCTACCCGATATCGTGAGCGCCGCAACCTTCCTGCTGGTGTGGATCGCGCCGCTCACGCTGGGCGCTGAGTGGGTCAAGAACCTGATGGTCACGATGCTGCTGGAATTCCTCACCGTGCATTCCAGCGGCATCATCGGCACCACCGTGTCCGACCCCAAGGCGACGCGGCTGCGCAAGACCCGGGTTGTGTTGGGTTTCGGCACGTTCTACCTGCTGTTCGCGGGCGCATTCAGTCTCGCCTTCGATGCGTGGTGGCCGATCCTGGTGTTCTGCTGGTTGCTGTTGTCCAAGCTCGCGGTGGTCTGGCTCGCGCCGATGCCGACCCACGACGAACAGTCGCGCCAGGCCACGTTCACCATGATCGCGGTCGTCGGCTACGTGATCGGCGCGATCGTCACCGCCACGATGCCACTGCCGCAGTTCGGCATCGACGAGGCAGTGCGTACCGCTGCAGCGATTCCGGGCAGTGGCGTATGGGTTGACGAGCCGCATCGGGTGATCGCCTTCGGCGTGGCCTACTTCGCACTGCAGGCGTGGGCGAAGTGGCGCTGGAAGCCCGGCTGGGGCGTGCAGGTCGCCGGACAGCGACAGTCGTAGCCGTGGATGCATCGATGGCGGGCCGAAGGCCCGCCCTACGCGGTCTCTTGATGCAAGCACACCCCACACAGAACCCGACCATGCCGAACAGATCAACCCGTGAACCTTCCGATCGCGCATCCATCGATGGTGCCGAAATGGTCAAGGTGCCGGGTGCCGCAGCGACCCTGGGCAAGACGCAGCGCGAGTTCAACCGGCTGACCGCGCAACTGCAACGCGCACGCACTCGGGTCGCAGAGTGGGAAGCGTGGGGACAGCGCTACCTCGACCGCATGCAGAACGAGCTGCTGCCGGCCGAGACCGCGGTGCGCGACGCGCAGCGGCGCCTGGTCCACCGCATCGACGCCATGTTGAGCGATCCGAACACCCTGCGCGGACTCGGCAAGAGGCATTGCGCGACGCTTCGCACCGTACTGACCGACGTGACCCGGGACCTGCTCGCCGACGCGCCCGACGACGAACTCGCGGCCCTGCACGACAAACACAGCGAGTTCAGCCTCGAGCAATTGCGCCAGCAGGATCTCGAATTCGCCAAAACCCTTGCCGCATCGGTGCTGGGCGACGATGTGCTCGAAGGCCATGCGGCGCAAAGCGTTGACGACCTGTTCGAGCACATCAGCGACCGGGTTGCCGAGCAGGCCGCGGCAGAGCAGCAGGCGCAGGCCGCGCGTGCAGCAACGCAAGCCGCGCGGCGCGGGCGCCCGACCCGCGCGCAGCTCGATGCCGAACGCCGCGCGCAAGCGGTGAAACAGGCCAGCGCCTCCGTGCGCGAGGTGTACCGCAAGCTCGCCAGCAGCCTGCATCCCGATCGCGAGAGCGATCCGGTCGAGCGCGCGCGCAAGACCGCACTGATGCAGCGTGCCAACCAGGCCTACGCGGCCAACGACGTGCTGGCCCTGCTGCATCTGCAGCTTCAGATCGAGCAGATCGACGCCGCGCATCTGGCCGCCGTGCCCGAGGTGCGCATCAAGCACTACAACCAGGTGCTGCGCGCGCAACTGACCGAGCTCGAACAGCAGTTGATCGAATTCGCCGCACTGAATGCCGATCGCCTCGGGGTCGACTACGCGCTGCGCGATCCGCCCGCGGCCAATACCGCATTCGACCAGTGGCTCGCCGATATCAAGGCCGCGCGGCGCCAGATCGACCGCGATCTGCGCGATCTCGGCGACCCGCGCAAGCGACGCGCCCTGCTCGACCTGCTCGAAGAAGACCAAGCCGAGGACCTGCTGCCCACCGACCTGAAGGCATTCATCGCGCAGTTCGATTCGTCGCCGCCAGCAGGCAAGGGTCGGCGCAGGCGTTGAGCGCGCGCTGCCGGTTCCGAGCCCCGGCGGACGCCTCGCGCACGGCGGCGCGCGCACTGCACCGGCTCTGTTCCAGTATCCGCGCAGGATGCGGAATAACGCGCACCACCGCTGCCGCAAAGCAGGGCACGTCCCGCGCGCTGCGCGGCTACCGCACTGCGCTCAGAATTCGCGGTACCGCCGCTGCCGGGTCCATAGCGTCGCCAGCCACTTCACGCCCTCGATCACCGGCATGCCCGCGTGCAGGGTGCGCGCATCGGGCTGGCCGTCGGGCAGCAGGTTGTGAAAGTGCACCGCGCGGCCCACGCGTGGGCTCACGCGCAAGCCCAGCAGCGGGAAGTCCGTCTCGCCGCCGGCTGCTACCGAGGCCAGATAGATGAACAGCGTATGCACGCGCTGGCCCGGCTGCTCCGGCAGCGCGCTGTTGCCCGACATGCCCGGCGGCAGGTAGTCGCGATGCGGGCGGTATTCCTGACCGGGCAGGTAGCGCAGCAGGTCCAGGTGCTCGGCGTTTGCCATCGGCGCGTCGATCTGCGCGAGCACGCGCCACTGCAGCCAGCGCAGCGCGAAGTCCTCCTGGAAGCTGTAGAAGGAATGATTGCTGCTGGTGCGGTGCTCGTGCTGCACCAGCACTTGCTGGTTGCCGGGGATGGTCACCGAGCGCCGCAGATACGGCTCGCCCAGTGCAATGATGAACTCGCACTCCTCGCCGCCGAGCAGGTCCTCGAAGGTTTCGATCAGCGGACTGTCGCTGTGCCGGCTCACGCTGGCCGGCGCCGGGCAGGTCAAGGTCAGCGGCGGCAGCTGCGCCAGCGGCGCGGCCTGCGCGGCTGGCGCCGCGGGCGTGGCATCACCCAGCAGCGCGGCCGCACGTGGTAGTCCGCGCGCCGCCGCCTGTGCCGCCCACGCATTCGACGCATCGGTCGCGCCGCGGGCGCGCAGCCGCAGCGCCCACAGGTACTGGCTGACCGCGTCGCCGAGCGTCGCCGCCCGCGCCAGGCAGTCGTCGGATACCGTCGCGGCTACCCCATCCATCCGCGCAAAGAGCAGCGCACATGCGCGCAGCGCCGGGGCAAAATCGCGCAGCGCGGCCTCGCGCACCCGCGCGGCCATCTGCGCCATGTCCAGCCGCACGTAACTGTCGCACCAGCCCATCAGGGCCAGTTGATAGGGCGCCTGGCCAGCACCCGCGGCCTCTGCCTGGTGCAGCAGGGCCAGCGCCTCGCGCGGCTCCGGCGGCAGGCCGATGCCGAACAGCAGCAGCATGCCCAGCTCATTCAGCGCTCCGGCGTGGCCGTGACCGGCAGCCTCGCGAAAGCTGCGCCGCGCGCGCGACCACGCCTCGCGCGATACATGCAGGCGGCCGAGCTGGAACTGCGCCTCCGGGTCGCCGCTCTGCGCGAGCTGGTGCAGGGTTTCGAAGTCGAGCGTGGCAGTCATGGCATCTTGCGTGGCTGGCGGTCGGTGACGGCGGACTTGCGCAGTGCGGCAGTGCACGGCGCTTTGTGCGTGCGCAATTCGATTCGGATGGTGAAGTGTCGGCCGAGATCATCTACCCGGCGGACGAGAACCGGTACGTGATCCGCCCCGGAGAAACGTATCCGCCGGAAGTGCCTGCGCGAGAGAATACCCGACCGAACTATCCGCCAGCGTCACTTGCGGAACAGCTCGTTCCAGTCGCTCTCGTGGTATCAGTTGTCGTCAATGGCGGCGGCACGGTCGATCGAGCCGCGGTCATCCAGAACAACGCCCCGTACCCGGCGTTCGCCGACTCCGTATTGAGCGCAGTCGATGGCTGGTCGTTGTCACCATTGAGACGTATCACACAGGCGATCAAGTCGAGGCGCTTCCATTCACTCAAGCGTACAAGTTCACGTTCAAGCAGGTGAACGGTCGGGCGGTCGCCACCCAGGAGTGCGTGTCCTTGAGCCTTCGGCCCGCCGCCCATCAATCAATCACGTTGTTACGCGTCAATGCCCTCCCAGGCGCACGGCGGCACGATGGCGGGCCGAAGGCCCGCCCTACGCCACGACATCCCGCTGGACGCCCACCGTGCCAACAACCATAGGGCGGGCCTTGGCCCGCCGCCCGCAGATGGATAACCCCCGGATCGCATCATTGCGCCACACGGGATAGGGCCTTTGGCAAAGTGCGACGACAGGCTTCTGGCATACTCCCGGCATGGTCAGCAACGACTACAAGGCCTTCATCAGCTACAACCATGCGGACGCCCGCTGGGCGAAGTGGATCCACCGCGCCTTGGAGGGCTATCGCTTGCCGACCAGATTGCTGGCCGAGCATGGCCTTGCAAGCAATCGCCTGCACCCGATCTTTCGTGACCGCGACGAGCTATCCACCTCGTCGAGCTTGAGCGACGTGATCCAGACCGCACTGCGGGCGTCCGAAAACCTCATAGTGGTTTGCTCGCCTGCTGCGGCCAAGTCACGCTGGGTCAATGAGGAGATCAACACATTCAAAGCGCTTGGGCGCGGTGGTCGGATCTTCTGCCTGATCGTGGATGGCGATGATGGAACCTACTTTCCGCCCGCGTTGGCGGCCGACGAGCCGCTGGGCGTGGACGTCCGGCCGAACGCCGACGGCAAGCAAAACGCCAAACTGAAGATCATCGCCGGAATGCTCGGGATATCGTTCGGCGTACTCAAGGACCGCGAACAGCGCCGGCGCGCACGATTTTTCGCCACGGCCGCCGCGGCGTCGATCGTGATTGCCGGCGTCATGACCGCGCTTGCGATCAGCGCAGTCCTCGCCGGCCGCGAAGCCGAGCGCAGCCGGGCCCTTGCGACCCAGTCCCTCGAAGACGCCGAAGCGGTCGCTGCGTTCCTGTCGACGATGCTGGCAAACATCGATCCGGAATCAATGGGTCGGACGATCGTCGACGACATCCAGGCG
>JANOEA010000292.1:0-1994 GCA_031412975.1 Pseudomonadota bacterium | reverse complement strand
TCCCTGCAACGCGACCAGAGCGTCGCCAAGCATCTGTTCTTCGGCGACATCCTCGAAGAGAACCTGTTTCCGTTTCCGCAGATCCGCGCCAGGGATCGCGAGAATCTCGGCGCGATCGTCGATGCGATCGACGAATTCCTCGGCTCGAAGCAGAAGGAAATCGTCGACTACGACCGCAAGGGCGAACAGCCACCCGAGTACATCCAGGCGTTGCGCGACATGGGCCTGTTCGGCCTGATCATCGGCGAAGAGTACGGTGGCCTGGGCTTGAGCAATGGCGCGTATGCGCGCGTGCTCGCGCAATCGTCGAGCCACGACAGTTCCACCTCGGTCACGGTCGGTGCGCACAGTTCGATCGGGCTCAAGGGCCTGATCCTGTTCGGCACCGAGGCGCAGAAGCAGCAGTACCTGCCGAAACTCGCCAGCGGCGAGATGATCGCCGCGTTCTGCCTGACCGAATCGGGCGCCGGTTCCGACGCGGCATCGGTCAAGACCCACGCGAAGAAGCAGCCCGATGGCAGCTGGCTGCTCAATGGCGAGAAGATCTGGATCAGCAACGGCGGCATCGGCGGTTTCTACACGGTGTTCGCGCGCACCGAAGGCGAGGGCGGCAAGATGACCGCCTTCATCGTCGAGGCGGCATGGCCGGGCGTGAGCCACGGCCACCACGAGGACAAGCTCGGCATCCGCGCGAGCAACACCACCACGGTCGCGTTCAGCGATGTGCGCGTGCCGCCGGAAGCGCTGCTCGGCGAAGAGGGCAAGGGCTTCAAGGTCGCGATGGCGATCCTCAACAACGGCCGCACCGGGCTCGGTGGCGGCGCGGTCGGCGGGATGAAGGCGCTGATCAAGCTGGCGACCCAGCAGGCCAAGGACCGCAAGCAGTTCGGCAAGCCGATCGCCGAGTTCGGCCTGGTGCGCGAGAAGATCGCGCAGATGACCATCGACTGCTTCGCGGCCGAAAGCGCGGTGTGGATGCTCGCCCACTACATCGACAACGATGTCGAGGACTATTCGATCGAAGCGGCGATGAGCAAGGTGTTTGCCAGCGAGGCGATCCAGCGCGCCTGCTACGAGAGCCTGCAGATCGCCGCCGGCAACGGTTTCATGAAGGAGTTTCCGTACGAGCGCTACACCCGCGACAGCCGCATCCTGAGCATCTTCGAGGGCACCAACGAAATCCTGCGCCTGTACGTGGCCTTGAGTGGACTCAAGGATGTCGGCGCATCCCTGAGTGGCTTGCGCAACGCGGTCGCGAGCATCTTCAACGATCCGATCAAGGGTTTCGGCGTGCTCAGCGGATATGCGAACCGACGCGCGCGGCAGACCACCGGTTGGGGCACCGACAGGATCATCACCCAGCTGAGTCCCGACCTGCAGAAGGCCGCGAAGATCTACGAAAAGAGCGTGGTCGAACTGGCCAACGCCAGCGACTCGCTGCTGAAGAAGTACGGCAAACGCGTCACCGACCAGCAGCACCAGCTCAAGCGGCTGGGCGATATCGCGATCGACCTGTACGTCGGTTTGTGCGCGCTGTCGCGCGCGGCCAGCCTCGAGCAGGCCGACAAGGTCAACGGCGCGCAGGCGGCCAGCATCGCCTATGTATTCGCCAAGCAGGCGCGCCGCCGGATCGCGCGCAACGTGCGCGGCATCGCGGCCAACGAAGATGCGCGCATCGAAAGCGTGGCCGGCATGATCGTCGACGGCGGCAAGTATCCGTGGGATGTGTTGTAGCTGGCGTTGCGTTTGAAGTGCGGCGCAAGTCGTGCGCCCCCGGCCCCGGCCCTTCTCCTGCAAGCGGGAACGGAGCGCTGGTGCGGCAGGTTGGTGGTTTCGACGTGAGCGTTTGGATCGGCTGTTGCCCCCTTCCCCCTCCACGGGGGAAGGGCTGGGGATGGGGGTCGTACTTGCGACAAGCTCGTACTTGCGGCAAGCAACGTCTGATCAACCCGCCGGCGCGGCGAGTACCACTTCCACCGGCACCAGTGCGCCAT
>JANOEA010000291.1:0-21287 GCA_031412975.1 Pseudomonadota bacterium | reverse complement strand
TCTCGCCCCGCGCCCAGCTCACCATCCGGTTCAGCAGGCCCGCGTGGTTCGCCGCCATCACCTCCGCATCGGCCCGCTCGAATTTCTGCAAACCCTGCTTGTGAGGAAATTCCCCGTAAGGCACAAAAAACGAATCCCCCTGGAGGTGTCCGCTTGCGAGTGACCGCAGGTGCCTTGCCCTTCGGCGCGCAATAAATCGAGTGCAGCGTGAAAATGATGTCGTGCACCGGACCCGGCGCGACGCTGTAGTAGACGGTTTGCGCCGCGCGCCGCGTCGACACCAGCTTGCGTTCGCGCAGGATGCCCAGATGTTGCGACAGCGCCGATTGGCTCAGCGATACCTGTGTGTTGATCTGGCCCACCGACCGCTCGCCATCGAGCAACAGGCACAGCACCCGCAGGCGCTGCGGATTGGCCATCGCCTTGAGCAGTTCGGCCGCGGCTTCGGACTGCGGATCGAGCTCGTTGGCGAGACTGGTCTTGATTGTTTTGCCGCCGCGTAGGCGCGCCCGGGTAACCGTCACGTTCCGAACTCCTGGATTATCGGACGCGATTCCGTCGTCCACTGGCTGAAGCCGCCCGCGAGCGACAGCGGCTGTGCGAAACCCAGGCGCTGCAGCGCATCGGCTGCCAGGGCACTGCGCCCGCCACTGCGACAGTATACGACCAGCGGCAACTCCCGATGCGAGAGCGCCGCGTCGCGGATGCAGTTGACCGCGGGATGGCCGTCGACTTCGAACTCGATCACCCCGCGCGGGATGTTCACCGCGCCGGGCAGATGGCCGGCCGCGAATTCCGCCGGTTCACGCACGTCGATGATCGGCGCTCCCTGTTCCTGCAACGCGAGCAGGCGTACGGCGTCGATCTCCTCGACGCTTCGCCTGGCGTGCATCACGAGGTCTTGTGCGGTGGTCGGCATGGGGTTCTCCGTGGGTGGGTCGGCATGTTGACATTCAGTATTCGTCTAATTAAGCTACATCTAATAAAGTAAAAGGTCAAACATACAGCGACCGTCGTGTGTCAGTCGCGATCACCAAGCCCGACCCGAATGGCGCCACGTCAATCCTTCCAACGAGGAACTTCGTCATGAGTATCGATCGTGCTGTACTGGCCTTTGCGGGCCTGATGGTGCTGGTCAGTCTCGCGCTGACCCAACTGGTTTCGCCGTGGTGGTGGCTGCTCACCGCGTTCGTCGGCTTGAACCTGCTGCAGTCGAGCTTCACCGGCTTGTGTCCGGCCGCGATGATTTTCCGCAAGTTGGGCGTCGGGCGCGGCGAGCCTGCCGGTTGCGGCTTCCGCTGAGCGGGCGAGGAGGACCACCGACGTGATCGAGCGCCTGCAAACATTGCTGATTCTCGGCGTCGCGCTGCTGGGTTCCGCCTGCAGCGATCCTCCGGTTGCCGGTTCCGCGCCGCCATTGCCGCCGCTCGACACGATCGTGGTCGGTGCCGCAACCGGCACCACCGGTCGCACCTGGGACGGCGTGGTCGAAGCGGTGCAGCAGGCGGAGCTGGCCGCGCAGACCAGCGGTCGAGTGACCGAGGTCGCGGTCGACGTCAATGACCGCGTCGCCGCCGGTGCGGTGGTGCTGCGCCTGACCGCGGTCGAACAGCAGGCGGGAGCCGACGCCGCACGCGCGCAGCTGCGTGCGGCAGAAGCCGCCGCAATCGAGGCACAGGCGAGCTACACGCGCTACGCAGCGCTCGCCGGCAAACAGTACGTGTCGAAGCTGCAGCTCGACCAGGTGCGGGCCGCGCGGGATTCCGCCGCGGCCAGCCGCGATGCCGCGCGCGCGCAGCTCGCGCAAGCAGGCCAGCTGGCCGACTACACCACGGTGCGCGCACCGTTCGCGGGCATCGTCAGTGCCCGTCATGTCGAGCCCGGCGAAAGCCTGCATCCGGGGCAGGCGCTGCTGTCGCTGTACAACCCCGGTGCATGGCGTATCGAAGTGCAGGTGCCGCAGTCGGAAGCAGCGGCGATCCGCAGCGCCAACCGCGCGATGGTCGTGCTTGCCGACGGTCGCTCGCTCGAGGCCGACCAGGTGACCGTGTTCCCGGCCGCCGATCCGATCACCCACAGCGTGGGCGTCCGCGTGCAGCTGGCCGGCCAGGTCGATGGACTGCAGCCGGGCATCACCGCCAAGGTGGTGTTTCCGATCGGTGGCGATGTCGCCTCGTTGCGGATTCCGCGCAGCGCGATGATCCAGCGCGGCGAACTCAGCGGCGCCTACGTGCTCGATGGCCAGCGCCTGTCGCTGCGCCAGCTGCGGGTGGGCCAGACCGTTGGCGATCAGATCGAAGTGCTGTCGGGCCTGCAGCCGGGCGAGCTGCTGGCTGCCGATCCGGTGGCGGCATTGCAGGCATTGACCGCGCAGCGCAAGGCGATGGGTCCTGCGCATGACTGAGCCGCGCCTCGGTGTGTCTGGACGCCTCGCCGCTGCGTTCCAGGCCAATCCGCTCACGCCGATCCTCGCGCTGCTCGGCCTGTTGCTGGGTCTGGTGGCGGTGCTGATCACGCCGCGCGAGGAAGAGCCGCAGATCGACGTGACGATGGCCAACGTGTTCGTGCCCTTCGTCGGCGCGAGCGCGCGCGATGTCGAACAGCTGGTCAGCACGCCGCTGGAACAGAAGCTGTCGGAAATCGAGGGCGTCAAGCACGTCTACTCGACCAGCCGTCCGGGCATGGCCGTGCTCACCGTCGAGTACCAAGTCGGGGTCGAGCGCCAGCCCGCGATCGTGCGCCTCTACAACCAGGTGTTCTCCAACCAGGATTGGCTGCCGGCGGGTCTCGGCGTAGGCCAGCCGCTGATCAAGCCCAAGGGCATCGACGACGTGCCGGTGATGGCCGTGACGTTGTGGACCGACGACCCGCAGCGCAGCGCCGCGGATCTGGCCGACGTGGCCCACACGCTGGAAACCGAGTTCAAGCGCATCGATGGCACGCGCGATATCTACACCATCGGCGCCCCCGACCGCGTGGTCGCGGTCACGCTCGACGCCGCGCGTCTCGCCGCTTACGGCCTGACCGTTGCCGATCTTGCCGCTTCGCTGCGTGCCGCCAACGCCGTGCAGCAGGTCGGCGAGCGCATCGGTGGTGGAACCGCGACCCCGGTCACCGCCGGCACCTTCCTCGTGAGTGCCGAAGCGGTCGCCGATCTGGTGGTCGGCTTGCAGGACGGACGCCCGCTGCGCTTGTCGGATGTCGCCGAAGTCCGTGCCGGGGCGGATCTTGCAACCCGCTATGCATGGTTCGGTGCGCCCTCCGCGCGCTCGGGTCCAGTGGCCGGAATCGCGCCCGCGGTGACCATCGCGATCGCCAAGAAACCCGGCAGCAATGCCGCCGACATCACTGCAGCGATCGAGACCCGCGTGGATGAGCTGCGCGGCGCGCTGATCCCGGATGGGGTACAGGCCACGATCACCCGCGACTATGGACGCACCGCGGCCGACAAGGCGCAGAAGCTGATCCAGAAGCTGGTGTTCGCGACCGGCTCGGTGGTGCTGCTGGTGCTGTTCGCGCTCGGCTGGCGCGAGGCGATCGTGGTCGGCACCGCGGTGGTCTTGACCCTTGCGGTGACGCTCTTCGCATCGTGGGCGATGGGCTTCACGCTCAACCGGGTGTCGCTGTTCGCGCTGATCTTCTCGATCGGCATCCTGGTCGACGATGCAATCGTGGTGGTCGAGAACATCCACCGCCACATGGCCCGCGGCGGCAAGACGCTGCTGCAGGCGATTCCACCGGCGGTCGACGAGGTCGGTGGTCCCACCATCCTCGCGACCTTCACCGTGATCGCGGCACTGATGCCGATGGCGTTCGTGACCGGCCTGATGGGCCCGTACATGCGGCCGATCCCGATCAACGCCTCGGTCGGCATGCTGCTGTCGCTGGCGATCGCGCTGACCGTCACGCCGTGGCTGTCGCTGAAGCTGCTGGCGCGGCACGTGCCGTCGCCCGGCGCGGCTTCGCACACCGCCGAAGTGGACACGGACTCGCGCCTGCATCGGTTCTTCGAGGCGCTGATGCGCCCGTTCCTGCATCCGACCCGCGGTGGACGTCGGCGCGGCTGGCTGTTCGCTTCGATGATCGCACTGGTCGGAGTGGCCGCTTCGCTCGCGGTGGTGCAGCTGGTGGTGCTGAAGATGCTGCCGTTCGACAACAAGTCCGAACTGCAGGTCGTGGTCGATCTGCCCGAAGGTCGCACGCTCGAGGACACCAACGCGCTGCTGGTCGAACTCGCATCGGTGGTGGACACCGTACCCGAGGTGCTCGACTACCAGGGCTATGCCGGCACCGCGGCGCCGATGAACTTCAACGGCCTCGTGCGGCAGTATTTCCTGCGCAGCGGCAGCAATGTCGGTGACCTGCAGGTCAACCTGGTCGACAAGCATGAGCGCGACCGGCAGAGCCATCAGATCGCATTGGCGCTGCGGCCCGAGTTGGCCGCGATCGGCGCGCGCCACGGCGCCTCGGTAAAGGTCGTCGAGGTGCCGCCGGGTCCGCCGGTGCTCTCGCCGCTGGTGGCCGAGCTGTATGGCCCCGATTATGCGCGCAGCCGTGCGCTGGCCAAGGTGCTGGAACAACGTTTCCTGACCACCGAGGGCATCGTCGATGTCGACACCAGTGTCGAGAGCGACGCGCCGCGCGAGATCGCGGTGGTCGATCGCGCGCGTGCGGCCCGCCTCGGCGTGCCGCAATCGGCGATTGCCGAGGCGATCGCCGCCGGCGTGGGCGGTCTCGATGCGACCTACCTGCACGATGGTGCGTCGAAGTTCCCGCGACCGATTCGCCTGCGCCTGCCGGCCGCGAGCCAGTCCAGCATCGATGGCCTGCTCGCGCTGCGCGTGCGTGGTGGGAGCGGTCAACTGGTTCCGCTGTCCGAGCTGGTGAGCGTGAGTGAGGCACCGTGGGATGGCGCGATCCACCACAAGGATCTGCTGCCCGTCGTGTACATCACCGGCGACGAGGCCAGCGCGATCGACAGCCCGCTGTACGGCATGTTCGATCTGGTCGGGCAGCTGCGCGACGAGGCGATCGATGGCCAGCGGATCGAGCAGCACTTCATCGATCAGCCGGCCGATACCGGCAACTTCGCGGTCAAGTGGGACGGCGAGTGGCAGATCACCTACGAGACCTTCCGTGACATGGGCATCGCCTACGCGGCCGGCATGGTGTTGATCTACCTGCTGGTCGTCGCGCAGTTCCGCAGTTACGTGATACCGCTGGTGATCATGGCGCCAATCCCGCTGACCGTGATCGGGGTGATGCCCGGGCATGCGCTGCTCGGTGCCCAGTTCACCGCGACCTCGATGATCGGCATGATCGCGCTGGCCGGCATCATCGTGCGTAATTCGATCCTGCTGGTGGATTTCATCAACCAGTCGGTCGCCGAGGGGCGTGCACCGCATGACGCGGTCATCGAGGCCTGCGCGGTGCGCGCAAAACCGATCGTGTTGACCGCGGCCGCGGCGATGCTCGGCGCCTTCTTCATCCTCGACGATCCGATCTTCAACGGCCTGGCGGTATCGCTTATCTTCGGCATCCTGGTGTCGACCGCGCTGACGCTGGTGGTGATTCCCTTGCTGTACTACGGCCTGATATCGGGCACGCGCGCGCCCGGCGCTGCGGCGACTCCGCCGGCTGATTCCCCTGCGGGCGCTGCCAGTCACGCGTTCGACTGATCGGAGCGACGCCCAAGTAGATGCTCCTGAGGATTGCCTTCCTTCGGAGCCCGCCGCGCGCAACCACAAGCGTTGGATTCATCGTGCGCCCCGGTCGGGGCTGTCGCGCACAGGGTGCGCTCCTACACGGGAACAGCGTTGTAGCTGGTGTGTCGAATGATCCTCTGTAGGAGCGCGCCGTGCGCGCGACCGCGAGCGTCGGATGCATCGTGCGGCCGGGGGCGGTGCTGTCGCGCACAGGGTGCGCTCCTACACGGGAATCGCGTTGTCGAATGATTCTCTGTAGGAGCGCGCCGCGCGCGCGACCGCAACCATTCGATGTTCCGGCAATGCAATCGTGCCAGTCGCGCACAGGGTGCGCCCCTCCACGGGAACCGGCGTTGCCGGAACGCGCGATGGACGCGATCGAACCCATGGCTGGACTCCCGGGTTCGATCCGGGATCTCGGCCGGCGAGCGCCGGACTTGAGCGGCGCCCCGCGCACGGCGGGGCATTGCGAAGAACCGCGCGCCGCGCCACCCGGCGCGACGCGATTTCGCCAAGCCTCAGTTTGCGACCGCAGCCAGCGCCGGCACCAGCAACAGTGCCACCAGGTTGATGATCTTGATCAACGGATTCACCGCCGGACCCGCGGTGTCCTTGTACGGATCGCCGACGGTGTCGCCGGTCACCGCCGCCTTGTGCGCGTCGGAACCCTTGCCACCGTGATGGCCGTCCTCGATGTACTTCTTCGCGTTGTCCCACGCGCCACCACCGGTGGTCATCGAGATCGCCACGAACAGACCGGTCACGATGGTGCCGACCAGCAGGCCGCCAAGCGCCTTGGCGCCGGCCTGCGCATCGATCAGGAAGGTAAAGCCGAAGGCCACGATCACCGGCACGAACAGCGGCAGCAAGGACGGCAGGATCATTTCCTTGATCGCGGCCTTGGTCAGCATGTCGACCGCCTTGTCGTACTCCGGCTTCGCGGTGCCTTCCATGATGCCCTTGATCTCGCGGAACTGGCGACGCACTTCCTCGACCACCGCGCTGGCCGAACGGCCGACCGCTTCCATCGCCATCGCGGCGAACAGGAACGGGATCATGCCGCCGATCAGCAGGCCCACCAGCACCAGCGGATCGGCGATGTCGAACACGAAGGTCTGGCCGGGGAAATACTCGCCGAGCCTGTGCGTGTAGTCGGCGAACAGCACCAGCGCGGCGAGACCGGCCGAGCCGATCGCATAGCCCTTGGTCACCGCCTTGGTGGTGTTGCCGACCGCGTCGAGCGGATCGGTGATGTTGCGGATCTCCTTTGGCAGGCCGGCCATCTCGGCGATGCCGCCGGCGTTGTCGGTGATCGGGCCGTAGGCGTCGAGCGCGACGATGATGCCGGCCATCGACAGCATCGAGGTGGCCGCCACGGCGATGCCGTACAGGCCGGCCAGCTGGTTGGCGGCAAGTATCGCCGCGCACACCGCGAGCACCGGCAGTGCGGTCGACTTCATCGAGATGCCGATGCCGGCGATGATGTTGGTCGCATGCCCGGTGGTCGAGGCCTGCGCCACATGGCGCACCGGAGCGTACTCGGTGGCGGTGTAGTACTCGGTGATCACCACCATCGCGGCGGTCAGCACCAGCCCGACCACGGCGCAACCGAAGATCGCGGCCGCATTGTCCGGGAACATCTGCTGGGTCACGAACCAGAACGCGACCGCCGAGATCAATGCAGCCACGATCAGGCCGCGGTACAGCGCATTCATGATCTTGCCGCCGTCGCGACCCTTGACGAAGAAGGTGCCGATGATCGAGGCCACGATCGACACCGCGCCGAGCACCAGCGGATACATCACGCCGGCCGCGCCGTAGGTGGCGAAGGAAATGCCGCCGATCAACATCGCAGCGACGATGGTCACCGCGTAGGTTTCGAACAGGTCGGCCGCCATGCCTGCGCAGTCGCCGACGTTGTCGCCGACGTTGTCGGCGATCACCGCGGGATTGCGGGGGTCGTCTTCGGGAATGCCGGCTTCGACCTTGCCGACCAGGTCGGCGCCGACGTCGGCGCCCTTGGTGAAGATGCCGCCGCCCAGACGCGCGAAGATCGAGATCAGCGACGAGCCGAACGCGAGGCCGACCAGCGGCTGCAGCGCGTTCTTGATATCCGTTTCCGACATGCCGCCGAGCGAACTCTGGCCGATCACGAACATGAAATAGCCAGCCACGCCGAGCAGGCCGAGTCCGACCACCAGCATGCCGGTGATGGCACCGCCGCGAAATGCCACCGCGAGCGCGGCGTTGAGCCCGTTGGATGCCGCCTGCGCGGTGCGCACGTTGGCGCGCACCGAGATGAACATGCCGATGTAGCCGGCAAGGCCCGACAGGATCGCGCCGACCGCAAACCCGAACGCGGTGGTCCAGCCCAGCCCCGGCACCACTCCGATGACCACGAACAGGATCACGCCGACGATCGCGATGGTGCGGTATTGGCGGTTCATGTACGCGTTGGCACCGACCTGGATCGCCGCGGCGATTTCCTGCATGCGCGGATTGCCGGCCGGCTGGGCGAGGATCCAGCGGATCGACCATGCGCCATACAGCAGCGCGAGCACCGCGCAGCCGAGCGCGATCCAGAGAGCTTGGGACTCGAGCATGTGTGTTTCCCCGAACGGGTTGGATGAACTGGAGCGCCCGGCGACTAGGGCCGGGCGGCGTTTTAGCCGGCGAAGTGTAGTTTGTCGGGGCCGATGGCGGCAATTCGGGGCCGAATGGTCGCGTCCTGGCCCCGCACCTGGACTTGGTCGGGTGCATGCTTCAGCGCTGCCTGGTTCCCGTTTCCGGCCGCAGGGCTCATGATGGGCCATGGCCGCGCACGATCACGCCCACCACCACGGCCACCACCACGGTCCGCCCGATCCGCACGACGACCACGCGCACTCCAGCGGTGGTGCGATGCGTGCGTTTCGCTGGGGTACGGCGCTGAATGTGGCGCTGGTGCTGGTGCAGGGCGCGGCAGGCTTCGCGCTGGGCTCGGTCGCACTGCTCGCCGATGCCGTACACAATGCTTCGGACGTGCTCGGACTGCTGCTGGCCTGGGGCGCGGCGAGCCTCGCCAATCGCCAACCGACCCGCCGCCACACCTACGGCATGGCGCGCTCGACCATCCTCGCGGCGCTGATGAACGCCACCCTGCTGCTGTTCGCGTGCGGCGCGCTGGCGTGGGAGAGCATCTCGCGCTTCGGCGACCCGCATCCGGTGCCGGGCCTGGCGGTGATGGCCGTGGCCGGATTCGCGTTCCTGGTCAACGCGGGCTCCGCGGCGCTGTTCTGGCGCGGCCGGCGAATCGACGCCAACCAGCGCGGCGCGTTTCTGCATCTGGCCGCCGACGCCGGCGTCTCGCTCGGCGTGGTGGTCGCCGGCTTCGCGATCTGGCTCACCGGCTGGACCTGGCTCGATCCCGCGACCGGATTGATGATCGCAGCCGTGGTGCTGTGGAGCGGCTGGGACCTGCTGCGCGAATCGCTCGATCTCGCGCTCGACGCGGTGCCGCGCGGCATCGACCTGCAAGCCGTCGAATCCGCACTGCGCGCGGTGCCCGGCGTGCGCAATGTGCACGATCTGCATGTTTGGCCGCTGTCGACTACGGTCGCCGCGCTCACCGCGCACGTCGAACACGACGCGGCGCAAGATACCGACCGACTGCTGCACACGCTGCAGGAGTTGCTCGCCGATCGCTTCGGCCTGCGCCACGCGACGATCCAGTTCGAGATCGAGGGGTGTGGGGCGGGGTGTTGAGGGCTATCCGCCAGTCGATGCTATCGAAGGAAACCTGCGGTCAGAGTACGGATCGTGAAAAAGGGTACTCTGACCCCTGTTTCACCCGATCAATCCGGGCGACTGTTTTGCCTACGCGCTGGCAAAGTCACGCGGTACGCCGCTGCTGACCCTGGATACCGACTTTGGCAAGACCGACGTTGCGCTGGTTGAGTTGATTTGATCCATTTCCTCGCCGTGGTGAATCCTGCGCGGCGAACCCTCAGACCTGGTCGGTGACACGACGGAATCTGCGGCCCCGAACTGGGGTAGCCACCCCTCCGAGATCGGGTTCGTGCGCTGATTACCGCACGTCCCGCGGATAATAGGTTGCGCGCGCGGAGAATGCCCCCCATTATCTCCGCATGGAAAGCAGGGATTACACGTACGTCTGGCAGGCGCCCGACTGGCCCGAGTGGCGCTTCGACCTCGGTGCGCTCGCCCAGCGCTTGGCCGAAGTCAGCCGCGCGCAGGGTTTGTTGATCGGGCGCTTGACCGACGTCGGCATGCTGCTGCGTGAGCAGGCCAGCCTGTCGATGCTGACCACGGAGGTGGTCAAGACCAGCGAGATCGAGGGCGAGAGGTTCGACGTGGCGTCGGTGCGTTCGTCGATCGCGCGCCGTCTGGGAGTGGATATCGGCGCGCTGGCGCCGGTCGACCGGCATGTCGAGGGCGTGGTCGACATGGTGCTCGATGCCACGGTCAACAACGATGCGCCGGTCACACGGAAGCGCATGCTGGGATGGCATGCAGCGCTGTTCCCGACTGGCTATTCGGGACTTGCTCCGATCACCGTCGGTACCTGGCGCAACGACGCCACTGGGCCGATGCAGGTGGTGTCTGGCCCGCTCGGTCGGCAGCGGGTGCATTTCGAGGCCCCGCCAGCCGCGCGTCTCGACATCGAGACCGAGCGTTTCATCCTGTGGGCCAACCGCGAGAGCAACGAGCCCCCGCTGATCAAGGCCGCTCTCGCCCATCTGTGGTTCGTCACCCTGCATCCGTTCGACGATGGCAACGGCCGCATCGCGCGCGCTGTCGGGGATTTGTTCCTTGCGCGCGCCGACGGCAGCAGCCAACGCTTCTACAGTCTGTCGGCGCAAATCCAGCGCGAGCGAAAGGCCTACTACGCGATCCTCGAAAGAACCCAGAAGCAATCGATGGATGTCACCGAGTGGCTGGCGTGGTTCCTCGACGCGCTGCATCGCGCCGTCGACCAGGCACACCACGCGATGGATACGGTGCTTGCCAAGTCGCGCTTCTGGCAGCGCTGGGCATCGCCAGGCACCGCGCCCTTCAATCAGCGACAGGCGAAACTGCTCAACAAGCTGCTCGATGGATTCGACGGCAAGCTCACCAGCAGTCGATGGGCTGCGATCGCCAAGTGTTCACCCGACACCGCGCTGCGCGACATCAGCGACCTCGTGGCGCGTGGTGCGCTGCGCAAATCGGATGCGGGTGGGCGCAGCACCAGCTATACGATCGACGATGCAGCCCGATGAATCGGGGTGACGACCCCACGGCAGCTTGACTTGCGAGATCCGTCGCGAGACAAGACTTGCCTCACATACTGTCTGCCTCCTCAACGACCAACATGACTCCTCCCAAGCCTCCCCTCGACCACGCCAAGCTAGACCGCATCGTCGCCGAAGCGCGCAAGAGCGCCGAGCAACGGGACCGCGGCTATCGTGAGCAGGCGTTGAAGATGTATCCGCATATCTGCGGGCGCTGTGCGCGCGAGTTCACGCGGGCGAACCTGCCCGAGCTCACGGTCCATCATCGCAACCACAACCACGATCACAATCCGGCCGATGGCAGCAACTGGGAGTTGCTGTGCGTGTATTGCCACGACAACGAGCACTCGCGCTACATCGACAACGCCAGCGGGAATCTTGCCGGCCCCGCACCCGCGGCAGCGGCTACCGGCAATCCGTTCGCGGGCCTTGCAGCGCTGATGAAGTCGAAGGGTGGCGGCGGTCCTGACGGGGACCGCGAGCATTGAGCGGATAGTCGTTGCCGGAAGCGTGGTTCTCCGAAGCGTTCGGAACAATGGTCGCGGCGCGAAGGCGACGTTGCCGACTGTCGCCACGCCGATGTCGTGACCAAACCCGTGGCGCAACGCGCTGCCGAGGAACCTGAACCGCACTGCGGTGGTGGCAGGGTGTCCGGCGCAGCTGCCGACAGGCTGCCCCCGCGCAAAGCCGGGCTGATTTTGCCGCTGCGTGTAATCGCCCGCACTCGCTTCCGTATGGATTGACAGGGGGACGCCTCGAGCACCGCTCGAGGCGACACCAACCGCCGCGGAGCAACCCATGAACCGAGCTGTTCGAAACCTCGCTGCGCCAGTCGTGCCGTGCCGTCGTGCACAGGTGCGCGCAACCGAACGTGGGAAGTGCGCAGTGGCGACCGGGCTGTTCGGCTATGCGCTGTTGTTCGGAACCTTGGCGCACGGCGCTCCATTTGCCTATGTGCCCAACACATTGAGCAACAACCTGTCGGTGATCGACGTTGCGACCAGCGGCGTGGTCGCCACGGTGCTGGCCGGCGAAATCCCCTTGGGCGTTGCGGTAAACCCCGCAGGTACGCGCGCGTACATCAGCAGCTATGTCGGCAACAGTGTCGCGGTGCTCGACACCACGACCAACACGGTGATCGGAACCATCGCCGTGGGTGAACGGCCGCAGGGCCTGGCGGTCAATCCGGCGGGCACGCGCCTGTATGTGGCGAACCAGACCTTGTCGAGCCTGACCGGCACGGTGTCAGTCGTCGACACTGCAAGCAACACGGTGGTGAATACCGTGACCGTTGGCCGGAGCCCCCATGAGGTCGCGGTCAATCCGGCTGGCACGCGGGTTTACGTGAGCAACCGCGACAGTTCGACCGTAGCGGTCATCGATGCGTCGACCAATACCGTCGTGGCCACCATCGGGGTGGGCCTGTTCCCGCGCGGTCTCGCCGTGAATCCCGCAGGCACGCGCCTCTACGTGGCCAACAGCGGCGGTATCTTCAACAGCACCGTTTCGGTCATCGACACCCAGAACAACGCAGTGCTCGCCACCCCGAGGGTGGGCGAGGCAGCCTACAACCTGGCCATCACGCCGGACGGCAAGCGCGTGTTCGTGACCAACACCGGCTCGCGCACCATCTCGGTGATCGACACGCAGTGCGATCGCGAGGTGGCGACCATCTCGACCGGTGCCACCGGCTCCGACGTCCCGGTCGGTATCGCGATCAATCGCATCGGCACGCTGGTCTACGCCACGTTGGGCCCTGCCAGCAGGGTCCTGGTCATCGACGCCGAGTCGCTGGCGGTGACGGGCAGCATCGCGGTCGGCAATTCACCGCAAGCATCGCCCGCCTTCGGTCCGGGCGGCCCGCCGGCGCCGCCGCCCCCGCCGCCGGTGATCGTCACCGGCATGGAAGTGACGCAGGGCATCCAGGACGTCGCCAACAGTGTCCAGTTGAACAATTCGCGGCGTACTTTCGTGCGCGTGTACGTGCGCGCGGTAGGCGCACCGGTGGTAGGCGCCACCGCGAGCCTGAGCGCGATCGGAAACTTCGAGTCGGGCGGCGGAACCACGGCGGTGCCGCTCGGTTCGATCGTGCCGTCGAATCCCGGTGGACCGAGGATCACCATCCCGATAGCGCCGCAACGCGCCAACCTCAACGACAGTTTTTTGTTCGAGCTGCCGTTCCGCTGGACCCAGTTTTCGGCCCTTCGACTGGCCGCATCCATCAGCGGCGCCGCGGGTGCGCCAAGTCCCAGCTGCACCAGCGATCCGCTGATTGCGCCGGTCCGGGAGCTCCGCCGCTTCACCACGCTCAAAGTGCAGTTCGTGCGGATGGCATACCAGCTGCCTGGTGTGTACCCCCCACCGGGCAACGGTTTTGCGCAAGCCAGTTCGATCGAGCAGCAGCGCAATGCGTCGTGGATCAATCGTGCGTATCCGCTTTCGCGCCTGATCAGTGCGCCCTCGATGGTCCTGTTCGACCCGGTACTTGGCACTTATGTAGACCAGAGCTCACCAATCTGCATGCTGTACCCGGCGGCGCGCCGCGAAATGTGCGCGCACGACTACACTGCGGCCCGTCTGGCGGCGCTGCAGATCGCGACCGGATTCATGGGCGATGCCGATGTCGGCTATGCCCTGATCCCGCAGTATCCCGGAGTGCCGGGCACTCGCGGCGCGTGCTGCACCGCACGCATCGGCGCGGGGCCTGCAAATGTCGACGACTATGCGGCGCACGAAGTCGGGCACTTCCTCGGCCGCGACCACCCGGTGCAGGGTTCAGGTCTCCCGCTGTGCCGTCATTCGGCCGACGATCCGAACTATCCGCACTTCCGCTCGCGCATCGCGCCGCAGCCGGCCGACCCGAATACCGATCTCGCCGGCTTCGACCGCGGTGAACCGTCGCTCGGCATCGACATGGGTTTTCGTTCGCCGGGCGGCCATTCCGACATCATGGGTTACTGCAAGCCGAGTTGGATCAGCGACTACACCTACAACGCGCTCGCCATCGCGCTGCAGATTCTCAACCCCTTCACCGGCACAGTCGATGCTGTCGAGGAACGCGCCCATCGGCGCGCACCCGCAGGCCCGTCCCAGGGCGGCGACTTCCTGATCGTTCAAGGCAGCATTTCCGGCGATCGCACGTTCGCCGCGCTGAACGCAATCCAGCGGGTCGACCGCGTGTTCGAGCAGCCGCCGCGGCCACCCGGCGATTACAGTATTCGCTTGGTCGATGCCGGAGGCGCCACGCTTGCGGACTATTCGTTCGCGCCGGTCATTGCGGACGATTCCGTCGGCTCGGCCATCGGCGCATTGCCGCAGCTGTCGTTCGGGCATGCGGTGCCGTTCGTCGCAGGTACCCGCGCGGTGCGCATCGTGACGACCGCTAACGGCTCGGTGATCGGCACGACCGCACTCAGCGCAACCGCGCCGAGTGTCGCCAACGTCGCCTTGCAGGGCGCGCCGGATCCCACCACGGGCATCGCCATGCTGGCATGGACCGCAAGCGATGCCGACGGTGACCCGTTGCGTTTCGACCTGTTCTCCACGCGCGACAATGGCGCGACGCTGAGGCCGCTCAAGCTGGGCGTCACGGGCGCGAGCACCACGATCGATACGTCGATGCTCGCCGGCGGCAGTACGCGCTTCCGCGTGATCGGCTACGACGGCGTGTTGACCGCGTGGGCCGACAGTGCGGCCACCACCCTGGTGAACCGGCCGCCGCAAGCACGGATCCTGACGCCCGCCGACCGCGTGCGCGTTTTTTCGAGCCAGGTCGTCAATCTCGAGGGCGAAGCGTCGGATGCGCTGGACGGCTTTGTCGCCGACAACGGGCTGACCTGGAGCACGCCGCAGGGCCCGTTGGGTACCGGTGCGCAATTGACCGTCACCACCCTGCCGGTCGGCATCACCCCGGTCACGCTGACGGCAACCAACAGCGTCGGTCTTGTCGCCACGCAGGTGGTGAACGTGATCGTCGACGGTAATCTCGGTACCCCGGGCCCCACACTCACCGTCGGACCCAACCGTATCGGCTGGCACGTAGCGAATGGCGAAACCCAACTGCAGACCGCGCAGATCCATCTGGGCAACCGCGGCAGCGGCTCCCTGCAGTTCACCGCCAGCAGCGGGGCGGCGTGGCTGAGTGTCGACACGTCCACGGGCGGCGTGCCGGTCACGCTCACACTGACTGCCAATCCTGCAGGCTTTCCCGACGATTCAATCCAGCAAACCACCCTGACCCTCAATGCGGTCGGCGTGGCAGGGCAGTCTTTGGTGATCCCCGTGCAGGTCGGCGTCGGCAACACCTTCGTGGCCGCGCCTCCGCCACCGGCAGCTGCCGACCCCGTCTTCAGCAATGGCTTCGAGCCGGTGGCTCCAACAGCGCTGCGTTGACGCGGGTAGTCCGCGGCGGAACATTCGTGCGCTGCCAGGGCCTCCGCGTGTGCGGCGGTCCCTGTCGGGCCCATCGCGGTGCAGGTCAGCGAGCGCGGCGCACGAAGGGATCGATCGTCTGCGCGAGGATCCCGGGTCGGATCGAACCCGCATCATGCAGCCCGTACTCGGCGGGCCATTCGCCGCGCGGCGGCAGGCGATGGGTGCCGAGCAGGCGATCGACGATCGGCAGGTGGATCGCGTAGTTGGCATCCGCGTAAGCCGGATCGCGTGCGTGGTGCCAGTGGTGGTAGCGCGGGGTCACCAGCAGCCACTCCAGTAAACCGAAATCGACGCGCAGGTTGGCGTGTGCGACCACCGCCTGGATGCCGACCAGCACCACGTAGGCGCTCAGCACCGCGGGCGAAAAGCCCACCACCACCAGCGGCATCAGCACCAGCGAGCGGGTCAGCAGGATCTCGATCGGGTGCATGCGCGATCCGGCCAGCCAGTCGATGTGCCGGCTGGAGTGATGCACCGCGTGGAAGCGCCACAGCAACGGCAGTCGGTGGTAGCCGCGATGCAGGATCGCCTGGGTCAGGTCGGCGAGCAGCACCGCGAGCGGAAACTGCACGTACAGCGGCCACGATTGCACAGCCGCCGCCAGTTGCGGCAGCGCGATCCAGCTCGCGACCAGCGCATTCGAGGTGGTCACCGCGATCAGGATGAACTGCACGCCGACGTGGCTGACGAAGTAGTAGGCCAGATCGGTGCGCCACTCGGGCCGCAGTGGCGAGGCCGCGCGCAGCGGCAGCGCCTGTTCGATCGGCACGAACACCAGCGCGGAAAAAAACAGGCTCAGCACGAACCAGTCGAGGCCCAGCGAATGGACCGTCGGCTCGATCGGATCGAAGGGCACCGCGGCGCCGCCCAGCGCCAGCGCAAGGGCTGCGCTGACCAGCCCGACCAGCGCGATCCGCCGCTGGGTGCGACCGATGATCGCCAGCGTGCCCAGCAGCAGCGCGGCGATCAGCCCGAGCAGCAGCAGGTTGCGCACGAAGGCTTCTTCGTAGACCTTGCGCGCCTCGATGCTGGTCAGCCACTGCGGGAAATAGAAGCACAGCACGCCGAGCAGCGAGAGCAGTCCCAGCCCCGCCGACAGATGCGCCGCCCAGCCGAGGCTACGCTGCCAACGCGCGGTGATCGGATCGGCTTGCATCGCCGGCGCGCGCTGGCGTCCGCTCAGGGCTCGGCGCGAAAGCGCTCGAGCCCGCCCGATTCCAGCACCACGGTCCACGGGAACATCGGCCCGGGGTCGCGCTTGCGCGGCACCAGCACGCTCGGGTCGTCGCTGGCGGGCACCATCGCGAGGTCGAGGTCTTCATGGCCCGCGATCAGGCGCAGGTTCGGCAGTTCGATGCGCAAGTGCGCCAGCAGCTTCACCAGCGCATCGATCTGCACTTCCGGATAGGGCTCGGTCATGACCTGGTTGTCGTGGCGGTACCAGTCCGGATAGCGGCCGCGATTGACCAGTTCGATGCCGATCGAACGCGGGTTGTAGCCGCGCGTGTGGTTGGCCACGCGCCGCAGCGGCACATAGCGCAGGATGCGGCCGTCGCGCTCGATGTAGTAGTGGCCACTGGCGCCGGTGCCCGTCTCGACGTAGAGCACGCGCTCGCCGTACTCGCGCGCCATCGCGAGATCCGGCAATTCGGTGCAGTGGATCACCACCAGGTCGATGTCTTCGAGCCGGCGTTCGAGCAGGCGTTCGACATACGGCAGGGGCTGGTCGTGGATCGGCAGGTCGAGCGGCATCGATCGGTTCGGTGGCTGCGGACGCGGCACGGTAACATGCGCCGATGCCCGCCACGCCGAACCGGTTCGTGCTTGAAGCCGCCACCATCAAGGACCTGATGTCGCGTCACGCGGCCGATGGCCGTGTGGCCTGGATCGGCGTGCGCCCCACGCGCGAGATGCCGATGCGCGAGCTGCCGCGGGTGCGCGCGATGGCCGGGCGCGGCCTCGACGGCGACCGTTACAGCGGCGGTGGCAAGCGGCAAGTCACGTTCCTGCAGGCCGAACACCTGCCGGTGATCGCGATGCTCGCACGGCGCGACGCGGTGCAGCCCGCGCAGTTGCGTCGCAATGTGGTGGTCGCCGGGATCAGCGTGCTGGCGTTGAAGAACCAGCGGTTCCGGATCGGCAGCGCGCTGTTCGAAGGCAGCGGCCCCTGCGAGCCGTGTTCGAAGATGGAGACCGCGCTCGGTCCGGGCGGTTACAACGCGATGCGCGGCCACGGCGGCGTCTGCGCACTGGTGATCGAGGATGGCGAGTTCGCGATCGGCGATGCGCTGGTGGCGCTCGGGGTCAAAGGCCTGGAGCGCCAGGAAGCATGAGCAAGGGAACGGTGATCCTGTCGCACGGGCTCGAAAGCGGCCCGGACGCCACCAAGGTCACCGCGATGGCGGCAGCCGCGCGCGCGCTGGGCTGGTCCGAGGTGCGACCGGACTATCGCGATCTCGACGCCAGCCGCGACGTGGCCCGCATCGATGCGCGCATTGCGCGCATGCTCGCGCATATGCCGACCGATGGCAGTCCGCTGGTGCTCGCCGGCTCCAGCATGGGAGCGTTCGTCGCAGGCCTCGGCTCGCTGGTGCGTGCACCGGTGGGCCTGTTCCTGCTGGCGCCACCGATGCGCATCCCGGGCTATGCACGCAGCTTCGATGCGGCACCGGTGCCCACGGCGATCGTGCACGGCTGGGATGACGAACTGATTCCGGCCGAGGCGGTGGTCGCTTTCGCGCAGCGGCGTCGCGCGGCCTTGCACATGGTCGACGACAGCCACCGGTTGACCGCGCATGTGGACATCATCGCGCGCTGGTTCGGCGACTGGCTGGCGCTGCGGTGAGCACGCGCTGGTTCGCCGCCTGCCCCAAGGGCCTCGAATACCTGCTGGTCGATGAGCTCAAGGCGCTCGGCGCACACAGCGCGCGCGAGCAGCTCGCGGGCGTGCGCTTCGAAGGCGACGCCGCGCTCGGCTACCGCGCCTGCCTATGGTCGCGGCTGGCCAGTCGGATCCTGTTGCCGATCGCCGAGTTCGATGCGGCCGATGCCGCGCAGCTGTACGCGGGCACCAGGGAGATCGACTGGTCGTTGCATCTGGCGCCCGGCGCCACGCTCGCGATCGATGCGCATGGACGCAGCGCGGCACTCGATCACTCGCAGTTCGTGGCGCTCAAGATGAAGGACGCGATCGTCGACCAGTGCCGCGATCGCGACGGCACCCGGCCCGACATCGATCGCGAGCGGCCGGACTTGCGCGTGCACGTGGTACTGCGCCGCGAGAAGGCGATCGTGTCGATCGATTTCTCGGGCGGCGCGCTGTTCCACCGCGGGTTCCGCCGCGGGCAGGGCGAGGCGCCGTTGAAGGAGAATCTCGCCGCGGCGATGCTGCTGCGCGCGCGCTGGCCGCAGGTGCACGCAGCCGGCGGCCCGCTGGTCGATCCGATGTGCGGCGCGGGCACCCTGCTGATCGAAGCGGCGATGATGGCCGCGGATGTCGCGCCCGCACTCAAGCGCGAGCACTTCGGGTTCAGCGGCTGGCGCGGCTTCGATGCGGCGCTGTGGACGCCGCTGCTGGCCGATGCGCAGGCGCGAGCGCAAGTGGGTCTGCGCGCGCTGCAGCCGAAGTTCTTCGGCAGCGACCGCAACCCGGCGGTACTCAACGCCGCGAAGGCGAATGCGCAGGCTGCGGGACTGGCCGGATTCATCCAGCTCGCGCAGCGTCCGGTAGCGGCGCTCGAAGCGCTGCCGCACGAGGTGCCCGGGTTGGTGATCACCAATCCGCCCTACGGCGAGCGCATGGGCGAAGTCGAGGCGCTGCGCGAGACCTATCGCGAGCTCGGCGATGTGCTCAAGCGCGGTTTCGCGGGCTGGCGCGCCGCGCTGATCACCAACCACGAGGAGCTTGGCCGCGCGACCGGCCTGCGCGCCGATCGCACCTACGCGCTGTTCAACGGTGCGATCGAATGCCGGCTGCTGTGTTTCGACACGCTCGGTGCCTCGCGCGATTCCGGCGTGCGCGAGCAAAAGCCGCTGTCCGACGGCGCGCTGTCGCTGCGCAACCGGCTGCTGAAGAACATCAAGCACCTGAAGGCATGGCGTCAGCGCGAGTCGATCAGCTGCTGGCGCGCCTACGATGCGGACCTGCCCGAATACTCCGCGGCGATCGACGTCTACGATGGTTGGCTGCACCTGCAGGAATACCAGGCGCCGAAGGACATCCCGCAGGAAACCGCGCGGCGCCGCTTCGGCGAGATCGTGCGCGTGGCCGGCGAGGTATTCGGCGTGCCGCGCGAGCGCATCGCGATCAAGCAGCGCCGCGTGCAGTTGCGCGACGATCGCTACGGCCGCCAGGCCGAGCGCGGCGAGGTGCTGGAGGTCAGCGAAGGCGGCCTGCTGTTCGAGGTCAATCTGTTCGACTATCTCGATACCGGCTTGTTCCTCGACCATCGACCGATGCGCGGGCGGCTGCGCGACATGGCGCGCGATGCGCACTTTCTGAACTTGTTCAGCTACACCGGCACGGCGAGCGTGTATGCCGCCGCCGGCGGTGCCGCCAGCACCACCAGTGTCGATCTGTCGATCACCTATTCGGAATGGGCCGCACGCAACCTTGCGCGCAACGGTTTCACCGGCACCGTGCATCGGCTGGTACAGGGCGACGTGCTGGCATGGCTGGAAGCCAGCGACGAGGAGTACGACCTCGTGTTCGTCGATCCGCCGACGTTCTCGAACTCCAAGCGTGCCGAGGATTTCGACGTGCAGCGCGATCACGTGCACCTGCTGCAGCTGTGCGGCGAGCGCCTCGCAGCGGGCGGCGTGATCGTGTTCTCGAACAACTTCCGGCGCTTCCGGCTCGATCGCGAAGCGCTGGCGGACTTCGAGATCATCGACATCAGCCGTGCGACCATCCCGCCCGACTTCGCGCGCGACCAGAAGATCCACCAGGCCTTCGAGTTGCGCCTGCGCTGAGTGCGGCTGGCAGCATGCGGGAACCCGGGCGCCACCTCCGGGCGCCGATCACCGGGCACGGTACCCACGCCCCTTAATCCCGCCTGTGATAGCGTTTGTCACAATCCAGTGCGGCATTCCGCCGCTGCTGGCAGGCAAAGGACGAGGATGAGCGGATCAAACCGCAAACCGGAATCGGCCCCGCTCCCCCCGGAGCATGGCTGGACGTTCTTTCGCCAGTGGCTGAAGAATCCGCTGGCGATGGCGGCGGTATCGCCCTCGTCGCGCGAACTGGCGCAGAACATGTTGCGCGAACTGCCGCCCGGCGCGACCCGGGTGGTCGAGCTCGGCGGCGGTACCGGCGTGTTCACCCGCGAGACGCTGGCGTCCGGCATCGCGCCGGAGAACATGCTGGTGCTGGAGCTCAACCAGGCGCTGCATGTGCATCTGCAGAAGATGTTTCCCGCCGCGCACATCGCCTGTGGCGACGCGCGCGATCTGAAACTGATCGCCGCACGCACGGGGTTTCTCGACCACGGCCCGGCGGACGCGGTGCTCAGCGGGTTGGGCTTGTTGTCGATGGCGCGCCAGACCCAGCACGCGATCGTGGAGGCGGCATTTTCGGTGATGGCGCCGCACGGGCGTTTCATCCAGTTCACCTACGGGCCAAGCAATCCGGTTGCGCGCGAGGTCATGCACGATCTGGACCTGACCAGTCGCCGCGCGAGTTTCACCTTGTGGAACGTGCCGCCCGCTACCGTCTACGTGCTGTCGCGCACGCGCTCGCGGCGCGTGGTGGCGGTCAAGTCGGGGCGCTGAGTCCTCGGCCCCAACCGGGTCGCAATCGAGCAGCGGGTTCACCATGTGGGAGCCGCCATTGCGGCGACGGCGGCAGTCGCGTTGCGCCAGTCGCCGCCAAGGCGGC
>JANOEA010000290.1:0-3926 GCA_031412975.1 Pseudomonadota bacterium | reverse complement strand
GGCGGCGGCCCACCCGGCTGGCCTGTGTTCCAGTGCGCCCGCCATCTGCCCCAGGGCGGCGCGCGCGCGCGCGCGCTGCGCGGGCGGCCGCCCGCGCTCGCGCCGCGCCGCTTCGTTGGCGGCGATTGCGCGCCGCAGGTGCTCGATCCACTCGGGTGGGGCGGATGCCCCGAAGTCGCGCAGACTTCGATGCAGCGGCTGGATGACTCCGCACAGCAGGCGATCGCGCCAGTGTCGATACTGCATCTCGAGCGCAGCATCCGATGCGGCTGCCTGCTCGCGCAGCAGCGCGCCGAGCGCGGCCATCCGCAGGGCTCGATCGCCGGAGTTCAGCAGCTGCGCGGCGGTGAGTATCTGCGCTGCAAGGAAGGTACTGAGGTCCTCGATGGCCGGCTGTTCGGCACGACCACGGCGATCGCGCGGAGCCTGCGAGAAGTGTCCGATCGATGCCGGAACCGCCATCACCAGCGCGGTTGGATCGATGCTCGAAAGCAATGCCAGGAACAGCGAGTCGTCAGCCTTTCCGAGGGTGGCCACCGGCGGCAACAGCTCGCGCGCATCGAGGACCAACGGCGTGAATACTCCGGTCGCCATGAAATGCGGGCGCCTGCGGCCCTGCCAGATGTTGTCCGCCTGCAGGCGCTGCGGATCGAACGGCGCGCGCAACAGGCTGGCCAGCGTGGCGCGATTGGGCATGTCCAGATGCACGCTGCTGTCGTACGGCAACTCGCCGTACACGCCGCCGCAAATCGCTGCCACCCGCGCGGGCGGCGCAAGGCAGGCCAGGGACGCAGCACTGCGCAGCCGCGCCGACGTGGGGCTGAATCCGATCTTGCGCAGCAGCGCACCCGCCGGCTGGCCGAGCGGGCGCATCAGCAGCGCATAGGGATCTTCGTCGACCTCGGCCAGCAGCCGGAACGCATCCGGCCCTTCGAAGAACTCGGTTTCCAGCGCGTATTCGGTAATCAGCTCGAGTTCGGGCGCCGCACCGCGCGGCTGCCGCAGCGGAAAGCGGAAGTCGTCGTCGAGCATGCCCAGCGTACCGCCGGCAGCCAGCAGGGTGGCCCAGTTCCAGGCACGCGCACCGGTGGCGCCCGGCAACCGCTCAGGATCCAGTAGTGGTGCAAGCGTCTCGCCGTCCGTCCCCAGCGCATCGAGCAGGTCTTGGCGCTCGCCGGCGTCGAGCAGGCGCACTTCGGATGCCGAGCGACGCGCGAACTCGGCCACTTCCGCGCGGGTAGCGGATGCGGCAGCGCCACCGCGCGAATCGTCGATCACGACATAGCATCGCCGCGCTTCGAAGCGGCGTTCGTCGTCGAGCAGCGAGCGCAGCAGCAGCGTCAGCGACTCGGGCCTTGCGCACGTGCGGATCGCGATCAGCGGTGGCGGCGCTGCCGGCTGCACGGAGGCGGCCGGCAGGAAGTGCTCGAGCGGCAGCAGCAGCCCGAGTTCGAACAGCCGATCGAGCGCGGCATTGACCCGCTCGCGCGGCAGCCGGGTCGCAGCGGTGATCGTTTCCAGGTGCGCGTTGTGCGTCTCGAAGCGTGCAGCCTGCGCGAGCACCGCGCCCTCGGCGGCAGGCAGTGCGGCGATCCGGCTACCGCCGTGCTGTTGCCACAGCACGCGTTCGCCATCGAGATGGGAAAGCATCCCGGGCAGTGCGGCGAGATAGGCAGTATCGGACATCGGCGTGATCGGTCGGCAACGTGCCCGGGGAATCGCGACCCCGTTACACTGGGGCATCACCCGGCCGCACGAGGATACGGCATGCCCATGGCCTTTCCCATTCCCCTGGCGCAGTGGATCGAAACCAATCGCCACCTGTTGAAGCCCCCGGTCGGCAACAAGTGCATCGTCGATGGCGACTTCATCGTGATGATCGTCGGCGGGCCCAACCAGCGCAGCGATTGGCACATCGAGGAGGGCCCGGAATTCTTCTATCAGATCGAGGGCGAGATGGTGCTGCGGATCCAGCAGGACGGCCAGCCGCGCGACGTGCCGATCCGCGCCGGCGAGCTGTACTACCTGCCGCCGCGGATCGCCCACTCGCCGCAGCGCATGCCGCATTCGATCGGACTGGTGATCGAACGCCGTCGCCTGCCCGGCGAATCCGACGGCCTGCAGTGGTTCTGCGAACGTTGCAATCACCTGCTGTACGAAGAGTTCTTCGTGCTCGACGACATCGAAACGCAGTTTCCGCCGGTGTTCGACCGCTACTACAGCTCGCCGGCGCACCGCACCTGCAGCGCGTGCGGGCACCTGCATGCAGCACCGGAACGCCGCCCCGAATGAGTAATCGCGTGAGCCACGCACGGCGTTCGTGAAGCCGCGGGATCGCAACCGGGCCGCGTGACAACCGGCATATGGTGGACCCTGGCAAGGCCCGCGATAGTGGCGCCTGCGTTTGGGGTCGAACCCCGGCAGCAGTTGCAATACTTCAACCCCATCCCTACGCCCAGTCCCGGATCCGACCATGCGCCTGCTCCTGACCTCGCTGTTGCTCGCAACGTCATCGGCAGTGCATGCCGACGCCCTCGGCGAGTTGCGCCAGCTCCTGGCCAGCCTGCCGGGCAGTCAGCCGGTAGCCGCGCAGATCGAACTCGAGTTCACCAATATCGACGAGGACAAAGACGGCGACACCGATGCGACGCCGGAAAACGCACGGATCAACCTGCGTGCGGAGGATGGCGCCGATGGCATCCGGCTGCACTGGCCGCGCGAGTTGATGGACGTCGCGACCGCCGAGCGCGAGAACCGCGATCCGGACGCCAAGCGCCCCGTGCGGCGGGCGCTCTCGCAAGTCGCCGTGCAGGACATCGACGACTACCTGGATGCCGCACCATCGCTGCTGAACGTGATCGCGCAGGCGAGTCTGCAATCGGATGCGCCGGACACCCGCAACGGCCAGTCGCTGCGCCGCCTGACGCTCAAGCTCGACCCACCGCTGAGCAAGCAGGCCAGGAAATACGTCAAGGAAATCGACGCCACCGCAAGCATCTGGCTCGACGCCGCCGGTTTGCCGGTCGCCGCCGAACAGGCGCTCACGTTCAGCGGCCGCGCGATGCTGGTGATCAGCTTCGCCAATGAAACCCGCGAATCGTGGGAGTTCGTGCGTAGCGGCGACCGGTTGGTCG
This sequence comes from Pseudomonadota bacterium, assembly GCA_031412975.1. Lineage (GTDB taxonomy): Bacteria > Pseudomonadota > Gammaproteobacteria > Xanthomonadales > Ahniellaceae > UBA4656. Next base: position 792 of record JANOEA010000290.1, on the reverse strand, counting down.
TCGCACGTCATGAGAGCGAGTCGAGCAGTTCGGGCGGCGGCGAGAGCGGCCGCCAGCGCACCAAGGCCCGCGTGATCGTCGACTGAGGGCCGCACGCGCCGGTGGCGCGGATGCGGCACAATCCACGGGTTGCCTGCCGTCGGATCCGCGATGCTCAAGATCGACACCCATGCGCACATCCTGCCGGCGACCTGGCCCGATCTGGCCAGCCGCTACGGCGATGATCGCTTTCCGGTGATGCACGTGGCCGAAGGCCGGCATCGGATCTATCGCGGCGGCAAGTTCTTTCGCGAGATCGAGCCGAACACCTGGGATGCGCAGCTGCGGATCGCGGAGTACGCGCGCCACGGCATCGCGGTGCAGGTGGTCTCGACCGTGCCGGTGATGTTCAGCTATTGGGCCAAGCCGCACCAGGCACTGGAGCTGCACCGCGTGCTCAACGACCACACCGCGGAGGTGTGCCGCGCGCATCCGCGCCACTTCGCCGGGATCGGCACGGTGCCGCTGCAGGCGCCGCGGCTGGCGATCGAGGAGATGTCGCGCTGCATTGAACAACTGGGGCTCGCCGGCGTGCAGATCGGCTCGCATATCGGCGAGTGGAACCTCGACGCGCCGGAGCTGTTCGATTTCTTCGCCGCCGCGGAGGACCTCGGTGCGGCGATCCTGGTCCATCCGTGGGACATGATGGGCAGCGACTCGATGCCCAAGTACTGGCTGCCGTGGCTGGTCGGCATGCCGGCCGAACAAAGCCGCGCGGCATGCTGCCTGATCTTCGGCGGCGTGCTCGAGCGC
>JANOEA010000289.1:0-1885 GCA_031412975.1 Pseudomonadota bacterium | reverse complement strand
ACCGACGAAGCGCAGGCGATCGAAGCGCTTGGCCATCAGCCGAGGCTGGTGATGGGCGAGGGATCGAATCTGAAGGTGACCTATGCGTCCGATCTCAAGCTGGCGCGGATACTATTGAAAGAGGAAACTTAGCGATGTTTGGAAAACGCGATCAACTCAGTATACGAATTGGCCACGGATTCGATGTCCATCAGCTGGTGACCGGACGCAAATGCATCATAGGCGGTGTTGATATTCCGTTCGAGCGTGGGCTGCTTGGTCATTCCGATGCCGATGTCCTGTTGCACGCGATTTGCGATGCGCTGCTGGGTGCGGCGGCGCTTGGCGATATCGGCAACCATTTTCCCGATTCCGATGCGCGATTCAAGGGTATCGACAGTCGGGAACTATTGAAGCACGTCGGCGCACTGATGACGGAACGCGGCTACGACATCGGCAACATCGATGCAACGATCATTGCGCAAGCGCCGAAAATGGCACCACACATCCCGTCGATGGTGAAAAATATTGCGGATGATCTGGGAATCGACGTGGGTCTCGTCAACGTCAAGGCGACAACGACCGAGAAATTGGGATTCACCGGGAGAGGTGAAGGTATTGCTGCCGAAGCTGTGTGCCTGATAGTGAGACTCTAGCGCTGGTGGGGCTTTCAGACGAAAATAGGCTGAAACGTCGCTACAGTGCTAGGGAACCTCTGATCAAGTCTACCGTTTCGCCGTTGCGTGCGTTCAGTAGCGAGGCGAAACGAATGGAGGGCAAAGGGCCATGAAGCAACAGACATTCGGTGCGGTGACGGGATTCGAGAAACACCACAAGGTTACCAAGCGCGCCCAGTTTCTGGCCGAGATGGAACAGGTCGTGCCGTGGAAGCGGCTGATGGCCCTGATCGAGCCGCACTACCCGAAAGCCGGCAACGGTCGGCCACCGAAGGGGCTGGAAGTGATGCTGCGAATGTACTTGCTGCAGCAGTGGTTCGGCTTGTCCGACCCGGCGGTCGAAGAGGCGCTGTACGACTCACTCGCCATGCGCACCTTTGTCGGCATCGACCTAGGCCGCGATGCCGCCCCGGACGAGACGACGGTGTTGAAGTTTCGGCATCTTCTGGAGAAGCACCGCCTGGGCGATCAACTGTTTGGCGAGATCAACGCCTATCTGGCCGACAAGGGGCTCAAGGTTGCGAGCGGCACCATCGTTGATGCCACCATCATCGCCGCGCCGAAATCGACCAAGAACGAAGACAAGCAACGCGACCCGGAAATGCATCAAACGAAGAAAGGCAACGAGTGGTACTTCGGCATGAAAGGGCACATCGGCGTCGATAGCAAGACCGGCATGATTCATTCCGCTGCCGTCACACCCGCCCAAGCGTACGACGGCAAGGTGGTCGAACATTTGCTGCACGGCAACGAGACCCGGGTATGGGGAGATTCCGGCTACCGTGGGCAGACAGAGCGGATCAAGGCAAAGTCACCCCGCGCATTGGATTTCACCAACAAGAAGGGCTGCCGTTATCACGCGCTGAGTGATGAAGAGAAAGCGAAGAACCGGACCAAGTCACGGGTCCGGGCGGCGGTCGAGCATCCGTTTCTGACCATCAAGGTGCTTTTCAAATTCGCCAAGGTCAGTTATCGCGGTCTGGCCAAGAATGCGCATCGCTTCTTTGTTGCTTGCGGGCTGGCCAATTTGCATAAGGCGCGCTACTACTTGATGAGACAGAGCAGGAAAGGTGCGCCCGCAACGACCTGAAGAGAGCAAAAGGCGGGGGAAACCCCTTATTTCGTGCCTGAAAAGAGCGTTTCGACGTCAACAAATCAACGATCCTTGCATCGCCGCGAAAGAGAGAATCAATTTCGCGTTTTTATAGACTTGATCAGACCTTCCCTAG
>JANOEA010000288.1:0-2688 GCA_031412975.1 Pseudomonadota bacterium | reverse complement strand
CGTGCCGCTGATCGATCGCCGCGCGCAGCCCCGGGACGGCGACTCATGGCTGCCCCAGTTCTGCACGGTTCCGGTCGCACTGTCGACCATGATGCTGGCGCAAGTGGTGCTGGTCTTCGTCTATCTGGCACCCACCGGGCGGTGGGTGGCGTCGCCATCGACGCTTGCGGTCGGAACCGTATTCACGCAGTGGGTCTGCGTGTGCAATCTCGCCCTGTTGTGCGCCACGCGGGGCTGGCTGCGAGCGATGCCGACCGCACTGGCCGCAACCCTTGGGCTTGTCGCGATTGCCTGCGTTTTGGCTGCGGGCGGCTTGGTCGCGGTCTGGTTCGACGCGATCCTGGCGCTCGATGCCATCCCCGCAGGCACCCGGCCGATCCCGTTTGCACTGAGCATCGCCGGTATGGCGGTGCTGGTTGGCGCCGCGGCATTCCGGTACTACTACGTCACCGCGCAATGGCGTAGTGGCGTCGCCGCCAATGCACGAGCGCAGTTCGATGCGCTGCAGGCCCGGATCCGCCCACACTTTTTGTTCAACAGCATGAACACCATCGCTGGGCTGATCCGCACACGACCTGCAGATGCCGAAGCCGCTGTCGAGGACCTCAGCGACCTGTTCCGTGCCGCGCTTCGTGATGATGCCCGTCCCTCGACCCTGCAGGACGAGGTCGAACTCGTCAATCGCTACCTGTCGATCGAACGCCTGCGTCTAGGCGAGCGAATGCGTGTGCACATGGATGTCGATCCGCTGCCGCCAGTGGAAATGCCCTCGCTGCTGCTGCAGCCGCTGGTTGAAAACGCCGTGCTGCACGGAATCCAGCCGCTACCGCAGGGCGGTCAGATCAGCGTCGTCATCAAACAGCTCGATGGTGCCATCCGGATCGAGGTTCGTAATCCGCGGCTGCCAATCGGACCCGCCAGCCGCGGCACCGGAACAGCACTCGACAACGTGCGGCGCCGCCTCGATTTCCACTACGGTGGGCGCGCGCGTATGGAAGTCGACCGGGGGCCGGACTACTATCGCGTCACCATCACGTTGCCCGCCCCATGAGAGTCCTGATCGCCGACGACGAACCGCTTGCCCGCGAACGCATCGCAACCTTGTTGGCCGAGATCGGCGACTCCGAGGTCGTAGCGGTGGCAGCCGACGGCAGGGAAGCGATCATGCTGTGCGAGGAGCGCCAAGCCGAGTGCGTGCTGCTGGATATTTCCATGCCGGTCATGGACGGACTGGAGGCGGCGCGCCATCTGAGCAACTTGCTGCAGCCGCCTGCGATCGTATTCTGCACAGCCTATGACGACCATGCCCTGGCCGCCTTCGAGGCGAGTGCGGTCGATTACCTCGTCAAGCCGGTGCGCAAGGAGCGACTGGCGGCAGCCCTCGACCGGGCCAGGCGATTCACGGGCGAGCGATTCCGCGAAGTGGCCGATCGGCTGCCGACCCAGCCGCGCCGCACACACATCTGCGCGCGTATCCGCGGCAACCTCAAGCTGGTCCCGATCGACGAGGTCCTGTATTTCCTGGCCGAGGACAAATACGTCGTGGTGCACTGGACGGGGGGCGAGGTGCTGATCGAAGAATCGCTGCGCGCACTGGACGACGAGTTCTCGGAGAAGTTCGTCCGCATCCACCGCAATTGCCTGCTGGCGATCGATCGCATCGGCGGCCTGCAGCGCGTGCCGGACGGCCGCGTATTCGCCGATGTGCGGGGCGCCAGTGCGCCGCTGGAAGTCAGCCGCCGCAATCTACCCGCGCTGCGCAAGCTGGTCCGCGAGATTTGATTTTGTGAGAACCCTCAGGATCGCAACCCGCCGCAGCGCATTGGCGCTGTGGCAAGCCGAACACGTTGCAGCACGACTTCGCGAACTGCATCCGGAGCTGGAAGTCGTGCTGCTTCCGATGACGACCCGTGGCGATCAGGTGCTCGATCGGCCGCTATCGGAGATCGGCGGAAAGGGCCTGTTCCTCAAGGAGCTCGAGGCCACACCGATCTGCAGCCCGGCACTCGAGATTCGCGCCACCTCGGCGGCCAGCACACCCAACGGTCCAAAAAAAACACCGAGCAAAACGCCAAAGCCCAGACGCGAAATCCGCCGCGGGCCCTCCGGACGGGGCGCGCGGAATTCCTTCGGTGGTTTTGCCATGGAGCATCGCCCGCAATTCAAGGTGCCGCAGCCAAGTCTCGGGGTCACCGACCGTCAACCGGCGAGTGCGCGAGCCAAACCGCCGCGAAAGGATCCTGTTATCGTTTCGCCTCGATCTGCACCGGAATCCGGCCCGAGCGGATCGCACGGAGGAAGACCTCGTAGTCACGCTCACACTGGTCGGCATAGGCCTGCGCGAAATCCGTCACCGCTTCATCGATCCGGTCGGACTTTCCCAAGTAACCGCTCAGGCTCGCGGCCTCCCCGCACTTGGAATGCGCACGCGCCAGCACCCAACCACACATGCCGGCAAAATTGTACAGGACCTCTCCCACCAAAGACTCGAACGGCACCGAGGCCTTCATGTCGCGCAATTGTCGCACGTAATACTCGCGGCCGTCAGGATCGCTCGCCCAGCCGAGAAAGATGTCGCTGGCGCACTGCATCAGCCGCTGCCCGACCACCACCCGCTGGCCTTCGTGCGCAAACACGCTCTTGCCGACATGCGGCGCCACGACCGAAGGAACTGCCTCCTTGATTTGG
>JANOEA010000287.1:0-11475 GCA_031412975.1 Pseudomonadota bacterium | reverse complement strand
CGGGTGCGGGTGTGGGTGTGGGTGCGGGTGCGATCGGAGCGTCCGCGGGCGCTGCGCTGGCCAGCGGCGCATACGGTGCCAGACGCTGGCGCGGCGCGGCGAGCATCGGCGGCGGCGCGGGCACCGGGCGCGCAGCCGGTTGCTGCGCGAGGGTGATGGGCGCGCTCACTGCTTCTGGCGATGGCTGCTCGGCGGGTGCAGCGCTGCGCTCGGGCGCAGTGGCGACAGTATCCGGCGGCGGAATCACGGCGGGTGCGGGTGCGGCGCTGACGATGCCCGTTGCGCTGCGTGCGCCGGGTGCGGCAAGGAATGGTGGCGGCGCGGCAGCGGGCCCGCTGCTGCGCGGAACATCCGCCAGCCCCCGCTGCGGTGGCGGGTTGGCGCGGGTTCCGCATTCCCACGAGCGTCCATCGGTGGCCGGCACGCAGACCATCTCACCATCGCGCGCCGTGTCGTCGGCACGTGCTTCGGCGACGCCGGCAAGCAGCAGCACGAGCAGCACGGCGCGCAGGCAGGACATTCCGACCCTACTCGCCGTAGCGCATGCCGGACGGCACTTCGGCGCCCTGGGTGAACATCACCTGGTAGCCGCGCTTGAGCTCGCGGTCGCGGGCGATGCTCAGCGCCGCCTCGGCCGAATCGCGATCAAGGAATACTTCGCGCTTGAGCGTGGCCCGGCCGCCCTGTTGCCCGGCTTCGCGCAACAGCAACCAGCCGCCGAGCAGATCCTGCTGCAGGATCAGGTGGCAGTAGCGCGGTACCTCGGCGTTGCGGGGCGGGGTCTGCATGAAGATGCGCATAAGCCCACGATTGTAGGGCAGGGGAGGCGGGCATTGCGATCCTGCAGCGAGGTGCGTTGGGCGGGACTTGGGCCTGGCATTGCGAGCGTCACGATTCATCGTCGCAGCGAACTTGTCGGCGGGCCGAAGGCCCGCCCTACGTCACACGGCTGTTTTGGGGCCGCTGCCGTGCGCGGTGCGTAGGGCGGGCCTTCGGCCCGCCGCTCGGCTTGCGGCGAGGTGGTGCGAAAATACAAGACCGCGGGCCAAGGCCCGCCCTATGGTACGCATCCACCACCACCGCTGTGAAAAAACGGCGGCGGGCCAAGGCCCGCCCTACAGCACGCCGAGCACGTCGTGTTCGTTGACATCGTCGACGATTACCGCGTGGCCCAAACCGCGCCACAGGATCAGGCGCAAGCGGCCGCTCGCGTTCTTCTTGTCGAGTCGCATGTGCGACAGCAACTGCTGCGGGTCGAGTCCGGACGGCGGTGCTACCGGCAAGCCGAGTGACTCCAGCAGTTCGACCAGCAGCGTGGTGGCGGCATCGCTGGCCATGCCCAGGCGCGCCGACAGTCGCGCCGCCTGCACCATGCCGATCGCCACCGCTTCACCGTGCAGCAGCGTCTGGTATCCGGTCGCGGCCTCCAGTGCATGGCCGAAGGTGTGGCCGAAATTGAGCAAGGCGCGTTCGCCGGTTTCACGCTCGTCGCGGGCCACGATCGCGGCCTTGTGGCGGCAGCTGGTCTCGATCGCCTGCGCGAGGATATCGGGATCGCGCGCGCGCAATGCGCCCGCGTGGTGGTCGAGCCACTCGAGGAATCCTGCATCGCCGAGCGCGCCGTACTTGACCACTTCCGCAAAGCCTGCAGCCAGTTCGCGCGGCGGCAGGCTCGCAAGCGTATCGGTGTCGGCGACCACGGCCTGCGGCTGGTGGAACGCGCCGACCAGGTTCTTGCCCTGCGGCAGGTTCACCGCGGTCTTGCCGCCGACCGAGGAATCGACCATCGCGAGCAACGTGGTCGGCATCTGCACGCAGGCCACGCCGCGCATCCAGCAGGCGGCGGCGAATCCGGCGAGGTCGCCGACCACCCCGCCGCCCAGCGCGATGACCGTGACGTCGCGGCTGGCCTTGATCCCGGCCAGTGCCTCGAACGCCATCGCGCAATGCGCGAGCGTCTTGTTCGCTTCGCCTGCGGGCAGCACCAGGCGCGCGACCGTGTGCGCATGCAGCGCTTCGAGCACGGGCGCTGCGTACAGCGGCGCGACGTGGCTGTCGCTGACCAGCAGCACGTGGCGGCCGCGCAGCGCATCGAGCCATTCGCGCGGCTGCCGCAGCAGCCCGGCGCCGATCAGGATCGGATAGCTGCGCTCGGCCAGCGCGACTTCGATGCGGCGATGGGCCGCGCCACTTGCGAAGACCTCGCTCATGCCGCGCTCGCCGGCGGCTGCCTCTGCCAGCGCCCGTCGAGCGCCAGCGCCATGCGTTCGGCGGCGGCGCCCGGACCACTGCCATCGCCGTCGAACACGAGGTCGGCGATCTTCGCATACAGCGGCTCGCGGATCTGCGCCAGCGCCTCCAGCCGCGCGCGGCGATCGGGCGTGTTGAGCAGCGGGCGCGAGTGGTCGCGACCGGTGCGCGCCAGCTGCTGGCCGACCGTGACGCGCAGCCAGATCACGAAGCCGCGCCGCGCGAGCAACCGCCGGTTGTCGTCGACCAGCACGCTGCCGCCGCCGGTGGCCAGCACCAGCCCCTCGCGGGCGACCAGTTCGGCGAGGGTGGCCGTCTCGCGGCGGCGAAAGCCGGCTTCGCCTTCGTGTTCGAAGATCAGGTTCACGCTGGCACCGGTGCGCTTGACGACCTCGTCGTCGAGATCGGCGAACTGCATGCCGAAGCGGCGCGCGAGACGCCGGCCGATGCTGCTCTTGCCCGCAGCCATCGGGCCGACCAGGAACAGGTTTGCCGAGGGATTCATGCATGGCAATGCTAGCATTTGGCATCCCTCGGCCGAGTTGCTGGACGATGCTGCGTTTCGCCATCATGTTTCCCCTGCTGATCCTCATCCTGTTCGCGGCCTACCTGCTCGAGCCGGTCGACCAGTACCTCATCACGCCGTTCACCTCGGTGCTGGCCAGCATCAGCAGCTGGTTGATCGACGTGTTCGACAACGACGCGATCGCGATGGGCAAGGTGATCCAGAGCGCATCGACCGGATTCGCAGTATCGATCGAACGCGGCTGCAACGGCCTGGAGGCGGTGATCATCCTGTTCGCCGCGCTGTTCGCATTCCCGGCACCGTGGAAACACCGGGTGGTGGGCTTCGTGATCGGCTTCTTCGCGATCCAGGCGCTGAACCTGGTGCGCATCATCAGCCTGTTCTACATCGGGCAATGGAGCGCGCTGTGGTTCGACTGGTTCCACCACTACCTGTGGCAGGCGCTGATCATCCTCGATGCGCTGGTGGTGTGGCTGATCTGGCTGCGCTACCTGCCGCGGCCGCCGGCACGACCGCCATCCGCTCCGGCCGCGCCGGTGGCTGCCTGAGCCATGCCGCACGCGCTGATCGCCGGTTGTGGCGATGTGGGCACGCGTGCGGGATTGTTGTTGGCCGCGGCCGGCTGGAAGGTCACCGGCCTGCGCCGCACGGGTTCATTGCCTGCGCCGCTGCAGGTCCGACATGCGGACCTGACCCGGCCGGCAAGCCTCGCCGGGCTGCCAGCAGACATCGACCTGCTGCTGTACCTGCCGACCCCATCGAGCCGCGACGCCGGGGGCTATCGGGCGGTTTTCGTCGACGGTCTGGCCAACCTGCTGGCCGCGCTGCCGTGCAGGCCGCAGCGTGTGGTGTTCGTGTCCAGCACCGCCGTATATGGCGAACTCGATGGTGGCTGGGCCGACGAGGACACGCCCGCCGAACCGCTGGGGTTCAACGGCGAGATCCTGCTCGCGGCCGAGCACGCGGTGGCCGCCTGCGGCGTGCCTGCGGTGGTTGCACGGCTGTCCGGCATCTACGGACCTGGACGCGAATGGATGCTCGAGCGGGTGCGCCAGGGCGCGACCTGCCGCCCGCAGGCGTGGACCAATCGCATCCATGTCCACGACGCCGCACGGATGCTGGCGCACGTGTCACAATTGGCGCAGCCGTCGGCTTGCTATCTGGGTGTCGACGATGTTCCGGCCACGGAGTGTGAGGTGATGGGATGGCTGGCACAACGCATGGGCCTCGCGCCGCCGCGGCATGCCAGTGCGGCCACCGGCACCGCGATCGGCAACAAGCGACTGCGCAACGCGCGCCTGCGCGCGACCGGGTTCACGTTCGAGTACCCCGACTTTCGGCGAGGCTATGCCGGGTTGACACCGCCCGCCACGAGCGGACACTAGACACAGCGACCGGCCCTTTCCGGCCGGTAGGGAGTGCGTCATGAGCAACGTAGCCAAGGTCATCGAAGTCAGTTCGCAATCGACCAAGGGTTTCGAGGATGCGATTGCGGTCGGTCTGAAGAAGGTCGCCAAGTCGGTCAAGAACATCGAGGGCGCCTGGGTGAACGATCTCAAGGTCGTCACCAGTCCCGATGGCAAGGTGACCCATTGGCGGGTCAACATGCGCGTCAGCTTCCTGGTCGACTGATGGCCAGTGCCGCAACTGCCCACGGTTCCCATGGTGCCGGTGAGGCGGGCGCCAGCCTGTGCATCGGCCTGGTCGAGGACGATGCCGACCAGTCGCGCCTGTACACCGCGTGGCTGGAGGAAGCCGGTTACAAGGTGCTCAGCTTCGGCACTGCGGCCGAATTCCGGCGCCGCCTCGGGGCGGCATCGGTGGATGCGATCCTGCTCGATTGGGGCCTGCCCGACGCCGAGGGGCCCGAGGTGGTCGAGTGGGTGCGCCAGTCCGCGCATTCCAGCCTGCCGGTGGTGTTCCTCACCGCGCGCGTGACCGAGGCCGATATCTGCGCGGGACTGCGTGCAGGGGCCGACGACTATGTGCCCAAGCCGCCGCGACGCGCCGAACTGCTGGCCCGCCTCGGCGCGGTATTGCGCCGCACCGGCGCGGCCAACAGCGATCCGGTGCTGCGTGAAGTCGCGCCGTGGGAGATCGACACGCGGCAGCGCCGCGTATCGCTGGCCGGCGAGGAAATCGAGTTGACCGATCGCGAATTCGATCTGGCTGCCTATTTGTTCCGGCGTCCCGGTCGCATTGTCAGTCGCGACGCGCTGCTGTCGCAGGTGTGGAACCTCGGCAGCGGGGTGGCCACCCGTACGGTCGACACCCACATCAGCCGCCTGCGTCGCAAGCTCGGCCTCGATGGCGAGCACGGTTGGCGCCTGACCGCGGTCTACCAACACGGCTACCGGCTCGAGCGCAGCTGAAACCTCGGCGCTGCTGAAAGATCGGTGCGCGCTTGATCCCGCGCATGCGAGCGGCATACGCTGCGCTGGCGCATCGAACACCTGTTCCTGGTCGCGGATGCCCGACGCCGTGCTGCCCGTCCCGTCGCCGGTTGCTTGATCGAAGTCCTTGTGCCCGGCCGCGTGTCGTGCAGACTATCCGTCGATTCCCGACGGCGACCCTCGCGTGACCCTCGAACCGCAGATCCTCGCGACCTTCCACGCGCTACTCGCCGAAGCCACCGCGGCGGGTGAGCCGGAACCCACCGCCATGACCCTCGCCACGGTCGGCGCCGACGGCAATGTCTCGGCGCGCATCGTGCTGCTCAAGGACGCCGACGCCGAAGGCTTCGTGTTCTACACCAACACCCAGAGCCTCAAGGGCATCCAGCTCGCGCAGCGTCCGCGCGCTGCACTGCTGTTCCTGTGGAAACACCTGCGCTTGCAGGTGCAAGTGCGGATCGAGGGCGCGGTGCAAGCGGTGACGGCGGCCGAAGCCGATGCCTATTTCGCCAGCCGCCCGCGCGAAAGCCAGATCGGCGCGTGGGCCTCCAGCCAGTCGCGACCGCTCGCCTCGCGCGCCGAACTCGATGCGCGGATCGAAGACTTCACGCGCCAGTTCGCCGCGCTGCCGGTGCCGCGTCCGCCGCACTGGTCGGGCTACCGCGTGCTGCCCGATGCGGTGGAGTTCTGGTACGGCGTCGCGCACCGCCTGCACGAGCGCCACCTGCATCGCTGGTTGGACGGCGCGTGGCAGCACAGCCTGCTGTATCCATGACCGCGGTCGCCGCGGGCAGATCATCGGCGTCGATCGTGCTCGCCGACCCCTGCGCCAGCAGCGCCGACCTGCCGCTGGATCGACCGTCGCGCTGAGCCCTGCGATGCCGGACCAGTTTCCGCAACGCATCGTGTGCCTCACCGAAGAGCCGACCGAAGTGCTGTATGCGCTGGGCGAGCAGGATCGGATCGTCGGCATCTCGGGCTTCACGGTGCGCCCGCCTGCTGCGCGGCGCGACAAGCCCAAGGTGTCGGCCTTCATCAGCGCGAAGATCGAACCGATCATGGACCTGCGTCCGGATCTCGCGATCGGGTTCTCCGACATCCAGGCCGACATCGCGCAGGCGCTGATCAAGCGCGGGGTCGAGGTGTGGATCAGCAACCACCGCAGCGTGGCCGGGATCCTCGCCTACGTGCGCAGGCTCGGCGCGATGGTCGGTGCCAGCACCGCAGCCGATGCCTATGCCGGCCGACTGCAGGATCATCTGGATGGCGTGCGCGCTGCGGCCGCACGCTTGCCGTGCCGGCCGCGGGTGTATTTCGAGGAATGGGACGAGCCGCTGATCAGCGGCATCCAGTGGGTCTGCGAACTGGTGCGGATCGCCGGCGGCGACGACATCCTGCCCGCGCGGGCAGCCTGCGCCCTTGCCCGCGACCGCATCATGGCCGACAGCAGCGAGGTGATCGCAGCCGCGCCGCAGATCATCTTCGGATCATGGTGCGGCAAGCGTTTCCGCGCCGAGCGGGTCGCCGCGCGGCCCGGTTGGGACGCGCTGCCAGCGGTCCGCGATGGCGAACTGCACGAGATCAAGTCGCCGCTGATCCTGCAGCCGGGACCTGCGGCACTCACCGATGGGCTCGACGCGATGCACGCGCATATCCGGCGCTGGGCCTATTCGCAGGTCGATGCCGGAACTACCCACCCCGTGTAGGAGCGCACCCTGTGCGCGACTGATGCGTCACCAATAATTGCATGCACAGGTCGCGCACAGGGTGCGCTCCTACACGGGGTGCGGACGTTGAGCGGATCGACTTATTCGACCGCGATCCGTGCCGCCACGAAATCGCGCACCGCGGTCGGCGCGGGTAGTGCAGCGCTGCGACTCGCCCGGCGCTCGATCACACCGTCATTGATGATCACGATCTCGGTTTCGTCGCCGCTGAACACGATAGCGACGCCGCTGCGCGGTGATTGCGGATCGGGCGCGAGTACGAACAGGCTGTCGCCATCGACGCCGAGTGGTTCTGCAGCCGCGAGTCGCGCGATGGTGTCCGCGTAGGCATTGCCGAGCAGGCCCTTGAGCCGCCACTGCACCGCGCGCTGCGCGAACAGATCGATTCCCAGCGGGTTGCGACCGCGCCAGGCGTCGCGCTCGGCGCTGCCGATCGGCGGTGGCGGGCCGCATCCCATCATGGTCTCGCGCAGCAGTGGCGCTGCGCCATCTAGCGCGAAGCGGGCAGACAGCACGTTGTCGGGTGTGTTGAAGTCGGTGACCCGCCAATCGAGCTCCTGCGACTGGCTACCGATCGCATCGGCCAGCAGCGCGGGTTGGCTGGCGGTGGTACCGCGCGCGGAAAATGCGAACACGAACCGATCGATGCCGTCGTAGGAACCGGCGACCGGGCCGCCTACGCGTGGCCGCAGCATGCCGCCCGTGACCTCGATTGCGGCGAGCGGCTGTGCCGCCGCCGGGGCGTTCGGGCCGTCGAAGGCGCTGAATCCGAAGCCGAGCCCGTCGCTGCCCTCGATGGCCAGCAGCCAGCTGACGGTTCCTTCGGGTCCAGGTCGGCACTGCAGGGTCAGGGTGGCCGTGGTCTGTGCCCCGCCGACGCTCGCTTCGCCTGCACGCGAGGCGGTGCGCTGGCCGGCGGCATCCACCTCCGCCTGCCAGCCGCTGGCGTGGACCAAACCGCTGGCCAGCAACAGCACCAGCGGCAGTGCGGATCGAGGGCTCATTTCAGCTCGAGCTGATAGCGCGCTTCGATGCCTTGTTTGGTCGCGTAGATGCCGAAGTCGACGCGATCGAGCGACGCCGCGTAGCTGTCCTCGATCGACTTCAGGATTGCCACCGCGTCGCGCAATTCGTCGAGGTCGGCTGCATCTTCGGCGCTGGCGGGATCCGCGTTGTCGCTCGCGGCATCCGCTTGCGCGGCCTCGGCAGCCGCGAGGCTGGCCTCGCTGGCCTTGCGCATCGCATCGAGGAATACCTGCATGCCGCGCGAGTCGACGCCGTAGAACAGCAGCGGCGATGGATCGCCGGCCGGTGCGGCCGCGAACGCGGCGAGGCCCGCTTCTTCGCCCTGGCCCAGCGAGATGGCCAGCGCATTTTTCGCCAGCACCACGTGCGCCGGCGGCATGCTCGGCGGCAGCAAGCCGGCCGGCAGCGCCACTGGTGCTGCTCCTGGCTGCAGATTCATCGCCGCGATCTGCGGCAGGAAGCCGCCAGCCATCGACATCAGCGACTGCGGGTTGTCGGAGCCGATCGCAAGCTTGCCCTGCACCACCGGCACGCCGCCCTCCGGCAAGGCCAGCTGCGACAGCGACAAGTAGAACCCGTTGACCGCCGCACCGGCCATGAATACCGCGGGATTGGCGAGGTCGGCATTGATCTTGGCGATGCCTGCGTTGAGCTCCTGCAGCGATTCGCACTGGAACGGCGCTGCCGCGAGGGCGGCGGCGCGTACATTGACGAAACCCGCGAACGCGTCCAGGTCGAGTGCGAAGCCGACATCGAGCAGGCTCTCGCCGGAGCCGTCGAGGCCGGGCACCTCGGCGGACAGGCCGGCCAGCGCATCGCCGTGCGCAGGTGCGACTTCCAGCCGGTAGCGCAGCTCCATCGACTTGGCGTCGAGCGCGGCATAGCCATAGGACAGACGCGGCACCGCAGCGGCCAGCGCGGCATATTCACTGCGACACGCGGGGCCGACCGCCGTGGCCGCCGCGTCGACGCCCAATCCGCGCAGGAACTCCTGCTCGATCGGGCTGCGCTCTCCGGTCAGCGCGGTGGCCAGGCGCACGATGTCGATGTAGCCGCTGCCATAGGCGAGGAACTTCGACTGCTGGTTGAATTTGGCCAGCGTGCCGGCGTCCAGCGCATTGGTGGCCGGGCGGTCGAGGCCGAGCAGCTGGCGCAGCAGTGCTTCGCTCGGCTCTGCGGGTGCCAGGGTCAGGACCAGATGCTTGCCCTGTATGGCCATCACCACCGCAGCCGGGCTGTCGCCGCCGATTATGCGCCAGTAGGCCTGGCCCGCGACGTCGCGGACATCCAGCTTGGCGCCGGATTTGGCTTCGACCCGCGCCAGCATCGCGCGAAACGCGTCGGCATCGCCCAATTCCATGCGCAACACCGGCACCAGGCCGATCGCGTAGATCGCGGTGCGCGAGCTGCTGCTGAAACCCAGGCTCTCCCAGCCGGCGCGATTGAACTTGCCGCGCAGTTCCTCGCGCAAGGCGCGCAGGATCGTCGCTGCCGCGCTGCCGGGCTGCTTGCCGTCGAGATCTTTCAGCACGCGGTCGATGCTGTTCTCGTAGATCGGCAGCATCTGCTCGGCGTTCTTCCACCAGCCGTCGAGCGCGGCTTCGGGTACCGGCTCGAGGTTGGCCGCGAGGAACACGGTGTCGGCCGGCGCGAATGCCAGCGGCTGGTCCGGATCCTTCTTGCTGCATCCGGCCAGGCCGATCGAGACGGCGAGCAGTGCGAACGTGAGCTTGCGGATCAGGCGCATGGCAGTGGTCCGGGAGAGGTCGGGGATCGAGGATATCAAGCCGGGGCACCCGGCTGCCGCGTGCCGGTCGTCATAACCACGCCCGCATCGGCAACCAGCCGTGCCATTTGGCCTACGCGCAGCGCCTGCTCGCTGGACGCATTGCCCTGCAATGCACGCTTGCGGACACCCTGCGCGATGGCCGCGAGCCGGAAAAAATTGAACGCGAGGCAGAACTGCCAGTGCGCGACGTCGGGGCGGCCGCTCGAGCGCGCGTAATCGGCCAGCAGCATGGCTTCCGACGGAATGCACAAGGCTTCGCGATCCATCCCCGCGAGACCGGGAATCACCGGGTTGCGCGGCAGCCGCAGTGCCATGCAGAAGTACGCGAGGTCGGCCAACGGATGGCCCAGCGTCGACAGTTCCCAGTCGACCACCGCGAGGATGCGCGGCTCCGACGGATGGAAGATCAGATTGTCGATGCGGAAATCGCCGTGCACCAGGCACGCGCTGCCGTCATCGGGCGGACAGTTTGCCGGCAGCCATTCGATCAGATGCTCCATCGCGTCGAGGCGTTCGGTTTCGCTGGCCCGGTACTGGTCGGTCCAGCGCGCGATCTGGCGTGCGAAATAGTTGCCGGGCTTGCCGTAGTCGCCCAGGCCCACTGCTGCGGGATCGACGCGATGGATCGCGGCCAGCACGCGAATGGTTTCCTCGAAGTAGGCCGCGCGCTCGGCTGGCGCGATATCGGGCAGCGCCGGATCCCAGAAGATGCGGCCCTCGACAAACGCCATCACGTAGAACATCGAGCCGATCACCGTGTCGTCTGTGCACAGCGCGAAAGGCGCCGCCACCGGAACGCCCGCCCCATGCAATGCGCGCAACACGCGGAACTCGCGATCCACCGCATGCGCGGAGGCCAGCAGCTGGCCGGGTGGCTTGCGTCGCAGCACCCAGGTGCCGCCGGGCACATCGATGCGATAGGTCGGATTCGACTGCCCGCCCTTGAACTTGTGCGCGGTCAGCGGGCCGTGGAAGCCGGGCACGTGCGCGTGCATCCACGCTTCGAGCCGCGCGGTATCGAGGGCGAGCGGGTCGGTCATCGGCAGCGCTTTCGTCGTGGGCCGGGACTCAGCGTGGCGGCCGCGTCATGCCCTTGGCCAGCGACGCGATGTGCACCTCGTCGGGACCGTCGGCCAGCCGCAGCGCGCGCGCGCCGGAATAGGCATGGGCGAGGAAGGTGTCCTGCGACAGGCCCAACCCGCCGTAGACCTGGATCGCGCGGTCGATCACCGCACAGGCCATGCGCGGGGCCACGATCTTGATCATGCCGATCGCATCGCGCGCGCCCTTGTTGCCCAGCCGGTCGAGCTGGGCGGCAGCGCTGAGCGTGAGCAGGCGCGCCTGCTCGAGCTCACAGCGGCTCAACGCAATCGCCTCTTGCGCCATGCCCTGCGCGGCCAGCGGCTTGCCGAACGCGATCCGCTGCTGCGCGCGCGCGACCATCGCCTCCAGCGCGCGCTGTGCGAGGCCGATCAGACGCATGCAGTGGTGGATGCGGCCCGGGCCCAGGCGGCCCTGCGCGATCTCGAAACCGCGCCCTTCACCGAGCAGCAGATTGTGCGCCGGCACCCGCACCTGCTCGAACTGCATCTCGGCATGGCCGTGCGGCGCGTCGTCGTAGCCGAACACGGTCAGCGGTCGCAGCACCTGCACACCGGGCGTATCGCGCGGCACCAGTCCTCGTCGCCGGCGCGGCTATCAGCGCCGCGTTTTCAATCATTGTGCTGCAGGCCGCCGACCCGAAGTCCGGTGGCGGCTGGCAGA
>JANOEA010000286.1:0-1500 GCA_031412975.1 Pseudomonadota bacterium | reverse complement strand
GGCAAGGGCAATCCCGCATTGGGCGCGCCCAACCTCACCGATGGCAATTGGCTCTACGGCGGCGACCTGGCCACCATCAGCGAAGGCATCCGCAACGGCCGCAACGGCGTGATGCCGGCACAGAAATCGATCATCGGGGAGGATCGCGCCCGGCTCGCGGCGGCATGGGTGCTGGCGCAGTCGCGCACCAGCGGTGCCCCAGCCGATACCGCCAGTCCCTGAGCAACGGACCGATCGGCCGACCCGGCATGGCTTCCTATCATCCGCCCCCGGGCGCGTATCGTCCGACCGCCGAGGACCCGCTCGATCATCCGCCGCGCCCGCTGGCGCAACGGGTCGGTGCGATCCTGTGGCCGAGTTTCTTCGCAGCGGGCGTTGCGACCACCGTGTTCTTTGCGGTGGTCGATCCGGAGGAGCTCAACCAGATCACCTGGACCAACCTGCAACTGAGTCGGCAGGGCGGCTACACGCTGGGCTTCTTCATGTTCTGGCTGTGTACCGCAGCGTCGAGCCTGTTTACCTGGGTGCTGTTGCGCCCGAGCAGCCGCTACAACCAGCCGCTGCCGCCGGAGTAATCAAATGGCAAGGCCCCTGCCCACGTCGGTCGTGACCGACGGCGGCGAGATGTACGAGTCGGCGGCGAAGATCTACCCGCACGATGTCGATGGCCGCTTCCAGCGCCTGCGAAAGATCGCGGTGTTCTGGCTGCTCGGCATGTACTACGTGTTCCCGTGGCTGCAATGGAACGGTCGCCAGATGGTGCTGTTCGACCTTCCGGCGCGCCAATTCCATATCTTCGGACTGACCTTCTGGCCGCAGGACTTCGTGTACCTGTCGGTGCTGCTGATGATGGCGGCCTTCGCGCTATTCTTCTTCACCGCGCTCGCCGGTCGTTTGTGGTGCGGCTACGCCTGCCCGCAAACGGTGTGGACCGAGACCTTCATGTGGATGGAGCGCTGGACCGAGGGTTCGCGCAACCAGCGGATCAAGCTCGATGCAGCGCCGATGAGCTGGAACAAGTTCCGCCGCAAGGCCGGCAAGCAGTTCCTGTGGATCGTGTTCGCGCTGTGGACCGGGTTCACCTTCGTCGGCTTCTTCACCCCGATCCGCGAACTGGGCGCCAGCGTGCTGGCCTTCGATGTCGCTCCCTGGGAAGGATTCTGGATGCTGTTCTACGGTGCGGCGACCTATGGCAACGCGGGCTACCTGCGCGAGCAAGTGTGCAAATACATGTGCCCCTATGCGCGCTTCCAGGGCGCGATGTTCGACCGCAACACGCTGGTGATCAGCTACGACACCGCGCGCGGCGAGCCGCGCGGCGCGCGCAGCAAGCAAGCCGACTACAAGGCGCTGGGTCTTGGCGATTGCATCGACTGCACGGTGTGCGTGCAGGTGTGTCCGACCGGGATCGACATCCGCAACGGCCTGCAGTACGAGTGCATCGCCTGCGGCGCGTGCATCGACGCCTGCGATTCGGTGATGGACAAGATGGGCTATCCG
>JANOEA010000285.1:0-5802 GCA_031412975.1 Pseudomonadota bacterium | reverse complement strand
CGGCTGGTCGATCGTGGCGGCCGACTATTCGCAGATCGAGCTGCGCATCATGGCCCACCTGTCGGCCGATCCGGGCCTCACGCGCGCGTTCCGCGAGGGCATCGACGTGCATCGCGCCACGGCCGGCGAGGTGTTCGGCGTATCGCCGGACGCGGTCGATGCCAACCAGCGGCGTGCGGCCAAGGCGATCAACTTCGGGCTGATGTACGGCATGAGCGCGCACGGATTGTCGCGCCAGCTCGACATCCCGCGCCACGAGGCGCAGGAATACATGGACCTGTACTTCGCGCGCTTCGCCGGCGTGCGCAGCTTCATGGATGCGGTGCGCGAGAAGGCGCGGCGCGACGGCTTCGTTGAAACCGTGTTCGGTCGCCGGCTGTACCTGCCCGAGATCCGCGCCAAGTCGCAGGCTGCGCGCGCGGGTGCGGAACGTGCGGCGATCAATGCGCCGATGCAGGGCACCGCGGCCGACATCATCAAGCGCGCAATGATCGCGGTGGATGCGTGGTTACGTCCGCTTCACGACCGCGCGGCGATGATCCTGCAGGTGCACGACGAACTGGTCCTCGAAGTGCGCGACGACGTGGTGGAAGAGATATCGCAGGGCTTGAGAGTGCGGATGTCGGGTGCCGCGGAACTCGCGGTGCCGCTCGAAGTCGATATCGGACGCGGTGCCAACTGGGACGAGGCGCACTGAGCGTGTCGCCCGCATGATGTTACGAAGTCGATCGCGTTTCATGGCATGGGCTGATTCTCCGAAGTTGAATCGCAGCTAAACAGGTTCGGATAGGGGGTTTGAACTTTCCGGTAGCCGCCCCATCTAACTCTACGGGTCGCAACTCCCCCAAGCGTGACCCCCAAGTCACCACTCACTCCCCCTGAGTGTGACTTCGGAAGTCGGCCTCTCCCCCGGCTGGCTTCCACCCCCCGGCCCCGGCTCTTCCCCCCAAGAGCCGGGGCCAACTTTTTTGGGGCTTCGCAAACGCAATCGCTGCGCTGCTGCCCGGCGCGCCGCATCTGCACGGCCACGAGCATGGTGCGCCGCCCGGAATCGTCGTGCACGAAGTGATCGGTAGCAGCCAGGCCTGGCGTTCGCCGCAGGGGCCGCAGTGCGCGCCGATGGGGTGGGTCGACGGGAATCCGGTCATGCGGGCGCCATCGAGCCTTGCGGTATGCCGACGCCGTGAAAGGCGCGCCAGCGCACCAACGGGAAATCAATGGATTACGCCGCAAAGTGTGCGTAAACTTCCCGTCATAGAACCATTGGAGTGCGATGGCTTCCATCCCGAAATTTCCCGCTGGCCTGGGCCTGGCGCACCGCGCACCGGGCAGCGACTTCGTCGGCGCGCCGCGCGTGATCGCCCACCTGAAGGGCCGCGGCACTGCAGCCAATCCCGAAAGCCGCTTCGACCTGACCCGCAAGGAGTCGTTCGATGATGGCTGGGAGCGTGACGACGAGGCATCGAAGCCCGTCACCGAGGTCACGCTCGAGCGCGCCAAGAGCATCATCGCGCGCAACGACTCACCCGACATTCCGTTCGAGCAATCGATCAATCCCTATCGCGGCTGCGAGCACGGCTGCGTGTACTGCTATGCGCGTCCGACGCATGCGTACCTGAACCTGTCCGCGGGCCTCGACTTCGAGACCAAGCTGTTCGCGAAGACCAATGCCGCGGAACTGCTGCGTCGCGAACTCGGTCGACCGGGCTATGTGGCGAGTGCGATCAACCTCGGCGCCGCCACCGATCCCTACCAGCCGATCGAGCGTCGGCATCGCATCACGCGACAGCTCATCGAGGTGCTCGCCGAATGCGAGCACCCGCTGACCATCGTGACCAAGGGTGCGATGGTCGAGCGCGACCTCGACCTGCTCGCGCCGATGGCGGCGAAAAACCTGGTGCACGTGTTCTTCTCGGTCACCACGCTCGACAACGGGTTGAGCGCGAAGCTCGAGCCGCGCGCGACCGCGCCGCATCGGCGCATCGAGGCGATCCGGCGGGTTGCCGCGGCCGGCGTGCCGGTCGGCGTGTTCGTCGCTCCGGTAATTCCACGGGTGACCGACCAGGACATGGAAGAAATCCTCGAAGTCGCGCGCGAGGCCGGCGCGGTGCGTGCGAGCTACACGCTGGTGCGCCTGCCGCATGAGGTCAAGGACCTGTTCCGCGACTGGTTGGGGATCAACCTGCCCGATCGGCAGCAGCATGTGATGAGCCTGCTCAACCAGATGCGCGGCGGCGCCGACAACGATCCGCGCTTCGGTTCGCGGATGCGCGGCGAGGGCGTGTTCGCACAGATCCTGCAGCGTCGTTTCGATGTCGCGGTCAAGCGCCTGGGCTACCTGCCGCGCGCTACGCTGGAGCTCGACACGAGCCGGTTCAGGCACCCCGATGCGCCACCGCCGCAGGGTGAGCTTTTCGGCGAATAAATGCCGGCTTTACGGCCGCGGCAGCGTTGGGCCGGTGTTCAGTCGAAAAGCCTAGACTGCTCCTCAAGCGGCGCCCACCCGGTTGCGCCGCCGACTGCGAGGACTGCACCATGCGCAAGATCGTCACCATCACCCTGGCCGTCCTGTTTGCCGCGCTGTCGACCAGCGCGATGGCAGACGGACGTTATGACTATCGCGGCTACGATCGCTATGACAACGACGGGGCCTATTTGGCCGGAGGCCTGCTGCTCGGGCTCGCCGCCGGTGCCGCGTTGAACGATCGCTACGACGATCGCTACGACGATCGCTACTACGATCGCGGCTACGGCTACTACGACGCGCCGCGCTATGGCCGCGAGGTCGTGGTGGTCCGCCCCGCACCGCGCTACTACGCGCCGCCACGCTACTACGCGCCCCCGCGCTACTACGCACCACCGCGCTACTACGCGCCACCGCGTGCGGTGGTGTACCGCGACCGCGGCTATCGTGGTCACGGCTACCGTGATCGCGGATACCGCGGCTGGTAATTGCAAGCACCGTCCACCCCGGTTCGCCGGGGTGGACTTTCATCCGAAGCGCAGCTTCATGGCCAGGATGAATCCCGCCAGCAACAGCGTGACGATATTGCTCGCGATGATCGGCGCGCTGCCGATCAGGATCCCGTAAGCCAGCCAGCCGCACAGGCCGCTGATGAAAACCACGTACATGCCCAGCGAGACGCCGTCCGCGTGACGTTTGCGCCAGGTCATCACGGCCTGCGGCACGAATGCCACCGTGGTCAGGGTGGCGGCGGCAAAACCCACTGCATCGATCGGATTCATGGCGTCGGCCGGCGCTGTCAGTCCCTAGTCTAGATCGAGAGGAAATTGAAGGCACTACCGAGCATCTCGCGTGCCGTTGCGCCTGATGGGGCCTGCCAAGCGCGGAGATTCCGGTGCAGCGTTGATCTCGCTTGACCGCCGTGCTGGTGGCGATCGCGGCGCACTCCGAGAGTTATCCGAATGCAGGAAGGTCGCGGTCGCACCGAAGCCGCTCGAGGCGTTGACTGGAGACGCAGTTGCGGCGACGCGGCGGCGGGCCGAAGGCCCGCCCTACGGCTCCCGCGCGGGAGCCGGTGCTTTCGCCGACGCCAGCGCGGAATTCGCTCAGGCTTTGGCTGGCTTGGCGGCCTTGCGCGCCGACTTCGCTTTTGCCTTCGGCTTGGCGACCGTGGCAGCTTTTGCCTTCGCCTTGCGCGGCTTCTTGCCCGCTGCGGGTGTCACCTGTGCAAGGCGGGCGGCGGCTTCCTTCTTGCCGACGCCGCGAAGCGCGGCAAGCTGCAGCAATTGTTCGCGCCGCGGGGTGGCCTTCTTGGCTTCCCAGTTGTAGATCGACTGCCCTGTCACGCCAACCAGCGTGCCGAGCTGTGCCGCCGACAGGCCCAGGCGCGAGCGCAGCGTGCGCAAACCCTTGGCCACGAAGCGGGGCGACTGCTCGCCGGCCGTCGTTTCCGACGCAGCCGGTGCACGCGCGGCGCGGCTGCCGACCAGCTTGACCTGCCGTTCGAGTTTGCCGATCTGCCGCTTGAGTGCGGCGATGTTGCGTCGATAGGTGGTGGAGGCCTTGCGCAGCGCTCCGGTCTGACGGCGGATTTCCCGGCGGGAAAGTCGCGAAATCTCGTCCTTGAGCAGTGCTCCGATATTTGCCATGGGTGCTGCTCCTCTGCTGATCGTGCAAATATACTGCAACTGTTGGGTTCAACTCCAGTCCAACCGGCCATGCGGTGGATTTCCCGACAGGTTGCGGTCGCAATGGCCGTGTACAAACTTCCTTTCGGCGGATCTTGCGAAGCGTCGGCATGCTTCGACCCACAATTTGCCGATGTTCCCGTTGCAAGAGTCCAAAGGCACTCAAAGCCCCGCGCTCCAGGTCGCGAACCGGAGCGCTCGTTATCGCGCACGCCGATCGGATTCGGAACCTGCACAATCCTCCATGCGGCGCTGGCCGATTATTCGCGGATTCGTGCGGCGCGCGGGGTCGATCGGGCACGCCGATCGCGCTGCAGCCGCGGCGGCCTGCCAGTGCCGTAGTTGCCGTGTGAACGCCGATCAGCGCGCGGAAGGAAACAGCGCCTCGGCCGGATTGAACAGGATCCACGAGGTCGCGATGTACTTGTCGCCACCGCGCGGCCGGTTGCCGCGGTGGGTGTGGGTGAAGAAGGCCGGCGCGATCAGCAGGTCGCCCGTGCGAGGCACGATCTTGCGCTGCTGGTAGAAGAACTCGGTCTCGCCTTCGCTGAAGCGGTCGTTGAGGTAGATCGTGTAGAGCAGCACGCGATGCAATGGATCGACGCTGCCGGCTTTCGGGTAATGCTCGCAGTGCCAGTACGGATACCCGCCCTGGTCGGCGACGTAGCGTTGCAGGTTGATGTTGCCCGGGCGGAATGCGTACTGCAGCACGCCGCCGTAACGTTCGGGCGGCAGTGCGACCAGCGAATCGGCGTCCAGCCGCGTGGTTGCGCCGCCCGCGGGATCGCGCGTGCCGATCGACAGCGGCGCGAGCAGGGTGTAGCGGTACTTGCGCACGTAGTCGCCGAGGCCGGCGAACGCGGCCTGCTGGATCGCATCGTGCGCGGCGCGCCAGTCGGCACGCCCGGTGATTTCGATATCCCAACTGTCCTTGAGCGTGGTGTCCACGCCCGAGCCGGTCGAGCCGCGCACCGCCTGCCCGCTGCGGTCGAACTGCGCCACGATCTGCGCGCACAGCTCCGGCGCCAGGACTGCGGGATAAATCTCGATGAAATCGGCGCTTTCAGCTGCGATCATGCGGCGATGATAGCGTTGCAACAGGCCCTGACGGGCCGGGTCTGTTTCGCGCGCAGGCCGCGTCAGGCGTCCTGGTCATGCAACCAGCATGGCTGGCGACGCCTTCCTTAGCTTTCGGGCGAAACAAATTCCGACGCGGTGTGCGGGACTTGTTCAGAGGCTCCCCAGGCCCCGCTCATGCGCGATCCGCGCCGCGCACTCAGTTCGCCCCATGGCACTTCTTGTATTTGATCCCGCTGCCACAGGGGCACGGATCGTTGCGCCCGACCTTGGGCTGCGCGCGGCGAACCGGGTCGGCCGAGGGTCGCGCCTGGTAGAGATCGTGCAGCAGCTCGGGAATCGAGCCCAGCAGCTCGAAGCGGTCGCGCAACTGCAATGGATCGCGCTCGTCTACCTCGTCGAGGCCGGTGAACAGCGAATCGATCGCGTCGAGATCGTCGGCGAGTCCGTCCCAGTCGTCGCACAGCCGGTCCCAGGCTTCATCGCGTAATGCGCGGCCGGCGCGGAACCCCGCGGCCCAGGCTTCGCCGATCGCCGGCTCCGTCGCATCGAGGTCGATGTCCTCGTCGTCGG
>JANOEA010000284.1:0-2774 GCA_031412975.1 Pseudomonadota bacterium | reverse complement strand
CGGATTACTGTGCGCATTGCGAACGCGGATGCCAGCCAGCTGCAATTTACACTATCGGTCAACAACTTCACCTTCACCGCACTGGTCGAAGTCGAGACCTTCGTCGAGCTGCCGAACGGATCGACCTTCACGGCATCGAATGCGCGGCGCTATCGCTACGTGAGCGACAGCATCGAACGCGACGCCATCGTGCTGGTGATGTCGTCGATAGACGACTCGGCGCTGGATGAGACCTACCCGACCGCCCTATACCAGACCGCCGACTATCCTGCGATCACGCCGGCCATTGCCGGACAGCCCATCGCTTTCCCCGTGGGCACGGCAGTCAAGGTGCCATGTCGCCTACTGGCGCTGCAAACCTTGTGGGACGGCGCGTTGCGCCAGCCCGAATGGCTCTACGGCGTGTGCCAGCTCGAGTGGCAGTCTTTCGCCATCACCGCGGTCAACACCGGCGCCAAGACCTTCGGC
Organism: Pseudomonadota bacterium; assembly: GCA_031412975.1. GTDB lineage: Bacteria > Pseudomonadota > Gammaproteobacteria > Xanthomonadales > Ahniellaceae > UBA4656. Next base: position 2,306 of record JANOEA010000284.1, on the reverse strand, counting down.
ATCAGCGGCGACCGCACCGCGCTGCTGAACGTGGGCGACAGCATCTGGGTGTTCGACCCGGCCAGCCGTACGGTAATCACCAACGAAGGCAAGTACACGGTAGCCGCGCGCAGCTTCGGATCCGGCACCACCACGATCACGGTCAACGAGACCATCGGCAGCGCTACGGTCGCGGCCAGCGTGAATATCCCGCCCCGCGTGCTGAACCTCTATCGCAATGGGCGGCTGATCAACAAGACGGAGTACACCATCGAGGTGATGGACAACGGGGCGGGGCAGGTGCCTGCCACGATTGGAGATTTCAGCACGGGCGCCACGGACTGGAGCGCATCCGCCGGCGGTACCGGAACCGCAACGCTGGCCAGCGGCACGGCCAACGTCAGCGGCGACGGCGGTGTAGTCAATTTCGGGTCGATCTTTCTCCAGTCCGGGCGCGGCGTGGGAGTGCAGCAGCGCCGCAACACTTATGCCCCTTGGCGCATTACCTGCACGGGCACGGGCGCAGCGTGGATTGCCGACACAACTACCGGGTTTCCGATCACTGGGAATGGTTCGTTGGTTCGCCCCGGCAGCCCCGCGCGGCTACTGATCCGCCGCGGCGGTGCTACCAACGATCTGCGTTGCCGAATCACTACCAGTACCGCAGGCGTCACCGGCACCAACCTCACCTTCGACAACTGGTCCATCGACCAGCCTGCGGTGCCGTTGCTTATGGTGCGGTTCACCCGCGAACAGCGCGACCCCGGCGGCGCGCTGTACACCATCGACGCCGACGTGTTCGGCTACCGCAGCCGCAACGTGGTCGATGAGATTCAGCGCATCATCGAAGGCGCGGCTCTTGGGGTGGAGACATCGTCGTTCGCATCCGCGGCGACCTATGCCAGCGACAACCGCATGCTGATCGACTGCGACCACGGCGCACGTGGTGTGCGCAAGCGCCGCGCGATCATCGAAGACCTGCTCTACATCGCACGCGGCAGCATCGCCACCGATGCGTTCGGCGAGTACACCATCACGCAGGACCGCGAACCGACACTGACCGCTGGTACCTACGATGAAGCGGCGGGCGACCTGATCGAGGTCGATTCCATGACGCGGCAAAATCTGGTCAAGACGGTGGAGCTCGCCTATCGGCCGTCGTCGGTGCAGCCGGAGGAACTGCTGCACACCATCAAACGCGACGTGTTCGGCGCCAGCGGTATCGGCGTGCAGCGGCGCGACTGCCCCTACCTGCGCGATCACGAAGCCGCCGACCGCCTGCTGTGCTACCTACAAGTGCGTGCGCTCAAGCCCCGGCGTGCGCGCGGCAAGCTGTACCTGCAGCGGCCGGTGCTGGGATACTCGATCACGCTGGCCAATCCCAAGTTCACCGTCGCTTTGACCGGCGGGGTGTTCAACGGGGTACTGCGATCCCAGCGGCACGGCCGGCTGGGGATCGACTTCGAAGCGATTGAGTTCGCCGATGTTGATGACTACACGCCTGGCACGCTCCCAGGCGACATCACCGAAGCGTACGAGCCGGACTACAGCCAAACCCCGCCGGCCGCGCCGACGGGTCTGCGCATCACTGCACTAGCCGGCGGCCGCGCGAGTGTCGACGCGATTCCGCCGGTAGAAAACTGGCAGGAGCTGTGGTTCGTGATCACCCACAACACCAACGGCCAGATCATGGGCCTGATCTTGGGCGACTACAGCGCCACCACGGGCCGCGCCAGCACCATCATCGGCGGGCTCACCGCCGGCCAGGTCTACAAACTGCAGGCCTACGCGAAAAACGCGTACCTGCTTCAGGGCCTTCTGCAAAGCACTTTTGACGCCACCGCCATCGGCGGTGGTGCCGCCGTGACCACATTCACCGCCTGAGGTCGCCATGCCCGCACGACTGCACTACGGCATTCAAAACCTGCTGAGCATCACGTCCACCTCTGCGGCCGTGGGCTATCCGGCGCTTAACATCCGCGAAACGCCGGTCGACCGCCCATGGCGCAGCACCACCAACGCGCTGCAGAACATCGACATCGACCTGGGCGCTTCGGTGCCGACGACAGCATGGCTTCAATGCTGTTTCCCGGGGCGATTTTCTGGAGGTAGCTCTCCACCGCAGAAAGATCGTGAGCGCGTGCGGCAGCGAAGGCTTCCCGTGCCTCGGGAAAGCGTCGTAGCGCTGCAAACGCGACGCCGCGCCGAATTTTCGCCGCCACGTCGTGCGGCGAATTCTTGAGAATCCAGTCGAGCGTCTCAATGGCTTCCGGGTGCCGGCCAACGCTCAGCAGAACATCGGCGAGGCCGCTCCGCGCCTTCAGCGA
>JANOEA010000283.1:0-9153 GCA_031412975.1 Pseudomonadota bacterium | reverse complement strand
CGAGAGTGGCAGTGATCGACGATGTCGCGCTGATGGTGTTCACGCAGCCCAGTGGCGGCGGGAACAGCACGGTCGCCGTGGTCCGCGCCACGGAGTAGTCCGCCCCCGATCATCTGGGTATGCGTCTAATGTATATTATGTCAAGTAACACGTGGACGACATCGAGTCCGAAAGTCCCGCACCAAGCTTGCGTATACAGAGAAACCCGACCTGCGCCAGTTCCTTTACGCCAGCAAATGCCGCGTGCCGGGTTGCAAGTTGCCGGTACGGGCCGCAATCTAGACGGGTCATGCTGTGCCGAACCTTCAAAGTCCTGCTTCTGCTGAGTCTGATCCTGCATGGACTGGCCGCACCGCGCTCGATCGAATCGATAGCGTATGCCGGCACGGGCAGCGACCACGCGACGACCTCACAGCCCCGACCATTCGCCGAGACCTCGGACTCGCGAAATCCTCGCGACCACCACGACAGTCGCCTCGTAGAACATCCGTGTCCGGGCCACGCCGATGGCGCTGATCGCGTCGACACCCCACGCGATGCCGGATCCTGCTGCAACCAAACCGAGTGCCAGTGCGGCTGTGGACTGCCGCTGGGGCTGCCAGCATTCGCGTCGGTGAACCGCCCCGAACATCCCGACGCGACGCCCACTGTGTTGCAATCGACACATGCCACGATCGTTCGTGGCAGCCCTCCCTACCGCCCTCCGGCGGCCTGAAACGTCTGCCCGCGCCCATCGCGTGGCCCTTTTGCGGCCGCGGCGTATCCATCGATCCATCCGCGTGCCTGCGGCACGCGCGGTCCCATCGTTAGGAACCGTTTCCCATGTCCCGCGAATCCCGATCTGCCACAGCACTGGCGATGCTGCTGGCGCTTTCCGGTTGTGCCAGCTTGCCGCCTGAGCGCGGCTATGCCGAAACCAGCGCGTTGATCCAGGCGCGCCGCGATGCGGCGCCAAGCTTCGACGCGAATGCCCTGCCCCAGCGGGCGCCGATCCCCGCCGAACCGGTGACCACCGCGCAGGCCGTACTGCTCGCCTTTGCATACAACCCGCAGGTCCGAGAGAAGTACGCACGCCTGGGTTTGGGGCGTGCCGAGCTCGAGCAGGCGCGGCGTCTTTCCAATCCGCAGTTCGGCTTCGCGCGACTCAGCGCAAGTCCCGGCGACGGCACCCAGATCACCCGCAGCCTGTCGTGGCACTTCTCCGACCTGCTGCTGTGGTCCGCGCGCGAGCGCTTCGCAAGCGGCGAGCTGCAGCGCTTGCAGCAATTGGTGGCGTCGGAACTGTCGGACCTGGCCACGGCAGTAGAGATTGCGTGGTATGCAGCGGTGGGTGCGCAACAGGTATCGGCGATGCGCGATGTGGTGGCGCGGTCTGCGGAGGGATCCGCCGCGCTCGCGCAGCGTTACTTCGATGCCGGCAACATCTCGCGCCTGCAGTTGGAGCAGGAGTACGCCGCCGCCGCGATGGCGCGCATAGCGGCAGTGCGCGCTGGCGCCTCGTCGGTGCGTGCACGTGCCGAACTGGCGACCCTGATTGGACTGCCGAGTAACGCGGCATGGACCCTGCCCTCGCAGCTGTCCGCACCGTCGGATAGCCGCTACACGGTCGAAGCGCTGGTCCCGCTGGCGCTCGAACAACGGCTCGACCTGGCGGCCGCGCGCACCGCAGTCACGCTGCATGAAGACACCCTCGGCGTGACCCGCCGATGGCGCTGGCTGGGTTCGGTGGAAGCAGGCTACGAGCGGGAGAGCGAGCCCGACGGCGGCGTATTGCGCGGTCCATCGCTGTCGCTGGAGCTGCCGATTTTCAACCAGGGCCAGTCGAGCATCGCTCGCGCAGAGGCGGGACTGCTCGATGCCCGTGCCCGCCTCGACGGACTGCTGCTGTCGGTGCGAAATGCCGCGGAACTTGCGATCGCGCGCGAAGCGACGGCCCGCGATATCGCGGAGCGCTATCGCACGGCGCTGGTGCCGCGCCGCGAGGCGATCGTCGCGCGCACCCAGGAGCGGGTGAACTTCATGCTGCAGGGCGTGTTCGAGTTGATCACGGCCCGCCAGCAGGAGTACGACGCCTATCAGGAGTACCTCGAAGCCGTTGGCGACTACTGGACCGCCCGCGCGGAACTGCGCGGCATCGTCGGCGGCAAGTTGCCCGACGACGATGCATCCGCCGAACCAACGCTCGGTGTGGAGTCGATCCTCGCGCCAACGGGGAGTGCGGCAACGGACCATGCGGGACACGGCAGTGCAATGGATCACTCTGGACACGGCGAGCCAATGGATCACTCCGGGCACGATGGCGCGATGGATCATTCAGGGCACGACGCTCCGATGGACCACTCTGGGCACGATGCTGCGATGGATCATTCGGAACACGGTGCCGCCACGGAACCCGACAGCGCCGACAACCCCGATCCGCATGCGGGCCACGCCATGCCGCCGGCGCCAAAAGCAACGCCGCGCGACGACCGCGTCACCGACCCGCATGCCGGCCACGCCAAGCCCACGCCCGACGCCACGCCAGCGCGGCCGGTACCCAGCAGCAAACGCAAGCCCGACGAGCACGGCAACCACGAACACGGAGATAGCCCATGAATCCCTCACGACGTCGCTGGTTCCGCTGGGCCGGCGCAGGCGCGCTGGCGCCCTTCGCCTTGATCGCGCAGCGCGCGTTCGGGCAAAGCCACGGCGACCACGTCGCTGCGACACCGCAAGCAGCAGCCGACACTGCGCAGCCCAGCGCCACGACAGGCGACCTGTCGCCGAACCGACCGGCAGGCGCCGGCGGCCGCTACACGCCGGTCCGCACCCTCAATGGATGGAGCTTGCCGCACCGCATGGTCGACGGCGTCAAGGAATTCCATCTCGTCGCCGAAGAGATCGAACATGAATTCGCGCCGGGCAGTCGCGCCAAGTGCTGGGGCTACAACGGCACCACGCCGGGGCCAACGATCGAGGCGGTCGAAGGCGATCGGGTTCGTATCTTCGTCACCAATCGGCTGCCCGAACACACCACCATCCATTGGCACGGCATCCTGTTGCCCAGCGGCATGGATGGCGTGGGTGGACTCTCGCAGCCACACATCAAGCCCGGCGAAACCTACGTCTACGAGTTCACCCTGCGCCAGCACGGCACCCACATGTATCACCCGCACGCCGACGAGATGGTGCAAATCGCGGTCGGCATGATGGGCATGTTCATCATCCACCCGAGGGATGGCGAAGCGCAGCGAATCGACCGCGATTACGTGATCCTGCTGCACAACTGGGCACTGCATCCGGGCACCTACCGGCCCGACCCCTCGGTCATGCAGGACTTCGATCTGTGGACGATGAACAGCAAGGTGTTTCCGGCGATCGAGCCGTTGGTCGCGCGCAGTGGCGAGCGCGTGCGCATCCGCATCGGCAACCTGTCGATGTGGAACCACCCGATCCACATGCACGGACCGAAGTTCCTTGTCACCGGCGGCGATGGGGGCCGCTGGCCCATGTCGCAATGGCGCTCGGAGGTGACCGAGATCGTCGGCGTCGGCCAGACCCGCGACCTGGAGTTCGTTGCCGTGGCGGGCGATTGGGCCTTCCACTGCCACATGTCCCACCACACGATGAATGCGATGGGGCACGAAATTCCGAACACGCTCGGCGTCGATCAATCCGGCGTTGAAGCAGAGATCCGCAAACTGCTGCCCGGCTACATGGCGATGGGCCAGGGCGGCATGGCCGAGCACCAGGAACACACCGATTCCGGCCACATGACCGGACCCGAGAACACCCTGCCGATGATGATGGGCAAGGGTCCGTTCGGCAATTTGGAGATGGGCGGCATGTTCACCGTGATCAAGGTGCGCGACGACCTCGCGTCTGGCGACTTCCGCGATCCGGGCTGGTATCCAAACCCCAAAGGCACCGTCGCGAGCCGTGTTAGCGCAGATCCGGGCTTCGGTTCGCCGACGCGGCGCGGACCGCCGCCCGGACCGCCCGCGGAGATGAGGGCCAAGCCCACCGACCATTCCGGCATGAAACACGGCTGAGCAACTTGCCATGAAGCTACTGAAGACCCTGATCGCCCTGTTCGTCGTGGGTGTGGCAGGCGCGAGTGCGTTGATCTGGAGCGGGATTTACGACGTTGGCGCCGACGATCCGCATTGGGCGGCGACCCACCAGGTGCTGGAACTCGTGCGCACGCGTTCGTTGGCGAGGCACTCCGCCGACATAGCGGTGCCAGACCTGTCGGATCCGGAGTTGATCCGCAGCGGCGCCGGCAACTACAGCGCCATGTGCGTGACCTGTCATCTCAGCCCCGATGCCCAGGAGACGGAGCTCAGCATCGGCCTGTACCCGCGTCCGCCACGGTGGGACGCGCTCGGGCAGGTCGAGCCCCGCCAATCCTTCTGGGCACTCAAACACGGCATCAAGGCCTCGGGCATGCCAGCCTGGGGCAAGAGCATGGACGATCGCTATCTGTGGGGCATGGTCGCCTTCATGCAGCAGTTCCCGACGATGACGGCTGCGCAATACAGCGCGCAGGTCGCGGCCAGCCCCGGTCACGACCACGGCGGCGGCGAGACGGATGTCGGCGGCGGCGATCCGCATGCCGGTCATGATCCGCAACCGGCGCGCGCGGCACGCTCTTCCTTCGAACCGGTCGACGATCCCATGGCCCTGCCGGAAGCGGATGACCATGGCGATGGCGACCATAGCCACTGATTCATCTACCGCCCGGGGTGGCCCGCCCCGGCTAAACCTGGAGATTTCCCCATGACTTTTCGACTGACCTCCCTCGCGCTCGCGCTGCTGCTCGCTGCAGCCTCCGTCTGGGCGCACGGCGACGAGAAGCACGAAGCATCGAAGGTACAGGCCGGACGCGAAACGGCTGGCGCCGAGCTGAGTATCGCCCCTGCCGCCACCGAGGCGGTGGCGGTGCTCGAGCGCTTTTCGGCTGCGCTCAGCGCCGCAGACCTCGACGCGGTCGCCGCCGAACTGGACCCTGCGGTCCTGATTCTCGAAAGCGGCAGTGCGGAGCGCACGCGGGATGAGTATCTCGGTGGCCATGCGAAGCATGACGCGGAGTTCCTCAAGGCGGCGCACGTGGGCCTGAAGCGACGCACTGCGCACGCGTCGGGCGACCTGGTCTGGGTGGGCAGCGAGAGCGAAATCCATGCCACAAGGGACGACAAGATGCTGATGATCTCCTCGACCGAAACCGCAGTGCTGAGCAAGACTGCGCAAGGCTGGAAGATCGTGCACCTGCACTGGTCGTCGAGGGCGCAGCGATGAGCCGCGCCCCGATCATGGCGGCACCTCGGCTGGTACTCGTCGCGCTTTGTACTGTGCTTGCGGCCACTGCGTGCGCGCGCGAGCGCCGGAAGCTTCATCGGCACAGGCCAACGTGCCCGACGCAACGCTCCCAGCGAGCGCCCCCGCCGCACAGCGGCCGTTGGTGGTGGTGCACAAAACGCCAACCTGCGGCTGCTGTACGGCATGGGTCGATCACATGCGGCAGGCCGGCTTTCCGGTCGAGGTGCGCGACAGCGTCGATCTGCACCCGGTGAAGTCACGACTCGGTGTGCCGCCAGGCAAGGGGTCGTGCCACACGGCGGAAGTGGGCGGCTATCTGGTCGAGGGCCACGTTCCCGCGGAAGACGTCGCGCGTCTTCTCGACGAGCGGCCACGCGCACGTGGCCTCGTCCTTCCGGGCATGCCGATCGGCTCGCCGGGTATGGAAGCGCCCGACGGCCGCGTGGAGCCCTACACGGTCGAACTGGTCGCCGAGGACGGCAGTGTCGTGCCCTTCAGTCGACACGGGTCGGCCCCCGAGCGATGAGCCGGCCGGTGCGCCCGCAGTGTCTGCGGTCGTGCGCTGTTCGGCATGCTCGCACTCTACCGTTCCATGCGGACAGGCTGACCAGTTCCCCCGGCGCGGTCAGCCGGCCGGCTGCGACTCATCTTGATGTCAACGCTCGCCGCTTGACCAGGGCATAGATCGCCGGAATCACGGCGAGGGTCAGCACGGTCGAAGACACCATCCCGCCCACCATCGGCGCGGCGATGCGGCGCATCACCTCCGAGCCGGTGCCGGTGCTCCACATGATCGGCAGCAGGCCAGCCATGATCGCCACCACGGTCATCATCTTCGGGCGCACGCGCTCCACCGCGCCTTCGACGATGGCGTCGGTGAGGTCGGCCAGCGTCAGCGCTTCGCCGCGCTCGCGTCGCAGCTTCGCCCGCGCTTCGAGCGCGTGATCGAGGTAAATCAGCATGACCACGCCGGTCTCGGCGGCGACACCGGCGAGCGCGATGAAGCCCACCGCGACCGCTACGCTCAGGTTGTAGTCCAGCGCCCACATCAGCCACACGCCGCCGACCAGGGCGAACGGTACCGAAAGCATCACGATCAGCGACTCTGTGACCCGGCGGAAGTTCAGGTACAACAGCATGAAGATGAGCGCCAGGGTCAGCGGCACGACGATCTTCATCTTGGCGATGGCGCGCTGCATGTACTCGTATTGGCCGCTCCAGGTCGCGTAGTAGCCCGACGGAAAGCGCACGTCGCGGGTGACGGCCTGCTGCGCGGCACGCACGTATGCGCCGAGATCGGACTCGCGGGTGTCGACGTAGATGTAGGCTGAGAGCAGCGCGTTCTCGGTGCGGATCGATGGCGCGCCCTTGCGCACCGATATGCGTGCCAGTTCGCCAAGCGGAATCTGCGCCCCATCCATGGTGGTGACGAGTACCTGTTCGGCGATCGCCTCGGGACTGTCACGCAGTTCCCTGGGGTAGCGCACGATCACGCCGAAACGCTCGCGGCCCTCGACCGTCGTGGTGACCATCTCGCCGCCCAGCGCGGCGGCGATCACGTCCTGCACGTCGCCGACACCGAGGTTGTATCGACCGAGACGCCGCAAGTCGGGCTCGATGTCGAGGTAGAAGCCGCCGGTGAGGCGTTCGGCATAGGCGCTGGTGGTGCCGGGCACCGTCCGCACCGATGCCTCGATCTCTTTGGCCAGACGTTCCATCTCGACCAGATCGGTACCGAAGACCTTGATGCCGATCGGCGTGCGGATACCGGTGGCGAGCATGTCGGTACGGGCCTTGATCGGCATGGTCCACGAGTTGGCCACACCCGGAAACTGCAGCGCCTGGTCCATCTCGGCGATCAGCTTGTCGGTGGTCATGCCGTCGCGCCACTGCGTTTCGGGCTTGAGGTTGATCACCGTTTCGAACATTTCGAGCGGCGCCGGATCGGTAGCGGTCAGCGCCCTCCCCGCCTTGCCGAACACCGACTCCACTTCCGGAAAGGATTTGATGATGCGGTCCTGCTGTTGCAGCAATTCGGCCGCCTTGGTCACCGACATCCCAGGCAGCGAGGCCGGCATGTACAGCAGCGTGCCTTCATTGAGCGTCGGCATGAACTCGCTGCCAAGCTGCGACGCCGGCCAGGCAGTGGCCAGCAGGACCACGAGGGCCGTGAGCAGGGTCGCGGCCTTGTGCCGCAGCACCACCGCGATCACCGGTCGATAGAGTGCGATCAACAGCCGGTTCACCGGGTTCTTCGCTTCGGGCAGGATCTTGCCGCGGACGAACAGCAGCATCAGCACCGGCACCAGGGTTACCGACAGCAGTGCGGCGCCGGCCATGGCAAAGGTCTTGGTGAAGGCGAGCGGGTGAAACAGTCGACCTTCCTGCGCCTCGAGGACGAATACAGGAAGAAACGACACCGTGATGATCAGCAGGCTGAAGAACAGGGGAGGCCCCACCTCGCGGCAGGCATCGATGATGAGCTGGATCCGCGGCGTGCTGCCGTCGTCGCGTTCGATGTGTTTGTGCGCGTTCTCGATCATCACGATCGCCGCGTCGATCATCGCGCCGATGGCGATGGCGATCCCGCCCAGGCTCATGATGTTCGAATTCATTCCCAAAAGGCGCATCGCCAGGAAGGCGATCAGCACGCCGACCGGCAGCATCACGATTGCAACCAGCGCACTGCGCGCGTGGAACAGGAACACGATGCAGACCAGGGCGACGATCAGGCTCTCTTCGAACAGGGTCCAGCGCAGGGTCGCGATAGCCCGGTAGATCAGGTCGGAGCGGTCGTAGACCGCCTTCAGCTGGACACCTTCCGGCAGCCCGGCACCGATGTCGGCGATCCTCTGCTTCAGGCCCTCGATGACCGTCAGTGCGTTTTCGCCATAGCGCGCCACCGCGATGCCGCCTACGACCTCGCCCTCGCCATTGAGTTCGGCCACGCCGCGGCGCTCATCCGGCACCAGTTCCACCCGCGCGACATCGCCGATCAGCACCGGCGTGCCACCCTCGGACTTCAGCACCAGTTGCTCGATGTCATCGATGCCTCGCAGGTAGCCGCGCCCGCGGACCATGTACTCGGTCTCCGACATCTCGATCAGGCGGCCGCCGACATCGCGGTTGCTGGTCTCTATTACCTTCATCACACGATCGAGGCCGATCCCGTACTGCCGCAAGCGACCGGGATCGACGGTGACCGAGTATTGGCGCACGAAGCCTCCGACGCTGGCGACCTCGGCCACCCCCGGCGCCTTGGTGAGCTGATAGCGCACGTACCAGTCCTGGATCGCGCGTAGTTCATCGAGCGAGCGCTGAGTACCCTCCAACACGTATTGATAAACCCAGCCGACGCTGGTGGCGTCTGGACCCAGCGTCGGCGTCACGCCCGTGGGCATGCGCTGGGACGCGAAGTTCAGATACTCGAGCACCCGCGAGCGGGCCCAGTAGATGTCGGTACCGTCCTCGAAGATCACGTAGACGAACGAGGCGCCGAAGAACGAGAAACCGCGTACAACCTTGGACTTCGGCACCGCCAGCATCGCGGTCGTCAACGGATAGGTGACCTGGTCCTCGACTACCTGCGGGGCCTGGCCCGGCACTTCGGTGAACACGATCACCTGCACGTCCGACAGGTCCGGCAGGGCGTCCAGCGGGGTTTGGCGCACCGCGTAGATGCCCGCGACGGTGAGCGCCAGCGACAGGACCACCACCACGAACACGTTGCGTACCGACCATTCGATCAGGCGGGCAAGCACCGAAGAACAAAGCATGGGAAGAGAGTTCGGACCATTCCGCACCATTGGCACGAACCACAACACGAATCTCGCGGCATAAGTGACGGCGGAGCCG
>JANOEA010000282.1:0-3555 GCA_031412975.1 Pseudomonadota bacterium | reverse complement strand
CGGCCTGCATCGAGTACCAGGCCGTCGATTTGTTCACCAACGGCTTCGAATGAGGCGCAACCCGCGCCGCGCATCGCGCCATCAGATCGATCACACCGGAGCCGCCATCATGCATCGAACGCTCGCCATCCTCCTGTTGCTGGCGCCCGGCCTCGCCGCCGCCCAACCGCAGACCATCCCCGGCCCGCCCGGCAGCGAGCGCTTCGGCGCCGCGGTGCGCTGGCTGCCGAACGGCAACCTGGTGGTGGTCGATAACGCCTTCGATCGCGAGGACGGCGCGGCCAACGTCGGCGCGGTGTGGATCTACCGACCCGACGGCTCGCTGCTCAGTCGCGTGACCGGCGCGGCCGCCAACGACCGGCTGGGCGAGGGCGAGGTCGTCAATCCGAACGGGATCGCGGTGGTCGGCGGCAGCAACCTCGTCGTGCGCTCGCGCGAGTTCGGCGGCGGGCTGGGAGCGGTGACCTTCATCGACGGCACGCTCGGCTTGAACGGCACGATCTCGGCCGCCAACTCGCTGGTCGGCAGCAGCCCGGCGGATCGTGTCGGCACGATCGGTGGCGATGCCGGCATCACGGTGCTGCCGAATGGCGACTATGTGGTGCAGAGCCCGAACTGGGACGCCCCGGGTGCGGTCGACGCGGGCGCCGTTACCCATGGCTCCGGCGGCACCGGCGTGGTCGGCGTGGTGTCGGCGGCCAACTCGCTGGTCGGCTCGCGCACGGAGGACTACGTCGGCGACACGCTGGTGGTGCTGACCAACGGCAGCTACGTGGTGGTCAGCACGCGCTGGGATCGATTGGCAGGTCTCGATCTGCTGGTCAACGCCGGCGCGGTCACCTGGCGCAGCGCGACAAACCCCGAGGTCGGTCCGGTGACCGCGGCGAATTCACTGACCACCGACAACACCTTCGGCGCAGGCACATCCATGCCGACGACGATCACCCCGCTAGCGCTGGGGCACTACGCGGTCGGCATGCCGAGCTGGGACGATGTCGCGGGCAATCGCGCCAACCTCGGTGCGGTGACCTGGCGTCGTGGCGACGCCAGCGCGGCAGGCGTGGTCGGTCCGGCGATCGCGTTGGTCGGCAGTGCGGTCGGGGACCAACTCGGCGAGACGGTGACCGCGCTGGCCGACGGCCACTTCGTCGTCTCGAGCCGGAACTTCGACCAGTCGCGCGGCCTGGTGCGCTGGGTGTCTGGCAGCGGACCGACGACCGGCGTGATTGCAGCGGCCGGCAGCCTCGTGGGATCGGCGCCGAACGAGCTGGTCGGCAACGGCGGCGTCGTCGGACTGCCCAACGGGGCCTATCTGGTGTTGAGCCGGGCGTGGGATCGCAACGGCGTGAACGACGTCGGCGCGCTCACCTACGGCGCGGCGGGCATCGGCATCAGTGGCACCATCACGCCTGCCAACTCGCTGGTCGGGACACGCTCATTCGACATCGAGGGCGGCGCGCTCAGCCGCATCACCGTGCTCGCCAACGGCAACTATGTGTACACGGCGGAAGGCTGGGACAATGGCACCATCGTCGACGCCGGGGCCGCGGTCTGGGGCCATCGCGACGTCGGCGTCACCGGCGAGATCAGCGCCGCCAACGCGCTGGTCGGTAGTACGGCGTTCGACCGGGTCGGCAGCAGTTCGCTTGTGCCGGGTCGCAGCGGAGTAGTCGCGCTGACCAACGGCCACTACGTCGTGAATTCCAATGGCTGGGACAACGGCGCGAGCGCGAATGCGGGAGCCGCGACCTGGGGCAACGGTGGGACCGGCACCGTCGGCGTGATCGGTCCGGCCAACTCGCTGATCGGCGCAGCCGCCGGCGCCGGTGTCGGCGGCGCGCTGCCACTGACCAACGGACATTACGTGGTTCGCAGCACGAACAGCCAGAGCGGCTTCGGCAGCCTCGGTGCGGTGACCTGGTGCGATGGCACGGGACCGACCAGCGCGCTGTTGTCGCCGGCCAATTCCCTGGTGGGCACCCGCTTCAACGACAATGTCGGCAGCCGGATGACCGCACTCGCCAACGGCCACTACGTGGTGACCAGCTGGGACTGGAACGACGCCACGCGCACCCGCGTCGGCGCGATCACCTGGGGCAACGGTACAGGCGGCACCATCGGCACCATCAGCGCGGCGAACTCGCTGATCGGCGGGCGCACCGACGACCGCGTGGGCCGGACCGATCTGAGCCTGGTCGGCCCGGGGGCGGTCGGATTGCCCGACGGCAACTACTTCGTGCCCTCGCAATACGCGGTGGTCACCCTCCTGCGCGGCGCGGTCACGCTCGCGCGCGGCACGGGCGGCACGAATGGCGTGGTCAACGCGGTGAACAGTGTGCTCGGCAGTGCCGAAAGCAACGGCAACTTCACCGCGAACGTCGAGTACCACGTGCTGACCGCCACGCTCGCCGTCGGCCAGGCGGCGAACAACCGGGTCATGCTGCTGCGGCTGGCCGACACCCCGATCTTCGTCAACGGCTTCGAATGATGTGACGCCATGCCGGTTCGCAACCGCACCGGCTGCGATCCGGTGCACACCGCGTTCCGGCATCCGATGGTGTCGCGCCGCGCGGCGCGAGTCGCGCCGCATTACTTTGCGCGCGCCTTCATCATCGCATCGGCGTACTGGTAGGCCGCGGGGCGGCGGATCATTCGAAGCCGTCGGCGAACGCTTCCATGCGACACACGGGAAAGTGTCGCGCAACAGCGCATGAGCCGAGCCGAGGGAGTTTCCCGTTTCAACCTAGGACATCCCGATGGAGTGATCTGAAATGCCCTGCGGCGGACCCGACGGTGGCAACACCAGCGAGTTGTCGGCCTGCATCGAGTACCAGGCCGTCGATTTGTTCGCCAACGGCTTCGAATGAGGCGCAACCCGCGCCGCGCATCGCGCCGTCAGATCGATCACACCGGAGCCGCCATCATGCATCGAACGCTCGCCATCCTCCTGTTGCTGGCGCCCGGCCTCGCCGCCGCCCAGCCGCAGACCATCCCCGGCCCGCCCGGCAGCGAGCGCTTCGGCGCCGCGGTGCGCTGGCTGCCGAACGGCAACCTGGTGGTGGTCGATCCGGTCTTCGATCGCGAGGACGGCACGGTCAACGTGGGCGCGGTATGGATCTACCGGCCCGATGGCTCGTTGCTCAGTCGCGTGACCGGCGCATCCGCCAACGACCAGCTGGGAAACAGCGAGACCGTCGGCGGTTCCGGCATCAGGATCGTGGGCGGGTCGAACGTAGTCGTGCGCTCGACGAACTTCGCATCCGGCGCCGGGTCGGTGACCTGGATCGACGGCAACGTGGGACTGAACGGGGAGATCTCGGCCGCGAACTCGCTGGTCGGCGCAAGCCCCGGCGACCGGGTCGGCACTACCAGCGGCGAGTCCGGCATCACCGTGCTGCCGAACGGCGACTACGTGGTCCAGACGCCGACCTGGGATGGCCCCGCGGCGGTCGATGCCGGCGCGGTCACCCATTGCTCCGGCAGTGTGGGCTGCGTGGGAGCGGTGTCGGCAGCGAACTCGCTGGTCGGAACGCGCGCCGAGGACTACGTCGGCGA
>JANOEA010000281.1:0-2133 GCA_031412975.1 Pseudomonadota bacterium | reverse complement strand
GCGATTCGTGCGGTGGTGGGTACGGCTATCACGAGGGCTCCAGCGACATCCTGCACGAAGATTGGAACGTGCCCACGACCACGCCCGTGCCTGGCAAGAACCTCCATCAAGCGGGCCAGCCGACCCCGGCAGTGCGCGTCTCGCAACGACCCATGCCGGTCAGCACGCAAATGACGCAGGGCCGGCCAACCGTCGCGAGCCGTCCGGTTCAGCAAGCCGGCAGCGTGGCTCCCAGGCTGCCATCGTCGCAAGGCGAAGGCATTGCAGGCGGGGGACTGTAAGGGGACCGGGGACGGTGCGTTCCGGTCCCCGCTTCTTTTGATCGGAACCGGCATTCCGTGAATGCTCTCGGGAAACGCGTAGTCGACGCATGGGTGGCGTACGGCCCCCGCTACCTGCCGTTCGCGGATGTCGCCACAGCCGATGTACCGCTGAGCCGCCTGTTGCGGCTGTCGCTGTTCCAGGTGTCGGTGGGCATGGCCATGGTGCTGCTGGTAGGCACCCTGAACCGGGTGATGATCGTCGAACTCGATGTGCCGGCTGCCCTGGTCGGCATCATGGTCGCGCTGCCGCTGGTCTTCGCACCGTTGCGCGCGCTGATCGGCTATCGCTCGGACACCCACCGCTCGGCGCTGGGCTGGCGCCGCGTGCCCTTCATCTGGCAAGGCACCCTGCTGCAGTTCGGCGGCTTCGCCATCATGCCGTTCGCCCTGCTGGTGCTGGCCGGCGCAGGACAGGCGGCGGATGCGCCGATCTGGCTGGGTCGACTCGCGGCAGGCCTTGCCTTCCTGCTGGTCGGCGCTGGCGTGCACATGGTGCAGACCGTGGGCCTGGCGCTGGCGACCGACATCACGCCGGTCGAATCGCATCCGAAAGTGGTCGGCCTGATGTACGTCATGCTGCTGGTGGGCATGATCGTCAGCTCGCTGGTTTTCGGGGCACTGCTCGCGGACTTCACCCCGGGACGCCTGGTGCAGGTAGTGCAGGGCGCGGCCGTGGCGACCGTGTTCTTCAACGTCATCGCGCTGTGGAAGCAGGAAGTCCGCAGGCCGCTACGCGGCGCTCCGGCGCCACCACCGGATCCATCGTTCCAGGAATCCTGGAAGCAGTTCTGCGCCGGCGAGCGCACCGTGCGTCGCCTGGTGGCCATTGGCCTCGGCACCATGGCCTTCAGCATGGCCGATATCCTGCTCGAACCGTTCGGCGGCGAGGTGCTCGCGATGAGCGTGGGCGCGACCACCAAGCTCACGGCATTGCTCGCGTTGGGCGGCTTGCTCGGGTTCGGCTATGCCTCCAACGTGCTCAGTCGCGGATTCGACCCGTTCCGGATGGCGCGTACGGGTGCACTGATCGGGTTGCCGGCTTTCGGATTGGTGATGGTTGCCGCGCCGATGGGGCTTCCCGCGCTGTTCATCGTCGGCAATTTCCTGATCGGCTTTGGTGGTGCGTTGTTCGGCCATGGCACGTTGACGGCGACCATGAATCTCGCGCCCAGGCAGCAAGCAGGATTGGCACTGGGTGCCTGGGGTGCCGTGCAGGCGACCGCGGCAGGAATCGGTGTTGCGCTCAGCGGCGTGATCCGCGACCTGGTGACGATGGCGAGCCGCAGCGGCGCAGAAGCATCGACGCTCCCGCACGCGGCGAGTGCAGGGTACATGGCCGTCTACGCACTCGAGATCGGCTTGCTGCTGGTGACCATCATCGCGGTCGCGCCATTGATCCGGCGCGGCGCAGACGCCTGGCAGGAGCCCGAGCTGTACCCCTCGCCGCGCCCGCGGCCCGTCGAACAGCTGCCGGCCGAGTCGCCAGGCAGCGCGGGCATCTGAGCAACCGGCGTGGCGCAGCTTTCAGTCATCGAGCATCCTGATCCGCGGCTGCGCCGAATCGCAGAGCCGGTCACCGATTTCGACACCAGCCTGCAAGCGCTGGTGGTCGACATGTTCGACACCCTCTACGCGGCGAATGCGATCGGCCTGGCCGCACCGCAGGTCGGTGTGGCGCGCGAACTGGCGGTCATCGATGTGTCCGGCGACCGCAGCGCGCCGCAGGTGTTCATCAATCCTCGAATCACCGCGCGCCGCGGGCTCGGCCTGGTCGAAGAGAGTTGCCTGTCGGTACCCGACGTGTCCGGCA
>JANOEA010000280.1:0-4035 GCA_031412975.1 Pseudomonadota bacterium | reverse complement strand
TTCGAGGCCGAGATGCGCCGCGGCCACGATCTGAACTCGCTGTTCGCAGTACTCAGCGCGGCCGGCATCACCATCACCTCGATGCGCAACAAGGCCAACCGGCTCGAGGAACTGTTCGTGCGCCTGGTCGATCGCAACAAGGCGGCCTGAGACCATCATGGGATTCCAGCAGAACCTCAACGCGCTGCACACGCTGGTCGCGCGCGAGATCAACCGCATCCTGCGCATCTGGGGCCAGACCCTGGTGCCGCCGGCGATCACGATGGCGCTGTACTTCGTGATCTTCGGCAATCTGATCGGCAGCCGCATCGGCAGCATGAACGGCATCCCGTACATCGACTTCATCGTGCCGGGCCTGATCATGATGAGCGTGATCCAGAACAGCTACGGCAACACCGTATCGAGCTTCTTCGGATCCAAGTTCGGTCGCTACGTCGAGGAGATGCTGGTCTCGCCGATGCCCAGCTGGGTGATCCTTACCGGCTACGTGCTCGGTGCGGTCGCGCGCGGCCTGGTTGTCGGCGCGATCGTGCTGGCGGTGGCGATGTGTTTCACCCAAATTCGCATCCACCACCTGCTGGTGACCTTGAGCACCTTCCTGCTCGCCGCGGTGGTGTTCTCGCTGGCCGGCTTCATCAACGCGGTGTATGCGAAGAAGTTCGACGACATCTCGATCGTGCCGACCTTCATCCTGACCCCGCTGACCTACCTCGGCGGCGTGTTCTACTCGGTCGATCTGCTGCCGCCGTTCTGGCAGGCGGTCAGCCACGCGAATCCGATCCTGTACATGGTCAGTGCGTTCCGCTACGGATTGCTCGGGGTCAGCGATGTGAGCGTGGGCGTCGCCTATGCGGTGATGCTGGGCTTCATCGTGCTGCTGGGTGGCGCCTCGCTGTACCTGCTCGAGCGCGGCGTCGGCCTGCGCTCGTAGTCGGATTCAAGCCGTCGCGGGCGGCAGACCGAAGAATCCGCGCGCGGTGGCGGTGCTGCTGGCGGCCAGGTCCTGCGGATGCTCGCCGCGCGCATGCGCGATCGCGGCGCACACGTGCGGCAGGTACATCGGCTCGTTGCGCCGGTTCGATGGTTTGTGCGGCAGGTCGCGCGGCAGCAGGTAGGGCGCATCGGTTTCGATCATCAGGCGCGCGGCCGGGATGCTGGGCACCAGCTCGCGCAGGTGGCTGCCGCGGCGCTCGTCGCAGATCCAGCCGGTGATGCCGATATCCAGATCGAGGTCGAGGCACTGGAACAGCTCGCGCCGTTCGCCGGTGAAGCAGTGCACCACCACCCGCCCGAGCCGATGCCGCAGCGGCTTGATGATCGCCACGAAATCGTCGTGCGCGTCGCGCTGGTGGGCGAACAGCGGCTTGCCGGTGTCGAGCGCGATCTGCAACTGCTGTTCGAACGCGAAGTGCTGCGCGGGGCGCGGCGAGAAGTCGCGGAAGTAGTCGAGTCCGGCCTCGCCGATCGCGACCACCTGTGGGGCACGGGCGATTTCGCGCAGCAGCGCATCGGTTTCGGAGGTGTAGCCGGCGGCATGGTGCGGATGCACGCCGGCGCTGGCATACAACAGGCCCGGATGTTCCCGCGCGAGCGCCAGCGCGTCCTGCGAGCCTTGCTCACTGGCGCCGGTGACCACCATCTGCAGCACGCCAGCTGCGCGTGCACGCGCCAGCACCGCGTCGCGATCGTGTTGGAAGCTCTCGTGGGTCAGGTTGGCGCCGATGTCGATCAGCTGCATGCCGGGCTGGCGATCCGGTGAGGGGCCGCGGATGATAGCGGCAGCGCCGCGAACTGCGGCACCTGCGCAATTCAAACCCGATTCAGCGCGGAAGGCTCAGCCTGTAAGCCACTGCCTATGACTGCTGGAACGATCCCATGATGCGTCGACTCGCCGTGTTCGCCCTTGCCGCTGCAGCCCTGGCGCCTGCCGCGCACGCCTTCGAGCCCGAAACGGGGTTGTGGTGGAATCCGGCGGAATCCGGCCGCGGCATCAATCTCGAGGTGCAGGACAACACGCTGCTGATCACCACCTACGTGTACCGGCCCGACGGCACGGCGACCTGGTTCACCAGCGCCGGTCCACTCAACTACACCTACAATGGCGCCGGCGTGCTGCAAACCGTGACGTATAACGGCCAGCTCGATGCGGCGATCAACGGCCAGTGCATCGGCTGCGCGTACCGCGCACCCACCACGCTGGCCGGCGCGGGCGGCCCGATCAGCATCAACTTCCGCACCGAGATGACCGCCAACCTCACCTGGGGCGGAGTGACGATCCCGATCGAACGCTTCAGCCCCGTGCTCGGCGATCCCACCGCCCGCATGCTCGGCGAATGGCAGCTGGTGCTCGATTTCAGCGATCGCGGCAATACCGCCGAGTGGCCGTTCCGCGACTACCCGTTCTTCGCCGACGTGCTGCTGATCGACCGCATCGACCGCGCGCCGAATCCCGACCAGTTCCTCGGCTGCCGTGCGCCGGACTCGGAGTCGCGTTGCAATGCGACCGCACTGCGCGACCATGATGTGGCAGGCAGCTACAACACCACCACCCGCGAACACCTGATCGTGGTCAAGGACATCCCGGGTACCTCCACCTCCGGTGCGGTGTTCTTCGCCTACTTCGTCAACGCCGGGCTCAACCAGTTCGACGGCGTGATGAGCATCTATCGGCAAGGCGGCAATCCGGAAGCCGGACCGTTCTATCCGCTGCGCGGTTTCCGCAGCGCCAGCCGCACTTATGCGCAAACCGGCTTCGGGCCTGCTTCCGGCGACGACGGCAAGGCCTCCTCGCAAGCCACCACCGCCGGCCTGTCGAGCCGCCTGCTGGCCGCCGACGGCAGCGCACCGACCGGCATGAGCCTCGCGGAAGCGACGGCGCGCAGC
Organism: Pseudomonadota bacterium; assembly: GCA_031412975.1. Taxonomy (GTDB): domain Bacteria; phylum Pseudomonadota; class Gammaproteobacteria; order Xanthomonadales; family Ahniellaceae; genus UBA4656. Next base: position 1,152 of record JANOEA010000280.1, on the reverse strand, counting down.
GGCATCGACATCGCCTCACTCGCCAAGGGCTTGCCCGCCGTGGTCGCGGGCATGAACCAGCGCGCAGTGCAGCCCACGCAGGACTGAACGGCCACGAGCGACGGATTCACATCCGGACCTCCGGGGCGGATTCCCTGAATCCCCGTTCGTCCTGAGCGCAGGCGCGCAGCGCCGGAGTCGAAGGAGCCGCGCGATTGAGTTGTTCCGCGCGCGCGGCCACACTCGCGCGCCATGTCCATCGACCTGCCCATCGCGCCGCTGCTGCCGCAACTCGTCGATGCGCTGGCGCGGTGCAACCGGATCGTGCTCGAGGCCCCGCCCGGTGCGGGCAAGACCACCCCGGTGCCGCTCGCGCTGCTCGAAGCACCGTGGCTGATCGGAAAGGTGCTGATGCTCGAGCCGCGCCGGATCGCCGCGCGCGCGGCGGCCGGCTTCATGGCGCGCCAGCGCAACGAGGCGGTCGGCGAAACGGTCGGTTTCCGAATCCGCGGCGAATCGAAGGTATCTCCACGCACGCGGATCGAAGTCGTCACCGAAGCGATCCTGACCCGCATGCTGCAGGACGATCCCGCACTGCAGGGCATCGGCGCGCTGCTGTTCGACGAGTTCCACGAGCGCAACCTGCACTCCGACCTCGGCCTTGCGCTCGCACTCGACGCACAAAGCAATCTGCGCGAGGACCTGCGCATCGTGGTGATGTCAGCCACGCTCGAAGGCGAACGGCTCGCGCGTTTCCTCGATGCACCGCGCCTGCGCGCCGAGGGCCGCAGCTATCCGGTCGCCATCCGGCACCTGCCGCTGAAGCCTCCCGAGGACTGGCTCGCGCATGCGCGCCGCGCGGTGCGCGTGGCTTTCGAGGAAACCACCGGCGACGTGCTGGTGTTCCTGCCCGGCAAGCGCGAAATCGAGCAGCTCTCGCGTGCTCTCGCGGGGCTCGAGGCCAGCGTGCTGCCGCTGCACGGCGAGCTCGACCCGGCCGCCCAGCAGGCCGCGCTCGCGGCCCCCGCCGATGGCATGCGTCGCGTGGTGTTGGCCACCAATGTCGCCGAATCCAGCGTGACACTGCCCGCGGTGCGCGCGGTGGTCGATCTCGGATTGGCGCGCGAGCCGCGTTTCGATCCAGCCAGCGGGATGTCGCGGCTGGAGACGGTG
>JANOEA010000279.1:0-8725 GCA_031412975.1 Pseudomonadota bacterium | reverse complement strand
GTTCCAGTCCCTCTTCGATTCGCTTGAGCTTGAACCGGCAATTGTCGATGGCCACTCGGCCCGCATCGCCAAATTGGGCCAGCCCTTCCTTCGGGTCTTTGAGCTTGGCTTCTTCTCGGTCGATCCATTCCTTGTAGGCCGTCACCAGTTGTCCCAAATTCTTCGGCAGCGACTTGGCATCAGCCTCGGCCAGCAACTTCATATCGAGGACCAATCCCGCCAGCTTGCCGAAGGCGGGATTCTCGTCGGCATCTTCTTCGGTCGGTGGTGTGGTGCGGGGGACTTCATGGCACGGGACGATCACCGTCTCGATGCTGGTGGCACGGTCGGACGAATCCTTGGCGACTTCCGCATGAACGCTGATCCCATGCCCCACGGCGCGCCCGAATGATGGTCGTTCCATTTTTGCTGCCTCATCATGGACATGGCATGAGCACAATCACCGCGGGCGAGTCCTTCGCCGTGAACGTGCGCACTCAAGGTGCCCGAGGTTGACGGCTTCCGGCCGCGGCTGCCAGCGACTGGCCGGCGTCTTTGCCCGTTGTACATCGTTGATCAAGATCAGGGCTTGACTCTGGACCCAGGTCCATACTGCAGACTGGCTTCCCCAATGGAGAACGGGCATGTCCAGCTTGAGCATCGGCGAGCTTGCCAAACAGGCCGGCGTCGCCATCGACACGGTACGCTACTACGAGCGTAACGCCTTGCTGGCACCCGCCGGTCGCCTGGCCTCCGGCTATCGCCGCTATGGCATGACCGAACTCAAGCGACTGCGCTTCATTCGGCGTGCCAAGGCCTTGGGGTTTTCGCTGGACGACGTGCGCGAGCTGCTCGCGTTGAGCGATGAGCACGACATCGCCACGGTCAAATCCGCGGCCGAGCGCAAGCTCGGCGATATCGCCCAGCGCATCGCCGGACTCGAACGCATCCGCGCTGGCCTCAACACGCTCGTCGCCGCTTGTCCAGGGCACGGGCGTGCCGAGGCCTGCCCGATCCTCAACGCCCTCACGCAGGAGCAAACACCATGACTTCCGCAACCCCGAATTCCAAACCTGCATCCGGCGCGACGCCGACCCCGACCGCGCCCACCGATCCGGCGGGCGCCAGCCCTGCATCCATTCCAAAAGTGTCTGGCGTTCATGCCGGGCACGCCCATCACCCCGAACCACCGCTCGCTGCAGGTTCGGCGATCGACCCCGTGTGCGGCATGACGGTGGCACCAGACTCACCGCACCAGGCGCAGCACGAAGGACTGGACTTCCATTTCTGTTCGGCGGGCTGCCGCAGCAAGTTCATTGCCGACCCCGCGCGCTACCTCAAGCCCGCTGATAAGGTCGATATGGCACCCGCGCGCGCCGGCACGCAGTTCACCTGTCCGATGCATCCCGAGATCGTGCGCGATGCAGCGGGCACCTGCCCGATCTGCGGCATGGCGCTGGAACCGATGATGCCGAGCCTGGACGACGGCGAGAATCCCGAGCTGACCGATTTCCGCCGACGATTCTGGTGGACGCTGCCGCTGTCGGTGGTGGGCCTGTTGCTCGCGATGTTCGGCCATCAGTTCCCTGCCCTGTCGACCACCGCGCGGACCTGGCTTGAACTGGTGTTGTCCGCGCCGGTCGTGCTCTGGGCCGGGTGGCCGTTCTTCCAGCGCTGGGCGCAGTCGATCGGCAACCGCAGCCCCAACATGTGGACACTGATCGGCACTGGTGTCGGCGCAGCATTCGGATACAGCGTGGTGGCGACGCTGGCACCTGATCTGTTTCCGGCCTCGTTCCGCGAACACGGTCGCGTCGGCGTCTACTTCGAGGCCGCCGCGATCATCGTCTCGCTGACCCTGCTCGGTCAGCTGCTCGAACTCAAGGCGCGCTCGAGCACATCGGCGGCGATCAGGGCCCTGCTTGGCCTCGCCCCCAAGACCGCGCGTCGCCTGCGCGATGACGGTACCGAAGAGGACATTCCGCTGACGCATGTACATGTCGGCGACCGCCTGCGCGTGCGCCCCGGCGAGAAGGTGCCGGTCGATGGCGAAGTACTCGAAGGCCGTTCGCCGGTCGACGAATCGATGTTGACCGGCGAGCCGATACCGGTCGAGAAGCTGCCCGGCGGCAAGGTGATCGGCGCCACCATCAACGGCACCGGCAGTCTGGTGATCCGCGCCGATCGCATCGGCTCGGATACGGTACTGGCGCAGATCGTGCAACTGGTGGCGCAGGCGCAGCGATCGCGGGCGCCGATGCAGCGCATGGCTGACCGCGTCAGCTACTGGTTCGTCCTCGTGGTGCTCTCCATCGCCGCGACGACCTTCCTCGTCTGGGGCGTGTTCGGGCCCGATCCGGCGTGGACGTTTGCCGTGGTCAATGCGGTGGCGGTGCTGATCATCGCCTGCCCCTGTGCGCTGGGACTGGCTACACCGATGTCGATCATGGTCGCGACCGGACGCGCGGCGCAGGTCGGCGTGCTGTTCCGCGACGCCGAAGCGATCGAGCGACTACGCACGATCGATACCTTGATCGTCGACAAGACGGGCACGCTGACCGAGGGCAAGCCGGCGTTCCGCGAAGCCCTGGCGTTCGCTGATTTCAATCAAGCCGAGGTGCTTCGGCTGGCTGCGAGTCTTGACCAGGGCAGCGAGCATCCGCTGGCCGAATCGATTGTCGCCGAAGCCCGTCGTCGCGGCCTGGCGCTGGAGGCCGCCGATGGCTTCGAGTCGGTGACCGGCATCGGCGTGCAGGGCCGCGTAGGCGGCCACTCGCTGCTGCTGGGCAATACGGCGCTGATGCAGGAGCGTGGCGTGGCCACGGCGGCCGCGCATACCGACGCCGAGCGTCTGCGCGGTGAGGGCGCCAGTGCCATGTTTCTGGCCGTCGACGGCCAACTCGCCGGCCTGATTGCCGTGGCCGACCCGATCAAGGCCAGTACTGCAGAAGCCATCGCGGCACTGCGAGCGGCCGGCCTGCGTATCGTGATGGCCACCGGTGATGGTCAGACCACCGCGGCGGCGGTAGCGCGCATGTTGGGCATCGACGAGGTCCATGGCGAGGTGCGTCCGCAGGACAAGTCCGATCTGGTGGCGAAGCTCAAGGCCGAGGGTCGGCGTGTGGCGATGGCCGGTGATGGCATCAACGATGCGCCAGCGCTGGCGGCAGCGGACGTCGGCATCGCGATGGGCACGGGCACCGATGTCGCGATGTCGAGCGCGCAGGTCACCCTGGTCAAGGGCGATCTGCGCGGGATCCTGCGTGCCCGGCAGATCTCGCAGTCGACGGTGGCGAACATGAAGCAGAATCTGCTGTTCGCGTTCGCCTACAACGCGCTTGGCGTCCCGATCGCGGCCGGCGTGTTGTACCCGGTCTTCGGCCTCTTGCTGAGCCCGATGATCGCGGCCTTGGCCATGAGTCTGTCGTCGGTGTCGGTGGTGGCCAACGCGTTGCGGCTGCGAACGACGCAGCCATGAGATGAGTGCTGCAGGAACATCCAGCGGTCCATCGCGCTGGCGCGGCCAAGCATGGATTGGCGCAGGCTGGGCGGTGTTCGAGGGCGACGCCGGCGACAACCAACCGCATGCGCACCACGCGTTGCAACTGGCGCTGGGTGTCGAGGGTCCGGTGGTTGCTTGCATCGGTCCCGCAACGCTGAGTGCATCGGCGCTCTTGATCGGCGCTGATGTACCGCACTTCTTGCAACCAGGCTGCACGCGTCTGTTGTACATCGAGCGCGAATCGAGCTTGGGTCGGCAGCTCTCGGCAACCTTGGCCGGCGACGTTCGGCGTTTCGACGAAGCCACCTGTCAGGCGCTGCACGCCGCATGGCCCACCGGTCGGGATGCGAGCGCGCTGTTGCCGATCCTGCGTGTACTGGGCGTCACCGCGTGCTCGGAACCCGCCGTGGACTCGCGCTCGCTCGAACGGATGCAACGCGTGATTGCCTCGCTGCCGCAGCGGGTCGCCGAGCCGCTCGCACTCGCTACCCTTGCGACTGAGGCCGTGCTGTCGCCGAGCCGTTTCACCCACTGCTTCAAGGCGATCACCGGCTTGGCGGTCCGCCCGTACCTGCGATGGTTGCGCTTGGCACAAGCGTTGGCCTTCGCGGCGGAGGGAGATCCGCTGACGCATGCCGCGCATCGTGCCGGCTTCGCGGATGCCGCGCACCTGGCCCGCACGATGCAGCGACATTTCGGCGTCGCGCCGCGGGATGTCGTGGCCAGCCTGCGTGGTGCCTGAACCCGGGTGCAGCCGATACGTTCAAGCCCTGATCGGACGCCGCCGACACACTGAGACCTCTCGCGCGCAGGAGGACTCCATGTTTGTCAGGTTGATTCGTTACGGTGCCTATCCGCTTGTTTTCGGCAGTGCCGCATGGGCACTGATGGCGCTGGCCATGCGCAACAGCCAACCGTGGCCAATGTTTGCGGCGATCGCGCTGGTCGCCATCGCGCTCGTGGCCCTGCTCGAACGCGTGCAGCCATATCACCGGGAGTGGCTGGCCGATCACGACGACACGCTCACGGACTTCGTCCACGTGCTGGTCAACTTCGGACTGCTCTCGGCAACCGCCTTTGCGCTGCACGCAGGTCGCAACGTGCTTCCGCCAGACGCATGGTGGCCCACGACGTGGCCGGTCTGGGCGCAGGTGCTGCTTGCCGGGGCGATTCTCGATCTTGGTCTGTACACCATGCATCGGCTCAGTCATCACGTGGGATGGCTGTGGCGGTTGCACGCGGCGCATCACAGCGCGCTGCGCCTGTACTGGATGAATGGCGAGCGCCGCCATCCTCTGAGCGCGGTCGTGCTCGCGGCGCCGGGCCTGCTGATTGCGGTGGGTCTGGGCGCACCGCCGCTCATCATCAGCACGTGGCTGGCGCTGCTCAGCGTCCACCTGGCCTTTCAGCACGCGAATCTCGACTACTCGCTCGGTCCGCTGCGTGCCGTGCTGGGCGTGGCCGAAAGCCACCGCTGGCATCACAAGCGCGAGTATGAAAACGCGCAGGTGAACTTCGGCGAGTTCTGGCTGCTGTGGGATCATCTGTTCGGCACCTACCATGATTCGCGCACGATCCTCGGTGCTCGCGATGTGGGCCTGCGGAATGCGCGCTTTCCCACCCGTTACGGTGCGCAACTTCGCTGGCCGTTCACCGGCCGTGCGCAATCGCGTCATCGAACCAACGATCGCGGTTGAACGAGAACGTCGATTGGTTCCAGACCGGGTCGTCGATGTTGCAACCATCGGCGCTGCTTCCAACCCCACTTGCACGCCGCGCTCAGCGCGGCACGGTAGCGGTTCACCGTCGCGGGCGCGCGGCGCTTGCCATCCACCTGCGGCCGCTGCAGAAGTGCACCTGCATCAGCGATAGCCGCCGGCGTCAGCTTCTTGATGTGACGTGCCGGTCAGCGCAACCCGTCGTGTGATCGTTGCCATTGCGGTTCACTGTCCCGAGTCTGGCCCGAGCGCAGTTTTCGCGCGTCGGGCGAGCGGGCCTATTGTCGCCGCAAGCCTCTGATTTTACTGGTGCCCGGGGCCGGACTCGAACCGGCAAGACCCTTGCGGATCGGAAGATTTTAAGTCTCCTGCGGCTACCGATTTCGCCACCCGGGCTGTTCGACGATGATAGCCCGGTGATTGCGCGAGGGCGCGCCGAACACATGCGGCCTGGCGCAAACAATCACGGCGCCTCGCGGCGCCGTGCTGTGCTGCTGGAGGCCTGGGTCGGAATCGAACCGGCGTACGCGGCTTTGCAGGCCGCTGCATGACCACTCTGCCACCAGGCCGGTGACTGCTGGCGAAGGATTGCATCGCCAGAAACGACAAGACCCCGGGTTCGCCGAGGTCCTGTCTGGAACTTGGAGCGGGAAACGAGACTCGAACTCGCGACCCCGACCTTGGCAAGGTCGTGCTCTACCAACTGAGCTATTCCCGCAGGGAACGCGCATCATACGGAAGCAGCTAGTGCTGTCAACCCCTTGAAATATCTGCAAGCATCCCGCTGCGAAGATCGATCAGCGCGAACTGTCGCGCAATGTCGGCCAGGCTGCGCGCAGATACAGGATTGCCGACCACAGGGTCAGCACCGCGGCCGCGACCAGCAACCAGCGGCCGATCTCGTACAGCGGCAGGCGCAGCAGCGGGTAGCTCGGATGCTGGAACAGCAGCACGCTGATCGCCACCATCTGCACGATGGTCTTGACCTTGCCCAGCGTGGCCACGCCCACCTTCATGCGCTGGCCGATCACCGCCATCCACTCGCGCAGCGCCGAGATGGTGACCTCGCGACCGACGATGATCGCGCACACGATCGCCATCAGCGGCGTGGGATCGGCCTGCACGATCAGGAACAGCGCCACCACCACGGCCAGCTTGTCGGCCACCGGGTCGAGGAACGCACCGAAGGCCGAGGTCTGCGAATAGCGGCGCGCGATCCAGCCATCGAGCCAATCGGTCAGTGCTCCAGCCACGAACATGCCCGCCGCGATGAGGTTCATTCCCCGATACGGCAGATAGAACGCCACCACCATCAGCGGTACCAGCGCGATCCGGAACAGGGTCAGCAGGTTGGGGAGATTGAGCGGCATCAGCAACCGGGCTGCCGTGGGCGATGGCCTAGTGTGCCGGAAGCCGGCTCAGCCGTGCAGCGCATCGTAGATCCGCTGCGCGAGCGAGCGATCGATGCCCGGCACCCGGGTCAATTCCTCCACCCCCGCGCCCTGCACGCCCGCCAGTCCGCCGAAGTGGCGCAACAGCTGCGAGCGGCGCCGCGCGCCCACCCCGTTGATGGTCTCCAGAACGCTGGTTTCGCGCGACTTCTGGCGGCGCGCCCGATGACCGCCGATCGCGAAGCGATGCGCCTCGTCGCGCACCCATTGGATCAGGTGCAGCGCCGGCTCGTTCGCGCCCGGCTTGAGGCTGCGCCCGGATTCGCCGCCGAAGATCAGTTCCTCGAGGCCGGCCTTGCGGTCGGCACCCTTGGCCACGCCGAGCACCGTGACGCCGGCGATCGCCAGCTCGTTGAGCACCGAATCCGCTTGCGCCACCTGCCCTCGCCCGCCGTCGATCAGCAGCAGATCGGGCACCGGGCCGTGTTCACGCTGCGCGCGCCGGAAGCGACGATCAAGCGCCTGGCGCATCGCCGCATAGTCGTCGCCGGCCACCACGCCGTCGATGTTGTAGCGCCGGTATTGGGCCTTGACCGGGCCGTGGCGGTCGAACACCACGCAGGATGCGACCGTCGCTTCGCCGCGCGTGTGGCTGATGTCGAAGCACTCGATACGCGCCGGCGGCTCGTCGAGGCCGAGCAGCGTGCCGAGCGCGCGCCAGCGCGTCTCGATGGTGTCCTTGCTGACCTTCTCGCTGGCGATCGACTGCTGCGCATTGCGCATCGCGATCTCGACCAGTCGCGCGCGCTCGCCGCGCTGCGCATGGCGGATCTCGACCTTGCTGCCGCGGCGTTCGCCGAGTGCCGCGCACAGCAGCGCCGCATCCTCGATCGGATGCGACAGCAACACCAGCGCGGGCGCCGGACGTTCGGCGTAGTACTGCGAGACGAAGGCATCGAGCACAGCGCCCGGATCGGCGTCGCCGGCCGCGCGCGGAAAGAAGCTGCGTCCGCCGAGACTTGCGCCATTGCGAAAGAACATCGCATGCACGCAGGCGATGCCGTCGGCCACCGCGCAGGCGATCACGTCGGCGTCCTGCTCCGAACCGCTGACGTACTGCCGCGCCTGCACCTGCTTGAGATTGGCGACCTGGTCGCGCAGCGTGGCCGCGCGTTCGTACTCGAGGCTGCGGCTGGCAGTGTCCATCTCGGCGACCAGTTCGTCGGTGACTGCGGTGCTGCGGCCCTCGAGGAACATGCTCGCATGGCGCACGTCACGCGCGTAGTCGGCTTCCGCGACCAGCCCGACGCAGGGTGCAGTGCAGCGTCCGATCTGGTGCTGCAGGCACGGCCGCGAGCGCGAGCGGAAGAAGCTGTCCTCGCACTGTCGCACGCGGAACAGCTTCTGCATCAAATCGAGACTCTCGCGCACCGCGAAGGCGCTCGGGAACGGCCCGAAATAGCGGCCCTGTTTGCCGCGCGCACCGCGATGGAATGCCAGGCGCGGAAAGACATCGTCGCTGGACAGGTAGATCCACGGATAGCTCTTGTCGTCGCGCAGCAGGATGTTGTAGCGCGGCTTGAGCGACTTGATCAGCTCGTTCTCGAGCAGCAGCGCCTCGGATTCGGTACGGGTGACGGTGGTTTCGATCGCGGCGATCCGCGCGACCATCGCCATCAGCCGCGGGTCCATCTGCGGTCGCGCGAAGTAGCTGCCGACCCGTTTGCGCAGGTTCGACGCCTTGCCGACATACAGCACGCCGCGCTCGCGATCGAGCATCCGGTACACGCCGGGTCCGCTGGCGAGGGTGAGCGCGACGGCCTTGCCGTCGAACGCGTCGGACATTTCTATTCGCCGATCGGCAGGTGGCGGATCTGGCCGTTCGCGGTGTCGATCCGGAGCACCTCGTGGGCGTTGGTATTGGCCACCCACAATGCGCGCGCGGCGACGCTGATGCCGGCGGGGTGCTGGAACTTGTACGGCAGGGCCAGCGTGCGCAGGCCGCCGCCGCGCAGCGACAGCGCCTTGATCTTGTTGTTGAGCGTATCGGCCACCCACAGGATCGAGCCGCCCGGGTCCAGCGCGATCGCGAGCGGCAACTGCAGTCGCGCCTTTTCCGCCACGCCATCGAGATC
>JANOEA010000278.1:0-1769 GCA_031412975.1 Pseudomonadota bacterium | reverse complement strand
CCTGCCTCGACGCGCCCCGGCGTGCTCAATCCCGTGCTGCCGCGTGGCCCGCAATTGCGCGCATGGTGGCGGCGTCCGCACGGCTCGGCGCTGGCGCTGGCGATCGCCTCGGCGGCGCGCAACCATCGCGGCATCGTGGTCGCGGTCGCGCGCGATACCCACGCGGCGCATACACTGGAAGCAGAACTGCGCGGCTTTGCCGATGCGGACCTGCCGGTGCTGCATCTGCCGGATTGGGAAACCCTGCCCTACGACGTGTTTTCGCCGCATCCGGACATCGTCTCGCAGCGCGTGGCCACGTTGTTCCGCCTGCCGGGGCTGACCCGTGGCGTATTGGTGGTGCCGGTCGCCACCCTGCTGCAGCGCCTCGCGCCGCGCAGCTTCATCCAGGGATCGAACCTCGCACTGCGGGTCGGCCAGACCCTTGACCTCGAAGCCGAACGCCGGCGCCTCGATGGCGCGGGCTATCGGCACGTGCCGCAGGTACTCGAGCCCGGCGACTACGCGACCCGCGGCGCGCTGATCGACATCTTCCCGATGGGTGCGGGCGAGCCGTACCGGATCGAGTTGTTCGACGACGCGATCGAAACCATCCGCACCTTCGATCCGGAGACCCAGCGCTCGCAGGAAAAGGTCGAGCGGGTCGAACTGCTCAGCGCGCGCGAGTTCCCGGTCACCGAGCAGGCCACGCGCGCATTCCGCGTGCTGCTGCGCGAGCGCTTCGAGATCGATCCGCGCCGCTACCCGATCTACCAGGACATCCGCGAAGGCTCGACACCGGCCGGCATCGAATATTTCCTGCCGCTGTTCTTCGAGCGCACCGAGACGCTGTTCGATTACCTCGCACCCGGTGCGATGCTGGTGCTGGCCGAGAACGTGCTGGACGCCGCTGAAGCCTTCTGGGCCACCACCAACGACCGCTACGAGCAGCGCCGCCACGACCTCGAACGGCCGGTGCTGCCACCCGAGGAGCTGTATCTCGCACCGCAGTCGCTGCGCGAACGCCTGAACGTGATGCCGCGGATCGACGTGCTGGCTGCGGATGATGCGCACGAGGCCACCGCACTCGGCACCCAGCCCGCACCCAGCGTACCGATCAACCTGCGCGAAACCGAGCCGGGTGCCGCGCTGCGCAGCTTCCTCGGCAGCTACCCCGGCCGCGTGCTGGTCGCCGCCGACTCGCCAGGTCGCCGCGAGGCGCTGATCGAACAGCTCGCGAGCCTCGCGACGCGCCCGGAGGTGGTGTCGGGTTGGCGTGGATTCCTCGACGGCACGCAGCGGCTCGCGATCGGCGTGCTGCCGGTCGAAGACGGCTTTGCACTCGACGGTCCGCAGCTGTGCGTGCTCGGCGAACGCCAGCTGTTCGGCGAGCGCGCGCAGCAGGCGCGACGCCGGCGGCGCGCGGCGCGCGATCCCGAGGCGATCATCCGTGATCTCGGTGAGCTGTCCGAGGGCGCGCCGGTAGTGCACGCCGATCATGGCGTGGGCCGCTACCGCGGGCTGCTCAAGCTCGACGTAGGCGGCGCACCAGGCGAGTTCCTCGCGATCGAATACGCGCGCGGCGACAAGCTGTACGTGCCGGTCACCCAGCTGGACCTGGTCAGCCGTTACACCGGCACCTCGCCGGAGCTCGCACCGCTGCACTCGCTGGGCGGCGATGCGTGGGAGAAAGCCAAGCGCCGTGCGGCCGAGCGCGTGCGCGACGTGGCCGCCGAACTGCTGGATATCTACGCCAAGCGCGAGGCCCGCGAGGGCCGCGCCGTGGTGCT
>JANOEA010000277.1:0-5200 GCA_031412975.1 Pseudomonadota bacterium | reverse complement strand
ACCGCCCAGCTGGCGCAGTTCGCGCGCCAGCTCGCAACGCTCGTCACCGCGGGATTGCCGCTGGAGGAAGCACTCGCGGCACTGTGCGAAGCTGACGCCGAGCCGCGCACGCGCGCGATCGTCGCGCAGCTGCGTGCGCGGGTCACCGAGGGCCAGTCGCTGGCTGCAGCGCTTGGTGAGTTCCCCGAAAGTTTCGATGCGGTGTTCCGCGCCTCGGTCGAAGCCGGCGAATCCTCGGGGCGGCTCGACCAGGCATTGACGCGACTGGCCGACGACACCGAAAGCCGCGAGTCGCTGAATCGTTCGGTGTGGATGGCGTTGGCCTATCCGCTGCTGCTGACCGCAGTGGCACTGAGCGTGGTGACCGGCTTGCTGGTCTACGTGGTGCCGCAGGTAGTCGCGGTATTCCAGAACCTGCGCCAGGAGCTGCCGCTGATCACCCGCATGCTGATCGCGATCGCCGATGCGGTGCGCAACTTCGGGCTGCTGGCCGCGATCGTGCTGCTGGCCGGCGCTGCGGGTTTCCGCATCGCGTTGCGCGGGGCCGCGCTGCGCGCGAGGTTTGACCGCATGCTGCTGGGCCTGCCGCTGATCGGACGCCTGATCCGCGCGACCAACACCGCGCGCGCGGCGCGCACGCTGTCGACCCTGATCGCTTCCGGCGTGCCGGTACTCGAAGCGATGCAGCTGTCGGCGGCCACCGTACGCAACGTGCCGATGAATGCCGCACTCAAGCGCGCCGCGGTGCGCGTGCGCGAGGGCGGTGGTTTCGCGCGCGCGCTGGGCGAGAGCGGCTACTTCCCGCCGGTCGCGCTGCGCCTGATCGCCAGCGGCGAAAAATCCGGACGCCTCGATCCGATGCTCGAACAGGCCGCGCGCGGCCAGCAGCGCGAAGTCGAGAACCTGCTCGGCGCACTCACCGCGGTGCTCGGCCCGGTCGTGATCCTCGGCGTCGGCGTGCTGGTGCTGTTCATCGTGCTCGCGATCCTGCTGCCGATCTTCGAGCTGAACCAGTTGATTCGATGATCCGCTTCGACAACGTCAGCAAACGCTATCCCGGCGGGCAGGAAGCCCTGCGCGAGGTCAGCTTCGCCATCGACAGCGGCGAGATGGTGTTCCTGTCCGGGCACTCGGGCGCGGGCAAGAGTTCGGTGCTGAAACTGGTCAGCGCACAGGAGCGGGCCACGCGCGGCAGCGTGCTGGTCGATGGCCGCAATGTCGGTGCACTCAAGGGCGCGCAGGTGCCGGCGCTGCGTCGCTCGATCGGACCGGTGTTCCAGGACCACCGGCTGCTGGTCGATCGCACCGTGTTCGACAACGTCGCGCTGCCGCTGGTGATCGCCGGAATGCCACGCGCGGAGCTCGAGAAGCGTGTGCGCGTCGCGCTCGAACGGGTCGGTCTGGGCGCGCGCGAGCGTGCGCAGCCGCAGCAACTGTCGGCGGGCGAGCAGCAGCGCGTGGGCATCGCTCGCGCGATCGCGGGCAAGCCCTCGCTGGTGATCGCCGACGAGCCGACCGGCAATCTCGATCCGCAGCTGGCGATCGAGATCATGGGCCTGTTCGTGATGCTCGCGCAGGGCGGCACCACGGTGCTGGTGGCCAGCCACGACCTGCACCTGGTGTCGAAGTTGCGCAAGCGCGTGCTGGTGCTCGATCACGGCAAGCTGATCGACGACTTCCGGCCGAGCCCCAGGCCGGAGGCCGCATGAACCGCCGCGTGGGTCCCGCGCCGGTCGAGGCCGCGGCGCCGAAGCTCGCGCTGCCGCGGGCCGGACTGCGTGCGTGGTTCGACCAGCATCAGTACAGCGCGCTGTCGAGCCTGGGCCGCCTGTGGGCGCGCCGCAGCGCGACCGTGCTCACGGTGCTGGTGATGGGGCTGGCACTCGCATTGCCGCTGCTGCTGTCGCTGGCGGTGGACAACCTGCGTGGCTTCGGCGGCTCGCTGACCGATTCGCGCGAAATCGCCGCGTTCCTGCGCGTCGATGCGACCGCGGCCGACATCGAACGCAGCGTGGCCGCGGTGCGCGCGCTGCCCGACGTGGCGCGGGTCGAGGTACGCGATCCCGCCGCTGGACTCGATGAACTGCGGCGCCTCGATGGTTTTGGCGAAGCGCTGGAACTGGTCGGCGCGAACCCGTTGCCCAGCGTGCTGGTGGTGGCGCCGGAGGCTGACATCGATGCGGCGCGGATCGGCGCGCTCGCCGATGCGATCGGAAACATCGATGGCGTCGACTTCGTGCAGTTCGACCTGGCCTGGCGACAGCGTCTGGATGCCGCACTGGCATTGTCGCAACGGGTGGTCTGGGTGGTGGGTTTCCTGCTCGCGCTCGGCGCGCTGCTGGTGGTGGGCAACACCATCCGCCTCGATGTCGCCGCGCGCGCCGACGAAATCGCGATCGTGCAACTACTGGGCGGCACCGACGGTTTCGTGCGCCGGCCGTTCCTGTACGCCGGCGTCTGGTACGGCATGCTGGCCGCACTGGTCGCGATCATCGGCGCGGGACTGGCGTTCGGCGCGCTCGCGACCCCGGTGTTGCGACTCGCGCAAAGCTACGGCGCGAGCCATGCGCTGGCCGGTCCCGGCTTCACCGCGTGCCTCGCCGTGATGGCCGCGGGAATCGTGTTAGGCTGGTTTGGCGCTTGGGCCGCTGTAGGCCGGCAGCTCGCGCGCGGCAAGCCGCAGTAGCATCGCGCGCATCGATGGTGCGGGGCATGCGGTTCGCCTTGGCCCATCGCCTGCCACGGACACCAGCGCGTGCAAGCCCAGCTCACTCGACATATCTCCACCGATGCGCCGCGCGTGATGGTGGTCGACGGCTCCAGGGTCGCCCGCCGGATGATCGCGCAGGTGCTCAAGGCCGAGCTGCCGAACGCGGTAGTACTGCAGTGCGAAACCGGTGCCGAGGCGCAGCGCCAGCTCGAAGCCGGCATCGTCGATCTGGTCACCACCGCGCTGACCCTGCCCGACATGGATGGCATGGCGCTCGCGCGGCATGTGCGCGAACACGCGCCGCAGGCCTACATCCCGATCGTGGTCGTATCCGGCAGCGTGCAGGAGCGGCTGGTCGGCGAGGGCTTCGGTGCCGATGTCACCGACTACTTCGACAAGGGCCTCGGCTTCGCCGCGCTCGCGCAGTTCATCCAGGGCTACGTCGCGCCGCAGTCGCGCGGGGAAGGCGAGGTGCTGTATGTCGAAGACAGCAAGGTGGTCGCACTGGCGACCCGCCGCATGCTGGAGAAATACGGCCTGACCGTGAACCACGTGGTCAGCGTCGAGGATGCACTCGCGCTGGTCGATACCGCGCGCGCAACCTTCCGCGCGCCGGCCGACGTGGTGCTGACCGATGTGTACCTCAAGGGCGGACTGACCGGCAAGGAGCTGCTGGAGAAACTGCGCGGTGAATACGGCTACTCGCGCGGCGACCTGCCGGTGCTGGTGATGACCGCCGACGACAATCCGGTCAACCAGGCAACGCTGCTGCGGATCGGCGCCAACGACCTGGTGCACAAGCCGGTCGAAGAGCGGCTACTGCTGACCAAGCTGATGTTCCAGCTCAAGGTCTCGCAGAATCGCCGCCGCACCTTGGCCCAGGCCCAGGCCGACATGCCCGCGGCCACGTGAGCGAGCCACGGGTTCGCCTCGAACCCTCCTGGAAAGCACGGCTGGGCGGGATTTTCGACACGCCCGGGATGCTGGCACTGCGCGAATTCCTGCGCGCGGAGAAAGCTGCCGGCAAACAGATCTATCCGCCGGGTGCGCAGATCTTCGCAGCCCTCGACGCCACCCCATTCGATGCGGTGAAGGTCGTGATTCTCGGCCAGGATCCGTATCACGGCCCGGGGCAGGCGCACGGGCTGTGTTTTTCGGTACTGCCTGGAGTGCCGCCACCACCTTCGCTGCTGAACATATTCAACGAACTGCAGCGCGATATGGGTATCGCGCGCCCCGACCACGGCTGCCTGTTGCCGTGGGCGCGTCAAGGGGTGCTGCTGCTCAATGCAGTGCTCACCGTCGAGCGTGGCCTGGCCGGTTCGCACCACGGCAAAGGCTGGGAAGCATTCACCGACGCCATCGTCGATGCATTGGACCGCGAGCGCGAGGGCCTGGTGTTCCTGTTGTGGGGCTCGCCCGCACAGGCGAAGGGGCGCCGGGTCGACTCGCGACGCCATCTGGTCCTGAAAGCCCCGCATCCTTCCCCGCTGTCGGCGCATCGCGGGTTCATCGGCTGCAGCCATTTTTCGCAGGCCAATGCGTGGCTGCTCGAGCACGGACAGGCGCCGATCGACTGGCGCCTGCCGGCGCGCGCCGATCTGTAGCCACAGCGCCACAGGCGGCGATCCGGCATTCGCTGCGATCTCCCCCGCAACGCCGGCACAACCCGCCGCGTGCTAGCCTGCCCGCCCTTTTTGTAACACGCGGCTCACGGCCGCGGCGGATCCATGCAGACGATTGGCGAGTGGTGGATGTGGGTGGCGTTCGGCGTGTTCGTGGTGGTGGCGGTGATCGTCGATCTCGTCGTGCTGCGCCAGCAGGGTTCGCACAAGGTCTCGGTGCGCGAGGCACTGCTCTGGTCGCTGATCTGGATCGCGCTGTCGTTCGTGTTCTGCGGCTTGCTGTGGTGGTATCTGCAGGACACGCAAGGCAACGCGGTGGCGACCCAGAAGGCCGGCGAGTTCCTGACCGGCTACCTGATCGAGAAATCGCTGTCGGTCGACAACGTGTTCGTGTTCCTGCTGATTTTCACCTACTTCGCGGTGCCGCAGGAATTCCAGAAACGGGTCATCATCATCGGCGTGGTCGGCGCGATCGTGCTGCGCGCGATCATGATCCTGATCGGTGCGCTGCTGATCGCCCGCTTCCACTGGATCCTGTACCTGTTCGGCGCTTTCCTGCTGCTCACCGGCATCAAGATGCTGGTGTTCTCCGACAGTAAAACCGACCTGTCGACCAATCCGCTGCTGCGCTGGATGCGCGGCCACCTGCGGGTGACCGACGAGTTCCATGGCGAGCGTTTCTGGATCCAGCGCGACGGCGTGCGCTGGTTCACCCCGCTGTTCGTGGTGATCATCATGGTGGCGGTGACCGACCTGATCTTCGCGGTCGACTCGATCCCGGCGATCTTCGCGATCACCGAGGACCCGTTCATCGTGCTGACCTCGAACGTGTTCGCGGTGCTGGGGCTGCGCGCGCTGTACTTCC
>JANOEA010000276.1:0-13187 GCA_031412975.1 Pseudomonadota bacterium | reverse complement strand
GCCTGCGGCTGGTCGCCGGTGGGCGCAAATGGCGCCACGAGGCGGAAGCCGGCGTCATCAACGCTGCGAGGATTGGAGCTGGCGGCCATGGGTTCGGTTTCGCACGCTGGGGATGGGGATTTTCCTACAAGCCGGCGCGACGATCCGCCATCGGCAGCCACGCCGGATGAACGGACACTGGCGACCAATCCCCCGCGCAAGGATAGCGACAATGACACGCCCAACGTGCAGCAGTGGTTTCAGCCTGGTCGAGCTTCTCGCCAGCGTATCGATCATCGGCATACTGCTGACCCTCGGCGTTCCGTCGCTGGCGCGGTTCGCCGCCGATGCGCAGCTGCGCGCGCAAAGTTCGGCACTCAGCGTGGCGCTCGCACGTGCCCGCTTGCGCGCGGTCGAAACCGCCGCGGTCGTCACTGTCTGCCCGAGCGCGGACGCCACTACCTGCCAACCCGGGGTCGACTGGTCTGCCGGCTGGATGGTGTTCGACGATGGGCAGCGCCACGGCCAGCCCGGTTCGCCACGGGGGGTGCTCGAAGCTGCGCTGCTCGATCCGCGGCGGTTATTGCTCACCAGCACCAGCGGCCGGCGCACGATCCGCTTCCGCGCAGACGGTACGTCGGCGGGCAGCAACGTCACCATGACGCTGTGCGACCCGCGACATCCAGGGCTCGGACGGCAACTGGTGATCAACAACGTCGGCCGGGCCCGCAACGGTCCGTTGCCGCCCGGCTGGGCGTGTCGCCCGAGGTCGTGACCCGTGCGTTCAGGGGCCCGCTTGCTTGACGGTTGGCGGCGTCTGGGCCATCATTCGCGCCCTTCGACTTGAGGCTTCGGCGTCAGGTCTGCGGCAGATCGCTTGCTGGATCGTCCCGGCGCGATTTCCCCCACCGAATATTCCCGAGTAGCTCAGTCGGTAGAGCAGGTGACTGTTAATCACCGGGTCGGCGGTTCGAGTCCGTCCTCGGGAGCCAGATGCTCCAAACAAGAAGCCCGCCTTTCGGCGGGCTTCTTGCGTGGTGGGTGGCAGCGGGCCGCAGTTCCGCTACCAGCAGTTGTCGGGGTTCGGGCCGAGGGCGTCGCGCACACCCGCATTGTCGAGGGTAAGCGCCCCGCAGACATCGGGGGTCTGGAATGCCCCTGCGGGTGCAGCAGTAAGCGTGTAACTCAGGCCGTTCCCGGGCACGACGATGGCGACGTTGTAGAACGCCGTGTCGCCCGCACCCTGCTGCGTGTCATCGGCCATGTTCAAGCCGCTGGTCGCCGGATTGCCGGTACGGGCGCCGGTGATATTGGCGCTGTAGCGGTTGAACGTGGTGAAGAACTTCTCCTGCTCGGCGGCGATGCGCAGCAGGAGGTTCTTCGCCTCGGTGCGGTTGGCGCGGCGCACGTACTCCTGGTAGCTGGGAACCGCGATCGCGAGGATCACCGCCATCACCGCGACCACGATCATCAACTCGATCAGGGTAAAACCTTGGTTGTGCTTGCTCATCGACCGCTCCAATTGTGCACCGCCACGCCAGCATCGTATCCGGATCAATCGTCCGGGGTGAGCTCACGCCACGAACGCCGGCGCCATATGGTGGTCGGCACGTTGATCTCCGGGAAGTCGATCAAGGTTCCCAAGCCACCGCCGACGTTGACCAGCAACGCGGGCGAACCTTCAGCGACGCTTTGCGCGACCGACTGGCCCACCGCAGCGTTCGCATCGGCGGCGGTAATCACCCCATCGCCGTCGCGATCGATCGAAGGCGCGGCACCGCTGGCCGCGTTAAGCACGAACACGTTGCCGCGGAGGCCCGGCAGGCACGGATCGTCGCCGTTGGGAATGACCGTCGAGAAGATGCCGATGCCTTGCGAGAACAGCGCACCCGCGGAGGTCACGGCGCGCTCGCCGGCGTCGACCAGATCGATGCGCCATCCCCGATCGGCGTCGACGATGTTGTTGTTGGTGACACGAAACGTCGACGGCGCGGGCGGGATGCCGACGGTCTTGGTCAGCGTCTGGGACACCAACTGCGTGCGCAGGATCGGATAGTTCGGCGAGCCGGCGTTGTAGTCGCGGATTCCGTACAGGCTCTGGGTAAAGGTTCCGACCACCGATCGATCGCCCGGTTCCAGGTACTTGCCGGTGCCGACCACGGCAATGATGCCGCCGGTCTTCGCGTCCGGGAACAGACGCGGCGCCGAGGTGATCGGTTGGTCGAACTCGGTGGCAGGGCGGAACATGCGTTCCACCGACCATGCCGCCGGGTTCGGGTTGGTCAGATTGAAGCGCCACAGATTGCCCTGCAGGTCGCCGGCCACCGCGAACTCATCGATGAAGTCCGCCTCGTAGTCGCCCATCGTCGGGGTGGTCAGTCCGCGCGATTGCGCGGGCGTGAAGTTGAACTGGCGCAGCACCGCACCGTTGGCCGCATCGAGCACGAACAAGGTCGAGCCGCCGCTCGGAGCAGCGGGGTCCGGTGGTGCGACTTGCGGCTCCGATATGGTGTCCTGCTCGCTGTTGTAGCTGGCCGGGACGACGATCACCCATTTGCCGTTGGCAAGCCTCGAAATGTTCGGGCGGCCGTAGGTGAAGCCCATGCGCTCGCCACCGGCGACATCGTCGGAGAACTCCCACAGGACGACGTTGTTGGCATCGCCTTCGGTGATGGTGGGGTTGGTGATATCGAGCGCAAAAATGCCCTGGCCACCGCGGCGCAGGCTGCCGACCAGCAGCGTCCGCCACCGACCACCGAAGAACACGTCGCGCACCACCGGGCTGTTGTCGACGTAAGGCGTGAATTCGAAGGTCGAATTGGTGAGGCGGCTGAGGTTGGGCACTACTTCGCGCGGCACGTACGCCCACTTTTCCGCGCCGGTGCCGAAGTCGACGATCGGGTTGCCCATGCCGTCGAAGCCGGTCACGCCGGTGCCCGCATCGAAGGCGTGCAGCATGCCGTCGTTGGCGCCGACGTAGATCACCCGATCACGGTTCCTGTTGAGCGCACGGAACGCGGTGTACTTCACCGCCGCGGTTTCTTCGGGGTCGCCCGGAAAATCCTCGTCGGTGAACGCGGCCGCAGGGGCCGCGACCACGACCGCGCCGGAATTGATGACCGCTCCGAGCAAGCTGCCGCGGATACGGAACGGACCGCCGTTGTTGATCTCCTGGCTGACGTCGCCGCGGATGTAGGCCAGGCGCTGCTCGCCGAGCGTGTCGTCGTCGATGATGCTGGTAGCGGGATTGTCGGACAGCGATTGGCGATAGTCCGCGGGCACGCTCGCCCAACGGAACGGAACGCCGTCGCCGGTGGAATTGGCCGACGTGATGATGACCCGATCGTTGGGATCGCGCCCGGTCAGCACGCCACCTGCCTCCCAGGCGGGTGGTTCGACCACGCGCCCATCGGTACCGACCTCGTACGCGTAGACCTGACCGGTCCAGTCGCCGGAGTCGAAGCCGGTACGGAAGGCCAGCGTGCTGGCCTGGATGATGCCCGAGGTCACGGTGGCGGCCGAAGCGGTGCCGCGACGCGACACCACGCTGGACAGCGCTTCACTCAGCGAATCGACGAGTTCCTGCGGGTTCGCCGCCGAGAAAAAGCCGCCACGCGACACCAGCCCCGCATGCCAGAAGTCGTCGATGGTCTCCTGCGATCCAGTCCGGAATCCCGGCCAGTTCAGGGCGCCGCTCCGCAACGCGGTGTAGTTCGTCGGCCACGTCCGCGTGCCGCCCACGCCGAGGCCGACGGTGAAGTTGACCATGTGCTGCCAGGTGGCCGGATCGTTGTCCGGATTCCAGTAGATCTCCGGTACGTTCGCCGGATCGCCGATCGGGAGGGGAACCGCCGCACCGGTGATGCCGGTGGAGCGGTTGCCGAAGAACGGCGGCACGTTGTTCGCAAGACCCGGACGCAAATCGTTCGCCCAGTAGGTGAAGGCGATTGTCGCCTTGCTGACCGTACAAGGATCCCCGTTCCAGCAGCCACCTGCATTGGTGGGCGTACGGATGTTGCCGAAGATGCGGCTGACCGCCGCTGCCGGCGCGTAGACCTTGCCGTCCGGCAGGGTCCTGCCGGCGGTCAGATTGGCCCAGCCGAACGGCACGGGGGCCGGCGTGGGATTGGGCCCGTTCGAGTAGCCGTCGGTGACATGCACATGGAAATTCTGCCGGCAGCTCAGCTCGCGGCTGAGGGGAGCGCCTTCCCAGTAGGGGTTCCGGTTATCGGTGATCGCGGGCGAACCGTAGGCGAACAAGCTGCCTGCACGGTACATCGCGTTGCGGTTGGGCGTGCCCGGGCCCGTCGGCAGGCTGTAGATGCGCTGGAAGAACGCGGTGCGGTTAGCGCCCTCGAACTTGTTCAACGTGGTCGTGCCCGGGTTGAAGGGGAGGCCGTTGATCTGCTGGTAGGCCACGCGAAGCCCGGAGTCCTGCACGCCGAACGAGCGCGTCATCGCGGTGCGGGCCAACAGGTAACGGTTGCTGTAGTACGAGAACCAGTTGGCGAAGTTCTGCCGCACGGCCGCGGATTGGGTGGCGACGTTGACCGCCGCATACAGGCGCGGATTGTTGACCTGCACAGCAATCGTGGGATCACCGGTGAACTGATAGTAGAACGCCGCCGAGGTGCCGCCGGTTGTTCCGGTGAAGAACGTCCCGGTGGTCTGGTTGTTGTTGGAGGTGAAGGGCAGCCACGCGTCGGTGTTCGCTATGGCTACACGGGGGAGGCCGGCCGGGGGGGGGATCAGAGGTACGGGCGTGGGGACCGACGCATTGGTTGGGTTGGTGCAGTTGTTGTACCAAACATCGCTGGTGCCGATGTTGGTCACCACGTTCAGATTCGGTGCCAGCGGGCGCAGCCGCGGATCGTGGCCGACGTATTGCGCAGTACTCGAATTCGAGTTTTGCGTTCCGCGCTTGGGAAAGTAGTTCGTGGCGAGGTTGATGACGGGCGTGGCGACCTTTCCGGTCTTCGGCGACGGCGGGGACTCGTAGCCATCGAGCCATGCTGCATTGAAGTTGGCGTTCGGAAACGGGGTGCCGTTGGCCGCCAGCGGCGGCGAGTAGTTGACGCTGGGGTTGTAGTACAGCCGGTTGAACACGTGCGAGAAATGCCGGGCATGGCGGTAATTACAACCACCCTCGGCCGTGTCCGGCAGGAACGGCCACGCCATCGAGCCCGAATCATCGAGGGTCACCGCGACGTTGGGATCCACCGCCGAGTTGAGGAACAGTGGCGACCGTTGCAGGTTCATCGGCGTCGGGATGGTCGCCGATGCCGAACCGGCGACGACAGCCAGCAGGGCCGAGGCCGTGAACAGCGAGAACGAGCGGATACGGGAGGCGAACGGGATCATGGCTTACCCCTTGGATCGGGCGATGTAGGTGGATTCGACGGTACGCACGACGGTCTCCAGACCACCGGTCGCGCGTCCTGTGATGCGATAGATGCGCAGGTCCGAATTGCCTGCAGGCGAACCGCCGCCCGAACCCTCGTAGTTCTCGGTGCCGCTGGCGCCGCCTTCCATCGCGCTGCCGGCGCCTTGCGGCCGCACCCGGCCGAGTTCTTCGGTCAGGAACACCGGCTGCTCGGCCAGTCGCGCGGTGAAGTCGGCGCTGCCGACGTAGTCGTTGATGGTGGACGCGAGCGCGGTCGCGCCCAAGTCGAAGAAGCTCACCGGATCGGCCTCGCGGAACGTCTCGGCGACCGCGGCGTCGCGCTTGAATACGCCCTGCGATGCGGCTGCATCGCCTGCGAGCACCGTACCGTTGCTCTGCAGGTACCAGTCGTATACGCCACGTTCGCCCGAGCGGATCGCGGTCTCGGCGCTGTTGCGCGCCAGCGAGTCGTTGCGCAGGCCGCCGGCCATGCGCTCCTGGGTGATGCTCTGGCGCATGCCGACGGTGGCAATCAGGCTGATCAACACCAGGAAGATCAGGCCGACGACCAATGCAGCGCCGCGCTGCCGGCGAGGCTGGAAACGAATTCGATCTGGACTCATGACGGTATCCATCAGTAGTTGTAGCCGCGCAAATTGACCAAGGTGCGGAACTCGCGACGCAGCATGCGACCCGACGGCAGGCCGTTGCGCAGCGTCCCGAGGGTTTGCGGATTCTCGTAGGTTCCGGCGACGTTCGGCGCGCCGTTGTTCAACCACGAATAGCGGAATTCGTCGTCGCCACGCGGTGATACGTCGTCGACGGTGTTGGTGAGCAGATAGATCTCGACGCTCTTGACCGCGCGCCAGCCGCAGCCTGGCTCGTTGTTGCCCGCGGCAGGCGCCGGCAGAATGTCGGTCGGGTACGGCGGGCACTGGCCCGCGACCCCTCCCAACGCATCGACCTGCGCGGCGGTCAGGTAACTGGTGCGGCCGAGCGAATCGTTGATGCCGTAGAGCAGGTCGAAGCGCTCCACGCCTTCCACCAGCTCCTGCGCGGCCGCGGCGCCGGCCCTGCGCATCAACACGCTCATGGTCCGGCCCGGATTCCGCGGATCGTCCCGCAGCTGCAGGTAGTAGGTAACCGTCTGCAGCGCAGTCGGTACGTGGAACGCACGAACATCGGTGCGCAGATCCAGCGACTGCATGCGGTTGTTGTCGAAGTTGCCGGCCATCTGCACGGTGTTGCCCGCGCGGGTGCCGAGGAAAACCTCGCTGGCCGAACAATCGGAAACCCACACCGGATCGTTGCCCATGGCGGTGAAGCCCGCCCGGGCAAGCGCGGGCGCATCGTTCTCGAGCACCACCGAGGCGACCGGCGCGCCGGGTTGCCAGCCATTCTGGGCGATTACCCGCATCCCGTCGCCGGTGAGGAAGCGCAGCGTCAATACGTCGGAGCCGCGAGCCCGCTGGGTGACCGCGGTTCCCATCGCCGGCAAAGCGCCACCCAGGCGATGCACGCCACGGTTGGCCGCATTGACTGCCGGCGTGCAGGTGGCCGCGTCGCATTCGTGGCCGACCATCATGAAGCGCGTGCTCATCAGATACGCGGTCGCAAACCCCGTCGGGCCGACCAGCGTTGCCGGATTCGTGGCGGCGTTGAAGTACATCCGCGGCACCCGCGGCACGTCGACGTAGGTGGAAGCGCCCGTGCCGAGAACCGAGGCCGCGGCATCGAACGTCGAGCAGTGCTGCGAGGATGCAGCGCGCAGGTCGGCGGCGATCCGCTGCACCGCAAAGCGACCGTTCTCCTGCAGGCGCGCGAGGCCATCCTGCGCGCGGTTGGCGACGCCGATCGAGGTGATCAGGCTCACCAGGCCCAGGATCACGATCGACGAGATCGCGATCGCGACCAGCAATTCGATCAGCGAAAGGCCGCGCTGGCCGGCCAACCGAAAGCCGCGGGAAGCACAAGGATTGCTCATGGCGTCATCGCCCATACGAAGGTACTCGCCACCGAGCCGACATCGGTCTCGCTTTGTTCATTCCAGGTCAGCGTGATGATGCACGCTCCGCTGTACGTCGGCACAGCCAGCAGGGTTACCGCAGTCGGCAGCGGCCTGAAGGGCTGCGGCGTGCATGCGACCGTTCCCTGCCCGGCCGGCAACAGTTGCGAAACCATCTGCCCCCAGGCCCATGCGTCGCGCGCAGCGACCTCTGTGGGGTTGCACACGCTGCCACCGGTGCAGGGATTGGCTGGCGCCGCAGTCGCGGCGTTCCAGGTTCCATCGTAGGCGTCGAGCCACACGCCGGGCACGTTCGCGCGCATGCGGTCGGCGATCGATTCGGCGACGAAGGTCGCCTGGCTGTGCACGAAGCCGACGTGGTTGGCGCGGATCGAACTGGTGAGCAGTAGCCCCAGGCCGATCAGGCCAACGCTGAACACCACCACTGCGATCATCACCTCGAGGAGGGAGAACCCCTTGGCATTGCGACCTTGCATGCTCGATCCCGGCGTACGCATCAGCAGGACATCCCGGTATTGTTGGCGACCTTCTGGGTGGCGGCGCGACCGGTTCCCTCGATGCGGATACCGCGCGACTTCAGCAGGTCGTTGTCGGGCCTGCAGATCGCGAACTCGGCTGGCACCGCGGGGACCGCGAGTTGCCCGGTGATACCGAACACGATATCGGTCGCGGCGTTTCCCACCTGGTCGCCGCCGAAGATGTTGAAGCCCTGCTCGGCCGCGCCATGCCGCTTGACGATCTCGTCGCCGGCGATAATGGTATCGGCATTCAGATCGGTGCCGACGATCCAGCCGTTGTTCCAGCCGCCGACCGCGGAGCGCACCACGGTGCGCCGTGCGTACTTGACCGCTTCGTTGCGCGCCAGCGCGAGATCGGCGAGCAGGTCGTTGGCCTGCACCGACGTGCGGTAGTTGACGTTGAACTCCTGGAAGCTCGGGATCGCGAACGCCAACATGATCGCGATGATCGCGACCGTGGTGAGCAGCTCGATCAGGGTGAAGCCAGTGCTCGATCGGCGGTGCAGCAGGCGTTCGGATCGCATCGCTTACTCCAATGCGGCGCAACGGGTTCCTGCGCCATGCTGCAAGTGTGCGTCAACGTGCACACGCGGGCCATACGCTGCGCGGGCGCGCGGCATCCTGCGGTAGCAATTTGCGGACGAGCGGGACGCGGCCTTGCGGACCCGCGCGGGACGCCCGCGCGGCGCTTCGGCGACCGGTGCCAGAGCGCCGACGAGCGGCGCGGGCCGTGCGACTCAGCGGGTGACGACGTTGTAGCAGGGCTGGTATTCGGTGCCCGGCAGCTTCATGCGGCGCTGTGCGACGAAGGCACCGAGCAGCGCATCCAGCGCGCGCATGATCTCGGGATCGCCGTCGATCTGGAACGGTCCATGGCGCTCGATCGCACGGATGCCCTCTTCCTTGACATTGCCCGCCACGATGCCCGAAAAGGCGCGGCGCAGATCGGCGGCCAGCTCGTGCGGCGGGCGGTCGCGGCGCAGTTCGAGGGCCGCCATGTTGGCGTGGGTCGGCGCGAACGGCACCTGGTAGGGATATTCGATGCGCAGGCCCCAGTTGAAGAAGAATGCGTCCTGCGCGGCGATCCGCGCCTCGCGCACCTGCGCGATGCCACGGGTCACCGCGCGCGCGACCGCGTGCGGCGAATCGACGACGATCTGGTAGCGGCGCGCGGCCGAATCGCCGAGCGCAAGCCGCAGGAAGGCGTCGATCTGCTCGAAGTAGGCGGCCGATTCGCCGGGCCCGGTCAGGATCATCGGGAACGGGATGTCGGCGTTCTCGGGATGCATCAGGATGCCGAGCAGGTACAGGATCTCTTCGGCGGTGCCGACGCCGCCGGGGAAGATCACGATGCCGTGCGCGATCCGCACGAAGGCCTCGAGGCGCTTCTCGATATCCGGCATGATCACCAGGTGGTTGACCGCCGGATTCGGCGACTCGGCCGCGATGATGCCCGGCTCGGTGATGCCGACGTAGCGGTTCTTGCTGCGTCGCTGCTTGGCGTGACCGATGATCGCGCCCTTCATCGGGCCCTTCATCGCCCCCGGTCCGCAGCCGGTGCAGATGTCGAGCCCACGCAGGCCCAGCTCGTAGCCGACCGCCTTGGTGTAATCGTATTCGGGCCGGCCGATGGAATGACCGCCCCAGCAGACCGCGAGGTTGGGGTCGGCGTGCGGGCGCAGGATGCGCGCGTTGCGCAGGATCTCGAACACCGCGTTGGTGATGCCCTGCGAGCCGGTCAGGTCGAAGCGACCTTCCTGGACCTGGGTCGCGACATACACGATGTCGCGCACCACCGCGAACAGCTGCTCGTTGATGCCGCGGATGATGCGGCCGTCGACGAAGGCGCGCGCCGGCGCGTTCGAGAGCTCGAGCTTGATCCCGCGGTCCTGCTGCTGCACGCGGACGTCGAAATCGGGATAGCGCTCCAGCATCGCGCGCGGATCGTCGTTGGTCATGCCGCCGGTCAGTACCGCCAGCGCGCAGCGCCGCAGCATCTGATGCAGGCCGCCCTGGGTGGCGTCGCGCAAGCGGCCGACTTCCTGTCGCGACAGCACATCCATGCCGCCGATCGGGGCGATCCGGGCGTTGACCGTGGGGCTCTTGGAATCGTTCATCGTCGATGTGCTTGCAAGGCCGGGCAGGCGGGCGCCGGCGCGATGGATGGGAGTCCGCTCGGGATCAACCGCGTACGGGCATCTCGTCGACCGGCACGCCGCCGGCGAGCAGGCGCGCATCGAGCCCGCGTTCGCACAGCAGCCAGGCGGCCGCGGCGCTGCGTCGGCCCGTGTCGCAGTAGACCACGTAGCAGGGCGATGGGTCGAGATCGGCGGCCCGCGAGCGCAGGTTCATCAACGGCAGGTTGATCGCACCCGGCAGGCGGCCACGGCGGAACTCGTCGGGCACCCGCACATCGACGAGCACCGCGGTATCGGGAATGTCGTCGACGCCGATCTCGCGCAACAGCGGCCCGCGCAGGAAGCGGTTGAAGTCGTCGACCGAGAGCCGCATCACCGTGCCTTCGGTCAGCGCACGTACGGTGGCGCTGCGCGGGTGGCCGGACAACAGCGCCTCTTCGCCGAAGCCCTGCCCCGCGCCGAGCTTGGCCAGCTCGTCGAGCTTTCCATTGGCGTTCTTCAGCAATACGTGGACGCGGCCGGTGGTGATCACGTAGTACGCATCGCCGGGCTCACCCTGGCGCACGATCAGCTCGCCTGCCTTGAAGGCATGCGGTTTCATCGCGGCGAACAGCTGCGCGATGCTGGCCGGCGGGATTCGCTCGAAGGCCGCGCCGCGCAACATCGCGCCCATCCAGTCGTCGTCGGCGCTGTCGTCGGTCGACAGGTCCACCACCTCGACGCAGCTCGACTGCGACCAGGTCAGCAGCATGTCGAGCCGCTCGCGATCCACCAGCAGCACCTGGCAGGCGCCGAGCGCGGTGCCGGTGGTCGCGCGACGCGCACCCTGGGCGAGTGCATGGTTGGCCTCGGGGGTTCCCGCGGCCACCTTGCGCACGCCGGTTTCGTCGACCAGTTCGACTTCGCCGGCCAGCAGCCAGACGGTGGTTTTCGCCAGCTCGCCACGCGAGAAGATGACCTGCCCGGCCTTGTACGTGCCGGTGCGCGAGGCGCGCGCGACCTGGGCGCGGTCACCAGCAGCCAGCGCGTTCAGCGGCACCAGGCCGCGCAGGATCTGATCGGTGACCATGGACTCGGGACTAAGCCTGCCGTGCGCCGGGCTGCTACCAATGCCAAAACCGTGGGCGCGGGTCAAGGCGCGGTGCAGCTGACCAGCTCGAACGCTTCTCGGCAGGACACTGTGCGTGGCCAATCTCATGCGGCCGTGCCCCAAAGCAAACGGCCGGCTTGCGCCGGCCGTTGCCCGTTGCGTAACAATCGCGGTGGATCAGAACTCGTAGCGGAAACCGACCTGCACGGCCCAGCGCGATTCGGCCACGCCGTCGCGTCGACCCGGGCGCGGGAAGGTCTCCGCGCCGGTACTTTCGTTGACGTAGTTCGCGACGTCGTACACCACCTGGCCCGCCGCATTGACGCCGGCGAAGCGCGCGATCTGCTGGTTGTACGGGAAGCCCACTTCGTCGATCTGGCCCCAGTCCTTGTCGATCAGGTTGCCGATGTTCTGGATATCGACGAACACCACTGCCTTGTTGTCGCCGAAGAAGCCCGGCAGGTCCTGCGAGATGCGCAGGTCGAACTGGTTGACGTTCGGCGAGTTCTCGGTGTTGCGATCGGCGGTCTGGCCCTGGTTGTCGTTGAGGTTGGGCACTTCGCGGACGAAGCGCTCGAAGGCAGCACGATCGTTGGCCGAGGAGTTGCCCGTGTAGGCGATGCTCGAGAGGTCCGGGACCGCGAACAGATCGTTGCCGTTGATGCCGTCGCCGTTGGCGTCGCCGACGAAGGTGAAGCTGAACGGGCGGCCTTCGCGACCGTCGTAGAACAAGCCGAACGTGGTCGGGAAGTCCTGGAAGAAGCGGAAGCGCTTGGTCAACGAGCCCTGGAAGCGGTCACGGGTCTCGTAGATCGAGGTGCCCACCTCTTCCTCGTTCGGGTTGAACACCGCGCGGTTGGTGAAGTTCGAGAACGCCACCGACGAGGTGCCCGGATTGACGTCGGTCGAACGGCCATAGGTGTAGGCCGCCCGTGCGCCCCAGTCATCGGAGAACGGCTTTTCGAGGGCGAGCGTGAAGTTGGTCGCCGCACCCTGGTCGGTGTTCGACAGCAGGAGCACGTTGTCGAACGCGATGTTGCGACCCGCGCGGTTGACGTTGCCGGGACCAATCGGTCCGCTCGGCCCGAAGCCGGCCGTGTTCAGGGAGGTCCAGTACGACAAACGACCATCCGGCAGCGCGCCGCGCGGTGCACCGAGGTTCAGGGCCTCGTAGCGGATGCCCTTGCGCACGATCGTGCGCAGGTACTCCGCGCTCGCGATCACGCCGTACCACGGCAGCTCATGCTCGAACGCGAGGTTGACCTTCCACACGGTCGGCTGGCTGAAGTCCGGCGCCAGGATATCGACCAGCGAGGCTGGCGGCGTGCCGGCCGGGCGCAATGGGTTGTCCGGATCGGCCGAGAAGCCGGTGCCGCTGGAAACCGGCAGCACCCGGGTCAGCACGCCCGGATTCGAATAGGTGTTGGACAGCCACACCAGCGGGCCTGAGCCCTGGAACAGCCCGAAACCGCCGCGCAGCTGGGTCGCCCGCTCGGTGTCGAAGGTGTAATTGAAGCCCACGCGTGGCTGCACGGTGGTCTCGCCATCGGCAGTGACCGTATTGTCGAAGCCGAAGGCGGTCAGGGCGCCCGCGTTGAACGCCGGCTCGTCGTCGGCGGTCAGCTTGTCGACGCGCACGCCGTAGCTCAGGGTCAGGTTCGAGTTGACCGTCCAGGTGTCCTGCAGGAACAAACCGAGCGTGGCCACTTCGAACTGCGCTGCCGCGCTGTTGACGTCACCGTTGATCGGCGACTGCAGGCGATAACCCACACCACCGAACGGCGAGCCCGCCGCCGAGAACTGGCGGGCGGCGAACGCATCGATGCTGGCGAAGTTGTACGAACCGAACACGTCCTGCAGGAACAGGTTGAATACATCGTTGGCCTCGTAGTCGAAGCCGAAGCGCACCGAATGATCGCCGAGGAACAGATCGCCGGCGAAGTACGCGGTCAGCGTATCGACCGCGAGCTGGTTCGCATGCCGCGAGCGCTCCGTGCCGAAGAACACGCCGGTCGTGTTGTTGTTCACGCCGACGCGAACCGCCGGGGCGCGC
>JANOEA010000275.1:0-1613 GCA_031412975.1 Pseudomonadota bacterium | reverse complement strand
CGCCACCATCGTCCGCGTAACGCAGGCCACGGGATGAACCCGCCGCTGGAAGTGCCTCAGGTTCAGCCGGCTGTGCGAGTTCAGCCGCAGGTCGAACATGTCCGGCCCGCTGGTGCGAAAGGTCGAGGTCAGCAGCGACAGGCCTTTGCTGCGGGTCTCGGGCTTGGGGCTCTTGTACTCGGCAACGATGACGACGGTGGGGCCGCCGATCACGAAGCGCGGGTCCTGGTTCGGGGTCTTCTTGACGCCGCGGGTGATCATCAGCCGGATATGGGCACCATCGGTCATGCCGTTGCGCTCAAGCGTGAGCCACAAGGCCTTTTCGACCGCTGCGCGGTCCATGCCGATGTCCAGCGCGATCGATTTCGCGCCCTCGAACAGCCGGTCCAGATGCGCCTGCAGGCTGATCAGGCGGCCATTCATCAGGCGCAGCCCTTCCCAGACACCGTCGCCCAGCGCGAACCCGCTGTCGAACACCGACACCACGGCCTGCTCGCGCGGGAAGAAATTGCCGTTCACATAGACCTGCACCGCGTCGTTTCGCGCATCGGCGGCATAGCCCTGGGCACTCTCGGAACTGGAGGCGTTCATCATGGGATCCTGGCTGGAAATGAGGGTCAGAAATTGAACTCGTTGTGGCGCGCCATGAAGGCCTGGGTGCGGGCTTGGCGCGGGTGCTTGAGCACTTCATCTGGCGTGCCCTGTTCGTGGATCACGCCATCGGCGATGAACAGGACGCGGCTGGCAAAGTGGTAGGCAAAACCCAGCTCGTGTGTCACAAGCAGCATGGTGCGACCTTCCTGCGCCAGCGCGCGGATCACGCGCAGCACCTCGCCCACCAGCTCCGGGTCGAGCGCCGAGGTGGGTTCGTCGAACAGCAACAGCTCGGGCTGCATCGCCAGCGCCCGCGCTATCGCCACGCGTTGTTTCTGGCCACCTGAGAGCCGGGCCGGGTAGTCGTCGGCCTTGTCCGCCAGCCCGACGCGGGCCAGCTCGGCCCGCGCCTTGCCATCGGCCTGCGTGCGCGCCATGCCCTGCACTGTGCGCAGGCCCTCCATGACGTTGCCCAGCGCGGTCATGTGCGGAAACAGGTTGAACTGCTGGAACACCATGCCCACGCGCTGGCGCACGCGGGTCAATTCAGTCTCGCTGTAATCGGTCTGGACGCTGCCGTCGCGAAGCGTGCGTTCGGTACCGACGATGCTGCCGCCAAGTTCGACCCGCCCGCTGCTGGGTTTTTCCATGAAGTTCAGGCAGCGCAGCAACGTGCTCTTGCCCGAACCCGAAGCACCCAGGATGGCGATGCGGTCGCCGGGCGCTACGGCGAGGTCAATGCCCTTGAGAATCTCCTCCTTGCCGAACTGCTTGCGCAATCCGGTCACGCGCAGCAGGGGCGGGGTCGCGACGGTCGTCATGACACTCAATCGCCCCGGCTCAGCCGGCGCTCGAGCAGGTAGGTGGCCTGAACCAGCGGATACAGGAAGACAAAGAACAGCAGCGCGATCACGGTGTAGGCCTCGATCGGGTTGAAGTTGATCGAGGCGATCAGCTTGCCCTGTTACAGCAGCTCGACGTAGGCCACGGCCGAGGCCAGCGTGGACATCTTGAAAATC
>JANOEA010000274.1:0-9922 GCA_031412975.1 Pseudomonadota bacterium | reverse complement strand
GCGCTGCTGCGGCGAGCTGGGGGGTTCCTTGTGGGAGCCGCTATAGCGGCGACCGCGGAATCCCCCGATCGTCGCAGTCGCTGCCATGGCAGCTCCCACAAGTTGGTTCGACGGTGCGGCCACCTCGGGGTGTGCCACGAGGATGGGCGGCGGGCCGAGGCCCGCCCTATGACGCGCGCAGGCGAAAGCGCGCGCGGTAGTCCGCGGGCGTGAGCGTGGTTGCGCGCTTGAACAGCTTGCGGAAACTCGACACATCGCTGTAGCCGCAGCGGCCGACCACCTCGTCGAACGACAGCCGGGTGGTCTCGAGCAGTGCCTTGGCGCGCTCCACGCGCAGGTGCTGGATGTGCTCCAGCGGGGTCACCCCGTAGTGGCTGCGGAAGTGGCGCAGCAGGCTGCGCTCGCTGGTGTTGAGCGCATCGGCCAGCTCGCTGACCGGCAGCTCGCGATGCAGTTCCCGGTTGATCAGCGCATCGGCGCGCTCGGTGATCGAACTGCGCGGGCGCTCCATCAGGGCCATGCTCACGTACGGCGCCTGGCTCTGGCGCTCGGCATCCACGTTCATCATGCGCGCGGTCTGCTGCGCGACCGCATCGCCGGCAACTTGTGCGACGAGCTTGAGCACGAGGTCGAAGATCGCGGTCGCAGCGCCGGTGGTCAGCACCGCGCCGTCGTCGATTACCATCGCATCGGCGTGCAGATGCACCCGCGGAAACTGACGCTGGAACGCGTTGGCCAGCCACCAGCTGGTGGTGGCGCGGTGACCGTCGAGCAGGCCGCTGGCACCGAGCAGGAAGGTGCCCGAGCAGGTGCCTGCGATGCGCACGCCGCGCGCGGCGAGATGGCGCAACAGGTCGAGCTCGCCGTGCATGCCGAGCACGCGGTCGATCAGCCCCTTCGGCGAGCTGTGCATCATGCCCGGCACCAGCATGATGTCGACCTCGTCGCTCGGCGCCGCGACGCCCCCGAGGGTGAGGCCCGCCGAGCAGCACGGACGCAGCGCGGCGTCGACCGCGAACACGCGGGTTTCGAACAGCCTTCCGACCCGAGGATCGCGCAGTTCGGCGAGGCGCTGCGCGATGCGCAGCACGTCGATCGGTCCGGCCAGGTTCGACAGCACGAAATCGTCGAACAGCAGCACCCCGACCCGCAGCGGCGTGCGCTCAGTCACCGATCAGCACCGCGCCGTTGTTGGCGGCCAGCCAATCGATCAGCGCCTGTGGCGCATGCAGTGCCGCGCCCGGGACCGGCGGTGCACCGCAGGGCAGCAGCGCGATGCGGCCCGCGTGGCCTGCAGGCAATGCTGTGTCCGACGGCGCACGCAGCTCGATGCCACCCGCGGGATCGCGCGCGAGCAGCCACAACCCGACCGGTGCGGCAGCGCTGCTGCGGCAGTAGATGTCCGGATTGGTAATCACCAGGTCCTGGCCATCGACGGGCAGCAGCCGCCAGCTGCGCGTGTCCTGGTGCAGGCGCGCGGTGTACTGGCCACCCTCGACATACACCGGTGCCGGCGGCGAGCCGCTCGCCGTGGTCGATTTCGGGGGCATGGCGACCGCGACCAGGGCGAGCGCGCCGAGGGCGGCGGCGACAATCAGTTGCAGATAGCGCATGGCAGTACTCCCGCGATGGGGCGGATGCCCCGGTGTAGCCATCGTGCGCGCCAGCGCACGGTCGACATAGTGGCGGATTCGCTATGTTAGTGGCGAAAACCGCCATCCGTCGACTCGGGTGGCGCCTGACTGCACCATTGGTGTAGCGTTGATTCCCCCCGCACAGGCATGAGGCGACCATGGCGACCGACAAGGGCAAGCCGGATTTTTCCAACGTCAAGTCCGGCGCAGGCAGTACCGCGCCAAGCGCGCCAAAGGCCGATTTCGGCAACGTCAAGTCCGGCGTGGGCAGCACCGCGCCGGTGGTGGCGAAGGCCGATTTCAGCAACGTCGGTTCCAGCGTCGCCAGCACCGCACCGGTGGTGGCACCGGCCGCGCAGCATTACACCGTGGCCAAGGGCGATTCGCTGTCGAAGATCGCCAAGAAGTTCTACGGCAACGCCAACCGCTGGAAGGAAATCCACCAGGCCAATCTCGACACGATCAAGAACCCCGACCTGATCAAGATCGGGCAGGTGATCGTGATTCCCGCCGATACCAAAGCCAAGCCCTGAACCACTGGAGAATGCACCGATGAATGTCCCCGTTTCGCTGCTCCGCATCGCCGCGACCGCCGCGTTCGCGATCGCCCTGGTCGCCTGCGGCAAGCAGCCAGCCCCGGCGCCCGCGCCGACGCCTGCACCGGCGCCAGCGCCCGCACCTGTTGCCACGCCAGCCCCCGCGCCGGTCGTTCCTGCCGGCGTGCAGGTGGGCAACATCGCGGTCGGCACGGCAGCCAGCCCGAATCAGCTCGCGAAGGATCCGACCGGTGCATTCGGGACGAACGATCCAATCAACGCGGTGGTGTCGACCACCGGCACCGCGGCTTCCGCCACGCTCGCGGCGAAGTGGACCTTCCAGGACGGCCAGGTCGTCGACGAGACCTCGCAGACCATTGCGCCGACCGGTCCGGCCGACACCACCTTCACCATCCAGAAGCCGGATGGTTGGCCCGTCGGCAAGTACAAGGTCGAGATCACGCTCGACGGCCAGCCGGCCGGCAGCCGCGAGTTCGAGGTCAAGTAAGTCGAGTCGCCGCGTCGTGCCATCGCACGACGCGGCAGCCGGTGTGAGGCATCGCGTCGGATCTGACGATTGCGCCTCGATCGCATGCGCCCGCTGCGGATTATCCTGCAGCGCATGAACACCATCGCGCACTCGCTCGGCAGGTCGGCAGCGTGCCTAGCGCTGGCCGTTGCCAGCACCAGCGCCGCCGCCCAGGATGCCGTGCTGGTGTTCAGCCGCACGCTCGGGTTTCGCCACGCATCGATCGCCGATGGCGTGGGCATGCTGCAGCAACTCGGCGCCAGCGCCGGCTTCGGCACCGAGTTCACCGAAGACCCCACCCGCTTCAATGCCACCGAACTGGCGCGGTTCCGTGCGGTCGTGTGGCTGAGCACCACCGGCGATGTGCTCGACGCGACCCAGCAGGCCGCGTTCCAGACCTGGTTGGAAGCCGGCGGTGGCTACGTCGGCATTCACGCGTCGGCCGACTGCGAATACCTGTGGCCGTGGTACGGCGCGATGGTGCTGGGCAATGGTGCGTGGTTCCTGAGCCATCCGACGATCCAGGCCGCCACGGTGGTGCGCGAAAGCGCCGACGATCCATCGACCGCGCACTACCTGCCTTCGTTCGGGTTCACCGACGAGTGGTACAACTTCCGCGCGAATCCGCGCGCCGGCGCCACGGTGCTGCTGCGACTCGATGAGAGCTCGTACAACCCGGGCAACGGTGCGATGGGTGCCGATCATCCGATCAGCTGGAAGCGCAGCGTGGGCGCCGGTCGCGCGTGGTACACCGCGATGGGTCACCGCAGCCAGACCTTCACCGACGCCGGATTCCGCCAGCACGTGCTCGGCGGCTTGCAGTGGGCGATGGGCAGCGAAGCGGTGCTGTTCGCCAACGGCTTCGAAAGCAACTGAGGCCAGGCACGGTCGGTAGCCCGGCGAGCACGCGGGCAGGACGCTGCGGCGATCGTCTTGCATTGAAGCAATGGTTTTACGGTTTGCATGCTGATGCAGTGACCCGGGGTGCATTGTGGGAGCCGCCATGGCGGCGATTGCGGAGCACCCGGTTGCTGCAGTCGCCGCCATGGCGGCTCCCACAAGGTGGGTGAAAAGCTGCGGCAACATGAGCTGTTCGGAAGATGCGCCGCCTTGGGTTGGATGCTGACGCCATGGCCGGTTCGAGGCGGACGCCGATACGACAACCGCGTATCGTCAAGCCATCACTCGTCGACCAGGACTTCAGCCATGAGCAATCCCCGCGTCGCCATCGTCACCGGTTCCACCAGCGGTATCGGCCTGGGCATCGCGCGCGCGCTGGCAGCGCGCGGCGACAGCGTGGTGCTCAATGGCTTCGGTGAGCCTGCCGCGATCGAGGCGCTGCGCGCTTCGCTGGGCGCAGCCGGCGCACGCATCGACCACGACCCGGCCGACATGTCCAGGCCCGATCAGATCGAGCGCATGGTGCGCGATGCGCAGGCGCGCCACGGACGCATCGACCTGGTGGTTGCCAATGCCGGCATCCAGCACACCGCGCGGGTCGAAGCATTTCCTCCCGAGCGCTGGGACGCGATCCTCGCGATCAACCTGTCGGCGGTGTTCCATCTCGCGCGCGCGGTGTTGCCGGGCATGCAGGCGCGCGGGCACGGGCGCATCGTCAACATCGCCTCGGTGCATGGCCTGGTCGCATCCAGCGAGAAGAGCGCTTATGTCGCGGCCAAGCACGGCGTGGTCGGGCTGACCAAGGTGATCGCACTGGAGAATGCAGAGTCCGATATCACCTGCAACGCGATCTGTCCGGGTTGGGTGAAGACACCGCTGGTCGAGAAGCAGATCGCCGACCGTGCGCAACGCGACGGCGTGTCGATCGACGCCGCGCAACGCGCGCTGTTGGCCGAGAAGGAACCGTCGGTGCGTTTCACCGCGGTCGAGGACATCGCGCAGGCGGTGTTGTTCCTGTGCGGCCCGGGCGGCGGCAACATCACCGGCACCACGCTCACGCTCGATGGTGGCTGGACGGCGCGCTGAGATGGCGCGTCGGCGCACGATCGGTTGACGCAACTCGACGGCTTTAGCGCCGCGCGGCAGTCGATCGATCGGTCCGGCGTACGAAACCGCCGTAGCGCAGGTCGTCCCGACCTGCGTGCGCCGCCC
This sequence comes from Pseudomonadota bacterium, assembly GCA_031412975.1. Classification (GTDB taxonomy): domain Bacteria; phylum Pseudomonadota; class Gammaproteobacteria; order Xanthomonadales; family Ahniellaceae; genus UBA4656. The sequence continues at coordinate 5,111 of JANOEA010000274.1, read as the reverse complement.
TCGCCAGCATGCCGCGCTGGCGATACCCGCGCTCGCCAGTCAGAATGCCGCGACCTGTTCCGCCGCGCAGCGCATGAGCAACGAAGCCCTCCTCCGTCATCTGGAGTCCTGCGTCGAACGTGCGCGGGTCGCGCCGCTGTCGTTCGGCACGGTGTTCGGCGAACTCGGTCGCGACGGCATCGTGATGACCCTGCTGGTGATGTGCCTGCCGTTCCTGCAGCCGATCTCGCTCGGGCCGCTGGCCAGCGCCGGTGGCCTGGTGCTCGCCGGCATCGGCTGGCAGCTGGTGCGCGGGCGCAATGATCTGTGGCTGCCCGCGAAGGTGCGCGATGCCGCGCTCGAGTCGGCCGGCTGGGAGCGTCTGCTCGGCGTGTGCCGCTGGCTGGTCGGGCTGTTCGCCAAGGTCACCCGCACTCGCATGACCGCATGGACCGACGGCGAGCGCGGGCATCGCACGGCGGGCTGGTTCGCGGTCGTCGGCGGCGTGCTGCTGGCGATCCCGTTCGGCGGCGTGCCGTTCAACAACATGCTTCCGGCGCTGATCGTGGCCAGCGCCGCGATCGCGGTGCTCGAGCGCGACGGCCTGATGTTCGCGATGGCCGCGTTCTGGGTCCTCGCGACGCTGCTGTACTTCGGATTGATCGCGTGGGCGTTCTACTACTTCGGCACCGAGATCAAGGACTGGATCGCGGCCAACCTGCCGAGCTGGCTGGGCTGATCCGGCAGAGCGCATCTGGCGCGGCCGGCGCGCGGACGCTATTCGAAACCGTGCTCGCGGCGCAGGATGCGGTCGACGCGATCCTGCGGATGGCGCGCGACGGCATCCCACGAGGGATCGCCCTCATCGGCGAGGTCGACCACCTCGGCGCTGCGCATCTTGGCGCCGAACACGCCGAGCGCGAGCACGGTGGGCCGCTCCTCGCCCTCATCGGTTTCCACCGCACAGAACACGCCGGGCAGGTCGCCGCCCTTGCCGCCGGTGGATACGAAGCGGTCGAGCACGCGATAGGTCAGGCCGGTCGGGGTGCGCAGGGCGTCGCCGGGCAAGGGCGAGAGCCGAGGATCGCGGGAGGCGCGGGGCATGGCGTAGGAGTGTAAGGCTGTCCGGTTTGGCTGCAGTCAATGCACGATCACGCATGCCAGCGACCCGTGACCCGCAGGCCAGGCTGCGCCCGCCTGCCGCGGCCACGATCGTCGGCGCCGCACCACCAGTTTGCCTGCACGGCATCGACGCCACGTCGGCAATCTGGAGCGCTGGCGGATTTCTAGCACACACGCGTCGAGGCGATAAGGCGACAGTTGCGGGAATTGACTCGCGTTGTGCAGAGGGTGGTCGGGGACCGCTCCATCCATGGCCGTGGACCGGGTCAGCGACAGGGGTACCAGCGCGGGCTGGCTGCCGCGTTGATCGCGACAGCCCCCAGCACGCTCACCTCCAGCCGGGTGAAGCGCAGCGCGTCGCGGGCGACGACCCGCGTGCAGATGTCCTGCAGGATCGTGGTGCGCTGTTGATCGTCCAGCGGTCCGCGCAGCGAAATCGACAACGTGGAGTTGCTCGACCACGATGCCGAAGCGACACCGGTCACCAGCAAGGCTTCGGCGGCCGCAAAATCTCGCTGCTGCGCCAACTCGGCCTCGGTGGGCTCGGCCACCGGGTCGGCGCCTTCGCTGGCGGAGGCAGCCGCGTCGGCGTCGGCGTCAGCGTCGGTCGCGGTGGCGGCGCGTGCAGGGGCGGCAGGTGCGGTTTTGCTGCTCGAGGGCAGTGTGGCAACCGATGAGGGGTGCGCTTCCATCGCCCGCAAACCCCACAGGCCGGCGCCCAGCAACACCAGTGCGGCACCGCCGATCGCCAGAACGCTCAACCTGGACTGCGCGCGTTTGCCCGCGATGTCGGCGCGTTCCTGCGCGTCGACCCGCAGGGCCTCGGGCAGCAGACCCTTGACGCTGCTCCACAGCGGCCCGCCATCGAGCAGGGTCACCGGCACGTTGCGCGCGGCGTCGACCGCTGCGGCATCGAAGGCGCCGGAAGTGGCGATGACACCGGACTGCGCCTGTTGCGTGGCGAGCATGCCGGCGAGCAGACGCACGGGACCTGCGCCCACCAGGTACGAACCACCGTGCTTGACCTGCAACAGCACGCGGTCTTCGGCGCGGGTCAGGATCATGTCGACCCCGTCCTGGCCGGGCTTGCGTGAATTGGTCTGTGCCGCGTAGCCGCGCGACTCGAACGATTGCGTCACCAGATTGGCGAATTCCTTCCAGCGCAGGCCGCGCAGTACTTCGAGCCCGGCTGCCACCTCGCGCTCGCCGTGCTTGCGCTCCGCCGACAAGCGCATCGCGAACGCCACGCCGAGGATCAGCAGGCCGGCGGCCAGGGGCAGCAGGTACAGGCTCATGATGCGTCGATTTCCATGCGCAGGATTCTAGCCCGGATTGTCCACCGGATCGCGCGAGCCCGGCCCCGATGTGGTCGGCGCGTGCCCGCCCGCGACCTGCGCAGGATCGTCAGAACAGCAGCGCGAGCGCAAAAAGTCCAAGCATCGTGAACGCCAGTGCGATCTTGCCGATCGCGCCGAACAGCAGGCCGATGCTGGCGCCGATTCCGGCCTTGGCGGCTTGCTGCACGTTGTTGCTGACCAGCGCTTCGCCGGCGACCGCGCCGACGAACGGTCCCAGCAACAGCCCCGGCAACCCGAAGAACAGGCCGACGATTGCCCCGACGGCTGCGCCGATGAACGCCCTCTTGCTGGCGCCGGCGATGCGGGTGCCGAACGCACTGGCCAGCAGATCGATGCCGACTGCGAGCAGCGTCAACACCGCGAGAGCCGCGACAGTCCAAGCACTGATGTGCTGGAAATCGCCGACCCAGGCCGCCATCAGCATGCCCGCGAACACGAGCGGCACGCCCGGCAGGGCCGGCAGCACCGTGCCCGCCAGCCCCAGCACCACCATGATGCCTGCGATCACGTAGAGAACCTCGGGAGTCATCGCCACCTCGTCATGCGCCTGTCGCAGAGGCTAACATCGGGCCATGGTTGGACGAACTCCAGCATGACTGCCGGCACATCCGGCAGCGGGGCACTGGTGACCCACGCGGGTGGCTGCCACTGTGGACGGGTCCGCTTCGAGGTCGACGCGCCAGCGCGCATCGAGGTGCTCGACTGCAACTGTTCGATCTGCGCGATGACTGGCTTCCAGCACCTGATGGTGCCGCGCGAGCGCTTCCGATTGCTGCAAGGCGAGCAGCACCTGAGCACCTATGCGTTCAACACCGGCGTGGCACGGCATCGCTTCTGCCGCGTGTGCGGAATCAAGAGCTGGTACGTGCCGAGATCGCATCCGGATCGCATCGACGTCAACCTGCGCTGTCTCGATCGGCACACGATCGAAGCGGTGACGATCACGCCATTCGACGGTCTTCAGTGGGAGCACAGCGTCGTTGCGATCCGCGATTGAGCGTCTGCCAAGCGCGACCCCGCCAGTTCGCAAGCGCCACCCGTGACGCCAGCGAGGTCTCCCCGCATAATCGCGGGCCTCCCCGCAACCGGATCCATCCATGGCGCGACGTCGCTCCAGGCTTCCCCGCAACCTGATCCTGCTGGCGCTGCTGGTCGGCGTGGGCTGGGCCGGGTGGCGTTTCGCGTCGGGCCCGATCCGTGACGCACTTCACGCGCGACGATCCGATGCAGTCGCCGTCGGCAGTGTCGATCCCTGCACATTCGCGGCACCTGAAGTGCTCGCGCAGATGATCGGGCGTGCAGCGGTCGCACCGCGCCGCAGCGGATCCGTCGAGGGCGTGCCCGCTGCCGGCCACTGCACCTGGGTGTTCTTCGGCGGACAGGCCATCGGTCGCGCATTCACCACCGACTCGCTCACGCGCGGTGGTGTCGACATGCCGCTGGGCGACTATTACCGCAGCATCGTGACCGGCCTCGAATACGAGTTCAAACAGGTGCCCGCGGCCGTGATCGGGATCGGCGACGAGGCGGTAGCCGCCGGCTTCGATGGCGGCACGCCGCCGCAAATCGTGGTGCGCAGCGGCGACCTGGTGCTTACCCTCGAGGTCACCGGCATCGACCGCGCCACCACCGAGGCTTTCGTGCGCGCGCTGCTCGCCAACCGCTGAGGTGCGCATGGGAGCGACGCCGCCGCAGCTTCTCAAGCGCGACCACCTCGGCTCGATCAGCGTGGTCGGCGTGGATGGCGCGATGGTGATCGAACGCGATACCGGCCATGCCAGCCTCGTCCTGCGCTGGATCGCGCGCGCGGCGGCAGCGCGCGAGGCGCGTGCACTGCGCGCACTCGAAGGCGTCGACGGCGTACCACGGCTGCTCGGATTCGACGGCCGGCGCCTGCGCCGCAGCTGGATCGCGGGCAGCACCATGCACGATTCGCGGCCGCGCGATCCGCAGTATTTCCGTGCAGCATGGCGCCTGCAGCGGACGATGCGCGCGCGCGGCGTGCTGCACAACGACCTCGCAAAGGAGGCCAACTGGTTGGTCCGCGCCGACGGTTCTCCGGCGGTAGTCGACTTCCAGCTCGCGTGGGTCGCGCGCAATGCGCAGGCACCGCTGTTCCGCCTTCTCGCGCGCGAAAACCTGCGCCACCTGCTCAAGCACAAGCGCACCTGCTGCCCCGACCGCATCACCCCGACCGAGCGACGCATCCTCGCGCGCCGTTCCTGGATCTCGCGTCTCTGGCACGCCACCGGCAAACGCGTCTACATCCTGATCGCCCGCCGCATCCTCCACTGGGAAGACAACGAGGGTCGAGGCCGAAAAGGAGTGCGATGAAACGCACTCCTTTTCGGCCGAGGGTGCGGCCATGGATGGCCGCACGGACTGCGGAGCAGGGATAGCGCAGCCGAGGCCAAAACGCGGAGTGCGATGAAACGCAATCCTTTCTTGCCGAGGGGCCCCATCCACCTTGTGGGAGCCGGCACGCCGGCGACCGCGGCACTTCCGATCGCCGCAGTCGCTGCCATGGCAGCTCCCACAACTGTCCGACGCATCCGCTGCCAGTCGTGCGTTGCCACGCGCCGCAATGCCACGTTTCGATGAGCCCACCGTCCGCGAGCGCCCCATCCTCCTTGTGGGAGCCGGCATGCCGGC
>JANOEA010000273.1:0-3186 GCA_031412975.1 Pseudomonadota bacterium | reverse complement strand
GACCACTCGCCGTTCATCACCGGCCACGCGCTGACCATCGATGGCGGGATGACGGCGATCTAGTTGCGCTTACGCAGTGCCTTTCGCCAGGATCTCGGCCGCCCCGTGCATCGCGGCTGAAGCGATCAACGTGGGGGCCGGATCGGCACGCGCGGCCAGCAACATCGCAGCGGCGACATCGCGCGCAGCCACCGGTCGCCACGCGCGCGGGATCAACCCGCGCAGCGGCCGGGTGATGCGTAGGGCCAGTTGCTCGCCGGGTCGCGACTGCGCGCGCTCACCGTCGAGCAGGCTCGGCTGCAGGATCGTCACCGATGCGGGTCCTTGTGCGCGCACCGCGCGTTCGATCTCGCCCTTGACGCGGTTGTAGAACACTCGGCTGTCCGGGTCGGCGCCGAGTGCGCTGACCAGCACGAAGCGGCGCGCCGAGCGTGCCTTGGCCCAGTGCGCGAGGGCCAGCACGAAGTCGTGGTCGACGCGCCGGAACGCGGCCTCGGAGCCCGCCGCTCGGATGGTGGTGCCGAGGCAGGAGTACACGTCGGCACCGGGGCCGGCATCCTGCAGCGATGCGGTCAATGCGTCGAAGTCGGCAGGCACCGCCACCAGGTTGGCCGCCGCAATCGGCAGCGCGCGTCGCGTGAGTGCGAACACCCGCGCGTACTCGGGCGCATTGGCGAGCAGCGGCAGCAGTTGGCTGCCCACCAGTCCGGTCGCTCCGGCAAGCACCGCATCTCTCGCGCCGACTGACTGCGATCTGGCGTTCCGGGTGTGCTGGCGGGTGGTTCGCATCGGCGCAGACTCAGCGCGCGTCGGCGCTGGACGGATGGCCCGCGCACAGCGCGCGTTTGGCGGCCGGCGACAGCTGCTTGATCGCATGTTCGGCCTTCAATGCTGCCGAACGATCCGGATGCGCGAAGCTGGCCAGCAGCCGGCGCGGCGGATGCGAGCGCGTGTAGCGTGCGCCGTCGCCGCGTTCGTGCGCGGAATAACGCGCGGCGACATCGACTGCGATGCCGGTGTAGATGCTGCCGTCGACGCACTCGATCAGATACACGAACCAGCTCATCGAGGTTCGCCCGCATGCACCGACAGTCCGTCGGCGGCGCGCTCGACCAGGCATTCGGCGCTGCCCATCGCGAAGTCGCGGCAGACCTGCGGACGGTCGCGGTAGATCGTGCAGCGCAGGCTGCCGCGATCGAGCGCGATGCACCAGCCATCGTCGAGTTGCGCCATGACCTCCAACCCGTGGTCGTCCACGGCCAGCAGATGGCCCGGCACGCGGTCGCCCGGCAGCAGCCGGACCAGCAAGCGGCAGCAGCTGGCGAGGCAGTTCTCGCAATGCACCATCGCTGTGCCGACACCCATGGTTACATCTTCGCACGAGGAGCGGTCATCGACGCAGGGGCGGTTGGCATGACGGTTGCTGTAGTGGGGGATGACTTCCCGAAAATCCATCGATGTTGCCGCCAACGTCAACGTGATACCGCACAATCGCGGCGTCGCGCATGCGTCGACGACGAATTCGGAGCAGTTCGCGCGGCAGGAAGTGACCCGCAGCGTCACCGATCTCGCCGCGAGTGACGATGCGCGAGGGCTTGCGCGGCATTTCGAGGGGCACGCCGATCGCATGCGGTTTCCGCGGCAGATCTACCCGCTGCGGGTGCTCGGGCTTGCCCTCGGAATGCTCTGCGTGGGCGGCACCATGAATGCGTTGGCCGCGCCCGCGTGGGTGTGGGGACTGCTGCTGCTCAATGCGCTGGCCTGGCCGCACGCCGCGGTGCTGATCGCGCGCATCAGTCGCGATCCGCGGCGCGCCGAGTTCAGCAATCTCGCGATCGATTCGATGCTGGGTGGAGCCTGGGTCGCCGCGATGCAGGTCGCGATCGTCCCCAGCGCCGTACTGGTGGCGATGCTGGCGATGGACAAGGCGGCAGTCGGCGGGTGGCGCCTGCTGGTGCGATGCCTCGGGTTGCAGGTGCTTGCGTTCGCGGTGGTCTGGACCGCGATCGGCATGCCGTTCCAGCCCGATTCGGGGACCCCGGCCGTGCTCGCGACGCTGCCGCTGGTGGTGATCTACCCGTTGGCCATCGCGTTTGCGCTGCACGGGCTGGGGCAACGCGTGCGCGATCAGAATCGCGCACTGCACGCGCTCAACCGCACCGACCAGCTGACCGCACTGGCCAACCGCCGGCACTGGGAGCACACGGCCAACACCGAATATCACCGTTGCGAGCGCAGCGGCCGGCCCGCAGCGCTGCTGATGATCGACCTCGACGGTTTCAAGACGATCAACGACTGCTTCGGGCATGCGTTCGGCGACGAGGTGTTGCGCCGCGTGGGGCTCGCGATCGGCGGCTGTCTGCGCGAGATCGATACCGCTGCGCGCTTCGGCGGCGACGAATTCGCGGTGGTGTTGCCGGAGGCCCGCGAGGACGCCGCCATGGCCGTTGCGACCAGGATCCGCGCCGCGGTTGCAGCCCAGGTGTTCGAGCGCGCGCCGTTGCTGCACTGCACGGCGAGCATCGGGGTGGCCGAGGTCGCACGCAGCGACGGCGGGCTCGATGGCTGGCTCGAGCGCGCCGATCGTGCGCTCTACCAGGCCAAGGCCGCCGGCCGGGATTGCGTGCGCAGCGTCGCGCCCTGAGGCGCCCCCCTGTGCATCTGCGCGGTCAGGAGCTGCAGGACAGCATCGAACATCCGGGCTTGTGGCGTGCCCACTCGGGGCGTCGCTGCGCGAAGTGCTCGCGACCCGGCTGCGTCTCACAGGGACGCCGCAGCACCTCGATCAGGGTATGCAGCGGCGCGGTGTCGCCACCGGTTGCGGCATCGATGGCTTCCTGCGCGAGCCAGTTGCGCAGCACGTACTTCGGGTTGGCGGAATCCATGCGCTGTCGGCGTTCGCCGTCAGCCTCGGACTGGCCGGCAGTGCGCGCGGCCCAGCGCGTGAGCCATGCGGAGATATCTGCGTCGGTGCGCTCGCGTTTGGCCGGGTCGTAGAACGCTGCAGCCAGTGGCGTTGTGCTCGGCGAGTGCACGTCCACGTTGGCGAGCTCACGGAAGAAGATCGTCATGTCGACCTCGGCATGTTCGATCAATTCGAGCAGTGCGCTGAACAGCTGCGCATCCTCGTCGCCCCGCCACTCGACCAACCCGAGTTTGGCCGCATTCATCCGCGCATGCTCGGCG
>JANOEA010000272.1:0-5630 GCA_031412975.1 Pseudomonadota bacterium | reverse complement strand
ACCAGGAACACCTTGTCGCGTCGCTCGGCCATCCAGGTCAGCAAAGTGCCGAGGATGCGCTTGCCGGGCCCGCCGTCGTCGCCCTCGCTGGCAAGGCCCTTCTCGATCTCGTCGATCCACAGCACGCATGGCGCCATCACTGCGGCGGTCTTCAGCGACTCGCGCAGATTGCGTTCGGTCTCGCCGTAGAACTTGTTGTACAGCGTGGCGAAGTCCAGGCGCAGCAGCGGCAGGCCCCACGCGCCGGCGACCGATTTCGCGGCGAGGCTCTTGCCTGCGCCCTGCACGCCGAGCAGCAGCAGGCCCTTGGGCGGGTCCAGGCCCGGTGTGGGCGTGGCCGAGAGGAACACCTCGCGGCGTTCCGCCAGCCATGCCTTGAGACGCTCCAGCCCGGCGACGTCGGCCATCGATGCGGTGTTGGTCTCGAAGGCCAGCACGCCGCCGCGATCGAGCAGCTTGTACTTGGCATCGAGCAGTCCGGGAATATCGCTTTCGGCGAGGATCCCGTCGTCGCGGATCGCGTTGCGGATCAGGCGTCGCGAATCCGCGTGCGAGAGTCCGGCGAGGTTGCGCGTCAAGGCATCGATCGCCGCCTGCGTGGCCTGCACGCGCTGGTCGCGCTTGCGGCCCCAGGCTTCGGCCTCCTCGTGCACGATCTGCCGAAGTTCCTCGGCGGTCGGCAACGCCAGTTCGATCTGTGCGGACAGCCCGAGCAGGTCTTCCGGCACCGCCACGGCACTGCCGATCAACAGCAGCGTGTGCGGAACGCTCGCGTGGCGCGTGGCGATCTCGCGCAACTGGCTCACGATCAGCGGATCATCCAGGTAGCGCGGCAGATCGAACAGCAGGAACAGCGCCGGCTCGCGCAGGCCCAACACCTGCGCGAGCATCTGCGCGGGTTTCTGCGTCGCACCGGCGGCCGCGGCAGGCCCAGCGCCGCGACTCAGGCCGGTGGCCAGCGACCAGCGATACAGCGGCGACCCGTTGCGCGCACCGAGCCGCTGCACCAGGCTTTCGGCGCGCGCGCTGTCGCCGGTCTGGATGAAGATCAGCGGCGTGCCGGTGTCGATCAGCAGTTCGAGGTCGTCGAGATCGCGCATGGTCGCTGCATCGTGGCGTGAACGCGCATGGTGCCCGGTTGGGCCGGGCGACGGAATAGCCAGGGGTGCCGAAAGCTGGTCTTGCAAATCCCGCGCGTCGCCGCCATCGGGACCCAGGTGGGTGGGGAGGCCTCTGGCTGAACCGAACTTCGTTAGTATCGGGAGGCCGGTGCCAGACGCCGGTGATCTGATCCATCCGGAGGAACGGCGAATGCGTGTTCGAGACAGGGGATTGCTGGGGTTGGCGCTGCTGCTGACCGCCACTGCCGTGGCCGCCGCGCCACGCTATGTCGAGTCGCCACCGCTGGCCACCGCATTGGCCAAGGTCGCGGTGCGCGATGTCGCCCCGGGGCCGACCCAGGTGCCGATCATCACCTGGGGTGGCGACATCGCCACGGTGCTGGCCAACGGCAACCAGGCAGCCACCGCGCGCGGCAGCATCTTCGCCGGCAAGGGACTGGATCTGCGCCTGGTCCGCGAGGACGTGTTCAGCAAACAGATCGAGGCCTACCTCGGCGGCAAGTCGCCGTATCTGCGCGGCACGGTCGGCATGCTCAATCTCGCCGGCGATGCGCTCGCACGCGATCCGCGCACGCGCCCGGTGGTGATCTACCAGTTGACCTGGTCGGCCGGCGGCGACGCGCTGGTGGTCAAGCCGGGCATCGGCAGCGCGCGCGACCTCAAGGGCAAGACCATCGCCCTGCAGGCCTATGGTCCGCACGTCGACTACATGACCAAGATCCTCGCCGATGCGGGGCTGCAGCCGCGCGACGTCAAGATCAAGTGGCTGCCCGATTTGACCGGCAGCGACGACACCGCGATGGCCGCGCTGCAGGCCGGCGATGCCGATGCCGCGTTCGTGATCACGCCGGACGCGCTGGTGCTCACCTCGGGTGGATCGGTCGGCACCGGCGCCGAGGGCTCGGTGCGCGGCGCGCGGATCCTGCTGTCGACCAAGACCGCCAACCGCATCATCGCCGACGTCTACGCGGTGCGTGCCGACTACTTCGAGAGCAACCGCAAGGCGGTCGAGGATTTCGTGCGCGGTTTGATGCTCGGCGAAGAGAAGCTGCGCGAACTGGTGCGCGCGAAGTCCGCGCGCGCGGGCGACTATCGCAGCGTGATGACCGCGGCCGCCACCATCCTGCTCGACAGCGCGCAGGCGCTCAGCGACGCCGAGGGCCTGTATGCGGATGCCGAATTCGTCGGTCATTCGGGCAACGTGCAGTTCTTTGAAAGCGCGAATTTCCCGCGCCGCTTCAGCGTGCTCGCGCAGGAATCGGCCAGCGCCTTCGCGGCGCTGGGCCTTGCCGGCGGATCCGCCACGGCCAGCCTCGCCGGCTGGGACTTCGCGAGCCTGCGGCAAGGACTCACCGCTGCCGGACCCGAAGCGCAGCGCTTCGATGAGGGCCAGGTCGCTGCAGTGGTCGCGCGTCGCCAGCAGCAGGGCACGCTCGACGAGGGCGAGATCTTCTCGTTCGAGATTTTCTTCGAGCCCAACCAGAACAGCTTCTCGGCCGATCTGTACCAGGACGCCTTCAGCAAGGTGGTGGATCTTGCCAGCACCTATGGTGGCGCGGTGATCACGGTCGAGGGCCACAGCGATCCGATGGCCTACCTGCGCGACCAGAAGGACGGCAAGCCCGAGGTGGTGCTGGGCCGGGTCAAGCAGTCGGCGAAGAACCTCAGCCTGTCGCGCGCGGTCGCGGTGCGCGACAGCATCGTCGGCTTCGCGGGGCGCCAGGGCATCACCCTCGACGACAGCCAGTTCGCGGTGGTCGGCCACGGCATCGCGCAGCCGCGCAGCGGCATCTGCGGCAGCGATCCCTGCGCGCCGAAAAACGAGCGCGAATGGCGCTCGAACATGCGCGTCGAGTTCCGCATCCTGCAGGTCGAGGCCGAATCCTCGGTGTTCAAGCCGCTATGAGGAAGCAGCGAGTGATCCAGGAGCGCAAGCGCGGTTCGCGCTTTCCGTGGCTGGCGATGCTGGTGATTGCCGGCATCATTGCGTGGAACGTGGTGCCGCGCTATTGGCCGGCAAACAATGCTCCGAGCGACGCCGAAGGCGAGTCGTCGGTGGCCAGGGTCGCGCCGGAAGCCTCGTATGCGCGTCGCGCGCTGTCGGATACCTGGCCGCCGCTGGCGGATACGGCAGCGCCGGCCGCAGTGGGCACGCGGCTGGACGCCAGCAACTATTACCTCGTGCTGGATGGTTCGGGCAGCATGCTGGATCGCCGCTGCGCCGGCGGTTCGCGCAAGATCGAAGCAGCCTTGGTGGCGCTGCAGCGCTTCATCGACAGCATCCCCGCCGACGCCAACGTCGGACTTGCGGTGTTCGACGGCAGCGGGCTGTCGGCGCGGGTTGCGCTCGGCGCCGACAACCGCGACAGCCTGCGCAGCGCGCTGGCCGCGGTGCGCGCGAGTGGCGGCACGCCGCTGCGCTCGGCGATCGACCTCGGCTACACCCAGCTGCTCGAACAGGGCCAGCGCCAGTTCGGTTACGGCGAGTACCACCTGGTGGTGGTGACCGACGGCCAGCCGGATCCGCGCTCGGAGAATCCCGAGCGGGTCGTCGAGCGGATCCTCGCCGAGACTCCGGTGGTGCTGCATACGGTGGGCTTCTGCATCGGCACCGACCACGTGCTCAACCAGCCGGGTCGCAGCTACTACGTGGCTGCCGATACGCCGGACGAACTCACCCGTGGCCTCGACTCGGTGCTGGCGGAAGCACCGCAGTTCGACGTCGCGCGCTTCAGCAACTGAGTCCGCGAACCGCCCATGTCGGGACATCTGAAGGTGTTCATCGCGATCGTGGTGCTGGGCGCGCTGGCGATCGTCGGCTATCGCTTCGCGCGACCGCTGCTGACCGATGCCGCGCAGCGGCAGACCTCCGATGCGGCCGCCACCCGCGGCAAGGCGAGCATCGGCATGGACAGCTGGATCGGCTATTTCCCGCTGTGCTCGCCGCAGATGGAGCGGCGCATGCGCGCAGAGGGCTATGTTTTGCGCTGCGAGGACGACAAGGCCGACTACGCCACGCGCTTCCAGCGCCTGGCCAACGGCGAGCTCGACTTCGCGGTGTCCACCGTCGATGCGTGGCTGCTCAACGGCAAGGCCTTCGATTATCCGGCCGCGATCGTGGCGGTGCTCGACGAGTCCAAGGGCGGCGATGCGATCGTCGCGCGGCGCGCGCGGATTCCCGATCTCGATGCGCTCAAGCGCGCGACCGGCTCGAAGATCGCGTTCACGCCCGCATCGCCCAGCGAGCACCTGCTCAAGAGCATCGGCGTGCATTTCGACCTGCCGCAGTTGCGCGAGCGGCGCGGCGCGTGGCGGGTCGAGGCGAGCGGATCCAGCGACGCGCTCGCGCGCTTGAATCGCGGCGAGGTCGATGTGGCGGTGCTGTGGGAGCCCGATGTCTCGCGTGCGCTCGCCGATCCGGCCTTCGTGAAGCTGATCGGCTCCGACGACACCGAAAAACTGATCGTCGACGTGCTGCTGGCATCGCGCCGCGTGCTGCAGGAGCGCCCGGAGCTGGTGCAGGCCGTGCTCAAGCAGTATTTCGACAGCCTGCTGCATTACACCGAAGACACGGCGGCACTGCGCAAGGATGCCGCTGCGGCCAGCGGACTGCCCGCCGAACAGGTCGAAGCGATGCTCGGCGGCGTGCGCTGGGTGTCGTTGAACGAGAACGGCGCGACGTGGTTCGGCATCTCGCCGGGTGGGGTACCGACCGACGAGGGCCTGATCGAGGCGATGCGCTCGGCGACTTCGGTGTTGATCGCCGCCGGCGATTTCAGCGCCGATCCGATCCCCGATGGCGACCCGTACAGGTTGACCAATCGTCAACCGCTGTCGGCGCTGTACCTGCAGGGCAGCGGAGTGGCGATAGCCGGCATGGCGGTCGGCGGACTCGCGCGCGCGTTCAGCGCGCTCGACGACGCCGGTTGGGCGCGACTGCGCGAGGTCGGCACGCTGCGCATCGAGCCGATCAGCTTCGCGCGCGGCACCGCGAATCTCGACGAACAGGGCGTGGCCGCCCTCGCCGCGGTCGCCGAGCGCCTGTCGCACTATCCGAATTACCGGCTGGTGGTGAAGGGGCAGACCGGGGTCGACGGCGAACCGCGCGCCAACCTCGAGCTGTCGCAGAAGCGCGCGCTGGCAGTCGTCGAGCATCTGATCGCGACCTATCGCATGGATGCCAACCGGATCCGCGGACTCGGCTTCGGCGGCGCCCAGCCGCTCGCGCGGCGCGAGGACGAGTCCGATCGCGCATTCGGCTATCGGCTGCCGCGGGTCGAACTCGCGCTGGTGTCGGAGCCGCTGTGAGCCGACCATGAGCGAACGCAAGGCTGCACAGCACGCCGATTTTTCTCCGCGGGCAGTGGCCCGCGCGGTGCTGCGCGAGACGCTGCAAAAGCCGTACGTGCTGTATCCGACGGCAGTCGGCGTACTCGGTGGCCTGGCCGCCGTGCTGCTCGGTCCGAGCACGCTGTTCCTGGCGCCCGCGGCGGTGGGCCTCGCGCTCGG
>JANOEA010000271.1:0-4150 GCA_031412975.1 Pseudomonadota bacterium | reverse complement strand
CGAGGAGCCACGTGAAGCCGCACGCACCCGCGAAGAAGGCGAAGAGGCCGACAGCCGAGGTTCGTTCGTCGACTCGCATCGAGCCATTGGACCGCGGAGGCTCCGCCGAGTTTCCCCCTGGCGCGAGGTCCCAGGACTTCGGCGCGAGCTATCACTCGTCAGCGCTAGATCGGGCGTGGCGGAGCGGGCTCGAGCCTGTCCAGCGACGAAACGAGGCCGGGCAGCAGCAGGGCGATGCCGAGGAAAGATCCCAAAAGACGCTTCATTGACGACACTCCAGACTGGTTGTTTGGTGGAAAACGTAAGCAGATCATGGGCTTGGCGAAGCCCTCGTGAACAATCAGCGAAACCATGACTTCCGGCCTGCTTGCAAGTTCAGTGCTGGTGTTATACCTTGCTACAACACTAGTTGAACCGAGCACCCAAGGAAGCCGCCATGAAAACCAGCATAGCCCTGTTTTCGCTGTTCGCGCTGACCGTGATCGCGGTCGGCGCTGGCCTCGAACCGGCCAACACGACGCCGACCCCGGCGCGGGCGCTCGCCGCAGTGCCGGCGATCGCCGCCCCCGCCGCGCCCACCACACCCGCGAGCAAGCGCTACCTGCCGATGAAGGTGATGCCCACAGTCACCGTGGTCGCCAGCAGCGCCGATCTGGACCGCGCGGACGAATCTTCCGGCTTCGAGCGCAGCGTGATGCTCGATGCGGTCGTCGACTCGGCCGGCGATGCGCTCGTCCAGCCGCTGCGTGCCTCGCTGCCGCGCGCCCGCCTCGGCAATCCGTTCTACGACTTCGGCCGCAGCAACAGCGTGCCCGCAGTCGCGGAATAATCGCCATGACGGTGACATGGAACGACAACACACCGATCTATCGCCAGCTGCGCGACCGCGTTGTGGCGATGATCCTCGACGGCGTACTCAAGCAGGGCGATGCGCTGCCCTCGGTGCGCCAGGTGGCCGCGGATTTCCAGCTCAATCCGATCACGGTGTCCAAGGCCTACCAGGAACTGGTCGATGAACAACTGGTCGAAAAACGAAGGGGATTGGGGATGTATGTGACCGATGGCGCGCGCACGATGTTGCTGCGCAACGAACGCGAGCGTTTCCTGAACGACGAGTGGCCGCTGCTGCATGAGCGGCTGCGCCGGCTCGGAATCACCGCCGAGGACCTGATCCGCGACGGCATCGCGAGCAGCGGAGAGCGGGCATGAGCGCCGTCATCCGTGCCCGCGGCCTGACCAAGGCCTACCGCAATTCGCGCGCGCTAGATGGCGTCGATTTCGAGATCGAAGCCGGCCGCATCGTCGGCCTGATCGGACCCAATGGCGCGGGCAAGACCACTGCGCTGAAGGCGATCCTGGGGCTGACCGGTTTCAGCGGCGAACTGTCGGTGCTGGGCTTCGACCCGCGTACCCAGCGCACCCAGCTGATGAACGAGGTCTGCTTCATCGCCGACGTGGCCGTGCTGCCGCGCTGGATCCGGGTCGGCGAGGCGATGGACTTCGTCGAGGGCGTGCATCCGCGCTTCTCGCGCAAGGTGTGCGAAGGATTCCTCGCCAAGACCAAGCTCAAGCCGGGCATGCGGGTCAAGGAACTGTCCAAGGGCATGGTGGTGCAGCTGCACCTGGCGCTGGTGATGGCCATCGACGCCAAGCTGCTGGTGCTCGACGAGCCGACCCTTGGCCTGGACATCCTGTATCGCAAGGAGTTCTACCAGAACCTGCTCAACGAGTACTTCGACCATGAGAAGACGATCATCGTGACGACCCACCAGGTGGAAGAGATCGAGCACATCCTCACCGATCTGCTGTTCATCAAGGATGGCAAGATCGCGCTCGCCGCGACCATGGATGCGGTGGCCGAGCGCTTCACCGAAGTGCTGGTCAATCCGGACCAGCGCGACGCCGCGCTGGCGCTGTCGCCGGTCTACGAGCGCCAGGTGTTCGGCAAGAGCGTGTTCCTGTTCGATGGTCCCGCGCGGGTGCAACTGGCGGAGCTGGGCGAACTGCACAAACCCAGCGTGTCCGACATCTTCGTGGCCACGATGAAGGGAGCCTACGCATGAACCGCTTCGTGATGCTGCTCAAGCGCGAATACTGGGAGCACCGCGGCGGTTTCCTGTGGGCGCCGGTGTGGACCGCCGTCGCGCTGCTGGTGATGTCGCTGATCGGCATGGGCGTGACGAGCTGGCACGCCAACCGGACCTTCGACGGCGAGATCCGGATCGGCGTTCCGCTGCAGAAACTGCTCTCCGAGGTGCCGCCGGAGGACATGGCCAAGCTCGGCATGGGCTACGAGGCAGGCCTCGGCGGATTCTGGCTGGTGATGCAGATCGTGCTGTTCTTCGTGCTGTTCTTCTACCTGCTGGGCGCGCTGTACGACGATCGCCGCGACCGCTCGATCCTGTTCTGGAAGTCGCTGCCGGTGTCGGATGCACAGACCGTACTCAGCAAGGTCGCGGTTGCAGCGATCGGGGCGCCGCTGCTGGCGTGGGCCGCGACCGTGGCACTGCACCTGGCCTTTCTCGGCGTGCTCGGGCTGTTCGTGCTCGGCCACGGACTGAGTCCGATGGAACTGGTCTGGGGCCCCGCCGAGCCACTGGCGCTGGCATTGAAGATGCTTGCCATCGTGCCGGTCAACGCGCTGTGGGCGATGCCCGCGATCGGCTGGCTGCTGCTGGTTTCGGCCTTCGCGCGCAGCAAGCCCTTCCTGTGGGCGGTCGCGCTGCCGGTGGCGCTGGGCGTGGCGATCAACACCTTCGAGCTGCTGGAGGCCCTGCGCGTGCCGGACACCTGGTACTGGCAGCATGTGGTGGCGCGGATCCTGACCAGCCTGGTCCCGGCGTCGTGGTTCGGCATGGCCTTCATCGAGCGCGCCAAGCTGACCGACAGCAACGGGCCGGGCCCGGAGATGCTGGTCGACTGGTCGGTGATCGGTGGCGCGCTGGGCTCGATGGAGCTGTGGATCGGCGTGGTCGCGGGTGTCGCGATGATCGCCGCAGCCGTGTACTTCCGCCGCAACCGCGAGTTGGCCGACTGAGCGGGCGGCCGCCGCGCGCCGCCAGCGGCGCGCGGCGCAAGGCTACTGTCGAATGTTCTCGACCACCCGATACTTGTTGTTGCCGTCCTTGCGCAGCTCGGGCCGCGCGAGGTCGATGCGCCCGGCCAGCCAGTAGCGCTCCAGCAGCAGGCCGGTGACCCGTGCCACCACCGACAATTCGTCGCCGACGTAGATCACGTCGCGCTGGTTGAGCTGGGTCGGCAGCAGCGTCGCCGTGATCCGGTTGCCGCCGTTGTAGCGGCGCTCGAGCTGCTCGCGCTCGATCGCATGTTTCGCCAGCTCTTCGGCAGGGAATACCGCGCGTTCGCTGCTTGGCACGACGCGCAAGCGCGGCTCGTCGGTGACACGCATGCGTTCATCGACCTCATAGCGATCCGGTCCCAGCTCGCGCAATTCGACGCGGCGCAACTCGATGGCGTCTTCCAGCCAGTACCAGTCCTTGCGCAGGCTTGTCCGGCGCAGCACCGCGACCACGCCATCGCGCACGAACAGCAGGTCCTTCGGCTCGAGTTCGGTCAGGCTCAGCGTGCGGGTGATCGACTCGCCATCGTTGAGGCTGGTCTCGAGACGCCGCTTGATCGCGCTGACCTGCGCTTGCGCAGTGCCGGTGGTGACGCCCTGGGCCGGCGTTGCCGCTGGCGCCGCAATAGGTGCCGATGCTGCAGGGGCTGCGGTCGCGGGCCGCTCTGCAGGCGCTGGGGCGGACTGCGCTGCACGAGTCGCCGGCGCTGCCACAGCGACTGCGGGCTGCGCACGATTCGCGGTAGTGGCCGGCGCGCGAGCGGCAGCGGCTGCTGGCGCGGACGGAATCCGCGCGGCCACCGGCGCTGCAGGACTCGGCGCAGGCGGCGTCGGTCGCGCCACGGGTGCGGGTGCGGGCGTTGCCACCGGTTGCGCTGCGGCCACCGCGGCAGCTGCGGGCGCGGGCGGCGCAGGCGTCTCGCTGCCAGCGAGCACATCCGAGCGCACCATCACCGCCTCGGCGAACGAATCGCGCACCTCGACCTGCAGGCGATCGCCGCCACCCCGGCGCACCTGCTCGAGGATCATCTCGTGCCAGTACTCGGGCGCGGAGATGATCAGCTTGCGATT
>JANOEA010000270.1:0-4618 GCA_031412975.1 Pseudomonadota bacterium | reverse complement strand
CTGGAGGCGATCGAGACGATCAAGCCCGAGTTGCAGGACCGGCTCGAGCAGCTGTACCGCGACAACAAGCTGGTCGAGGCGCAACGGCTCAAGCAGCGCACCACCTTCGATCTGGAAATGATGGCCGAGATCGGGTTTTGCCAGGGCATCGAGAACTACTCGCGGCACCTGACGGGCAGGCCTGCGGGCGAACCGCCGCCATGCCTTTTCGACTACCTGCCGCCGGACGCGCTGCTGGTGGTCGACGAATCGCACGTGACCCTGCCGCAGCTCGGCGGCATGTACAAGGGCGACCGCTCGCGCAAGGAAACGCTGGTCGAGTACGGATTCCGCCTGCCGTCCGCACTCGACAACCGGCCGCTGAAGTTCGACGAGTTCGAGCGCCGCCAGCCGCGCACGATCTATGTCTCCGCCACCCCGACGCAGCGCGAGCTGGACAAGTCGGAAGGCGCGGTCGTCGAGTTGCTGGTGCGCCCGACCGGGCTGGTCGATCCCGCGGTGGAGGTGCGCCCGGCGCGCACCCAGGTCGACGATTTGCTCGGCGAGATCAATCGCCGCGTCGCGCTCGGCGATCGCGTGCTGGTCACCACGCTGACCAAGCGCATGGCCGAAAACCTCACCGAGTTCCTCGGCGACAACGGCGTGCGCGTGCGCTGGCTGCATGCGGACGTGGAAACCGTCGAGCGGGTGGAGATCATCCGCGACCTGCGGCTGGGCAAGTTCGACGTGCTGGTGGGTATCAACCTGCTGCGCGAGGGGCTCGACATGCCGGAGGTCTCGCTGGTCGCGATCCTCGATGCCGACAAGGAGGGCTTCCTGCGCTCGACCTCGTCGCTGATCCAGACCATCGGGCGCGCGGCGCGCAACTTGCGCGGTACCGCGATCCTGTACGCCGACGTGGTCACCGGTTCGATGAAAGCCGCGATGGACGAAACCGCGCGGCGTCGCGAGCGCCAGGTCGTTTACAACACCGAGCACGGCATCACGCCGCGCTCGATCATCAAGAACGTCACCGACATCATGGAGGGCGCACGGGCCGAGCCCACGCAGCAGAAGACGCGCGGGCGCGGCGCGGCCGCACGCAAGGTCGCCGAACCCGCGATCGACTATGCGACCCTCGACCCCGCGCAGCTCGCAGCCCGCCTGCGCAAGCTCGAAGCGCAGATGTACAAGCATGCGCAGGACCTCGAGTTCGAGGCTGCTGCGAGCGTGCGCGACGAGATCCGCAAGGCGAAAGCCCAAGGGCTGATGGGGTAGGTCGCATCGCTCGCACTGGAGCGCGCCGACAGTGCAGCGTTCAAGTTGCAGCGCCAGAACTCCCTTCCCCCCTCGCGGGGGAAGGGCTGGGGATGGGGGGCAGGGCTTGCCGCAAGAGCAAACCGCCCATGGAGGGGGCGAACGCGTCCTACTGGCGGCCATCCGTTGATGGATCCGCAGTGGACACCGCTCCACTTGCATGCGCCGCACGTGCTGCATTCAGCGCATCGACCGCAGCATCGAAGGCATCGGCATCGTTGCCAAGTACTGCGCGCTCGATCCGCGCCAGCGATGTTCGTTCGTTCTCCCACAGGCTACGCGAGCGCTGCTGGTATTGCAGTGCCTCGGGAGTGCTGGCCCGCACTGCATCCAGCATTCCGATCGCGCGATCCAGCGGGCCCAGGCAATCCTCGCGCATGCGCCTGCCGACCGCCGTCCGCGATTGCGATTCCAGCGCATCGAGCGCGCGGTCGCAGCCGTCGAGTGCGGCGATCCGCGCCTCGTCGGCCGGCTGGATGATCGCGATGTCGGCGAATACGCGCGCCGCCATCCGGTTGCTCTCGCGTTGCCGGGCGATCTGCGCGAGTTGCTCGGCGACCAGCGAGCGCAGGCCCTCGTCGGACGGCGCCAGTGCGCGTACCTGCTGTTCGATCGCATCCAGCCCGGACACGCAAGCGGCTTCGAAACCGGCCTGGCCCGCTGCGGGGTCAGCCTGCGCCACTTTCTGCGCCGACTGGCAGGCGCTGTCGATATCCTTGCTGCGCAACTGGATGGTCTCGATCAGCCGCGCGACGCGATAGTCGTCCGATCCGCGACCGGCCGCGAACGCGAGCCCACAACCGAGCACCACCACGCCGAGCGCGCCCACGGCGGCCAGCGGCAGCAACGGCGAACGGCGTTCGATCTCGAACGGCGGCGCGAGCACCAGCCCCAGCACGAAGCCTGCGATCAATCCGCTGACGTGGGCGCTGTTGTTGACGCCCTCGCCGTCGAAGCCCTGCTTGAGCGACCAGATCATGTACAAACCACCCACCGCCAGAATCACCCGCATCGAGGACAGCGGCAGCTGCCCGCGTCGACGCAGCGGATAGGCGAGCAGGGCGCCGACGACTCCGAAAACGGCACCCGAGGCACCCACCGCGACGGTGCTGAAATGGCTGAAGATGTCGGCCGCGCTGCCCGCAAGTCCGGCGCCGAGGAAGATCGCCACCAGCGCGGGTCGCCCGTAGAGGCGCTCCACGTAGGGAGCCAGTGCGAGGAAGGTGACCAGATTGCCGATCAGGTGACCGAAATCGCCGTGCAGGAACACCGCGCTGAGCAGGCGCCACGGCTCGCCGGCCAGGGTCTGCATCGGCAGGTTGGCGCCCTGCGCGTACAGCGTGGCCGCGTCGAAGCTCGAGCCACCAGCACGCAGTACCTGCAGGATGAAGCAGGCCACGATCACGCTGCTGATCGCGTAGGTCGCCAGCGCCTGCCGCCGATAGGGGCCGAGGCGATCCTCGTACCAGCGCCGGATCAGGCTCGATCGGGTGCCGGTGCCGGGCAGCCAGGCGACCAGCCGATCGGCATCGGCGTCCTGGGTGAATTCAAGCATCCGCAGGCCTTCCTGGCCGCTACCCGCCGCCGCGCGCAGACGCAGGCCGATGCGCCGTGCCGACAGTCGCTGCCATCCGAGCACCTGCCCGCGGGTCGCGCGCAGGTCGATCACCAGGCCATCGCCCTCGCCGCTGGTGCGTCCTTGCAATTGCAGCACGTCGCCGGAGAAGCCGATATGCCCCTGGCCGTTGAGTCGAGCGCTGTTCCAGCCGAAGCGCACTGCCGCCGGGCTCATCCCGGCGATGCGTCCCGCCATGCCCGCGATGGTGTCGCTGCCGAATCCGGATGCCATCCGACGATTCCCCTGTTTACCGGCATCCGGATGATAGGACGGCTGCGTGCGCGCTGTGCAGGGGCGCCTTGCCGCGGTGCGGCACCGGCTGTTACCTTATGTGTCCTTCGGGCGCGTAGCTCAGCGGTAGAGCACTACCTTGACATGGTAGGGGTCACAGGTTCGATCCCTGTCGCGCCCACCACCTCCGGAATCCCTGGAGTCCATCCACGGCCGCAACGTCGTCGCGGCCGCGGTGCGGTGAAGAAGGCCTGCAGCGCGCCGATCGGCAGTCGGCGCACGGATCGCAGGGTTGATGCAATCGCCGGCGCACCGCAAGCCGCCACAAGAATCCGACACCACGGAGCCGTAGTTCGAAAGAACACGATCACCATGACGCGAACTGCAAGCCGCCACTGCTGATCCGCTGCGCGTCGCGTCTCCTGCTGTCGAGAGAACCAAGGGCGCCCAGCGCCCTTTTTTGTTGTCCGAAGGACCTCCTGCCATGATCCATGTAACGCTTCCCGACGGCAGTCGCCGCGAGTTTCCCGAACCCATCGATGTCGCGGGCATTGCCGCGTCGATCGGCCCGGGCCTGGCCAAGGCCGCGCTCGCCGGCAAGGTCGACGGCAAGCTGGTGGATACTTCGTATCGCATCGATCGCGATGTGTCGCTGGAAATTGTCACCGACAAGCATCCCGATGCACTCGACGTGGTGCGCCACTCGACCGCGCATCTGCTCGCGCAGGCGGTGCAGCGCCTGCACCCGGGCGCGCAGGTCACGATCGGCCCGGTGATCGACAACGGCTTCTACTACGACTTCGCCTACGAGCGCCCGTTCACCACCGACGACCTGCCCGCGATCGAGGCGGAGATGGCCAGGCTGGTGAAGGAGGCGCTGCCGGTCAGCCGCAGCGTGAAAGCGCGCGATGACGCGGTAGCCCACTTCAAGGGCATTGGCGAGCACTACAAGGCGGAAATCATCGAGTCGATCCCGGCCAGCGAGGACCTGTCGCTGTACAGCCAGGGCGAGTTCACCGATTTGTGCCGCGGCCCGCACGTGCCCGCCACCGACAAGCTGCGCGCATTCAAGCTGATGAAAGTGGCCGGCGCCTACTGGCGCGGCGATCACAACAACCAGATGCTCAGCCGCATCTACGGCACCGCGTGGCTCAACGACAAGGACCTCAAGGCCTACCTGACCCAGCTGGAAGAAGCCGACAAGCGCGACCATCGCAAGATCGCCAGGCAGCTCGATCTGTTCCACCTGCAGGACGAAGCGCCGGGCCTGATCTTCTGGCATCCGAAGGGCTGGCAGCTGTGGCAGGTGGTCGAGCAGTACATGCGGCGCGTGTATCGCAGCTCCGGCTACCGCGAGGTGCGCTGCCCGCAGATCCTCGACGTTTCGCTGTGGAAGCAGTCCGGTCACTGGGACAACTACAAGGAGAACATGTTCTTCACCGAGTCGGAGAAGCGCACCTATGCGCTCAAGCC
>JANOEA010000269.1:0-1620 GCA_031412975.1 Pseudomonadota bacterium | reverse complement strand
GTCACCTCGATCGTGATGTTGGCCGGGCGCAACGGGCAATCGTCGATCACCTCGATCAGGTGGCGCACGAAATCGCCTTGCCTCAGGTCCGCTTCGGACAGATTGAGCCCGATCCGGCAATCCGCCCCGAACAGCGCCAGGATCGTCGGGCCATCGGTCACCACCTGATCGAGCATCACGCGTGACACCCGGCGCGACAATTCGGGATCGAGCAGCGCGGCGAACACATCGCCCGCGGCAAGCAACCGGCCCGCATCGTCGCGCAGCCGCAGCAGCGCCTCGACCGAGACCACGCGCCCTGTGTCGAGCGCGACAATCGGTTGATAGGCGGCCATCGCCCGGCCCGCGTTGAGCGCGCTGCGCAACTGGGTGATCGCGTTGTGGCGTTCGGTCTGGCGGGCCTCGATCTGCCGATCCCAGCACACCACCGTCCCGCGCCCCTGATCCTTGCCGCGATACAGCGCAAGGTCAGCGCGGCGCATGATTTCTTCGCCGCTCGCCGCCCTCGTCATCCGCGCCACCCCGCAGGTTCCGCCGATCTTGAGCAGCGTGCTGCCGAGCGGCGGCATGTCGTTGAATTCGGCCAGCAGCGCCTCAAGAAAGCGCGTCACTTCGCGCAAACCCATTGTCGGCGGGAACAATAGCGCAAATTCGTCCCCGCCCCAGCGCGCCAGGAACACGCCCGCGGCGGTTTTGAGCGTTAATTGTTCGGCGATGGTTTCTAGCACCCGGTCTCCGACCAGATGGCCGAGCGTGTCGTTGACGTCCTTGAACCCGTCAAGATCGAGCAGCGCCACGGTGACCGGCTCGCGCTCGGCCCGCTGCATCGCCTTCGCCAGCCGCCGGTCGAAGCTGGCGCGGTTGTAGAGCCCGGTCAACTGGTCGCGCTCAGCCGCGCGCTTCAAGGCAACGTTGCGCAGGTGCTCCTCGGTGCAATCGAGAATGATCCCGGCAACGCTATCGGGCTTGCCAGCCACATCGACCCGTTCGCCCACCACCCGGACGCGGCGTTGCTGCCCGTCCTGGTGGCGGATGCTGGTTTCGAACATGAACGGCTTGCCATCGGCGATCGTCTGCTCAAGCTTGGCGATTACCATGGCGCGGTCATCGGGTTCGTAGAGCGCGATGGCGCCTGCGACATCGATGGTGCGGCCATTCTCCAGACCGTTGATCGCAAACACCTGGTCCGACCAGTAGAGCTTGGTGGTGGCAAGATCGACCCGCCAGCTGCCGACATTGGCCGCACGTTCGGCCTGGCGGAAGATCTGGCTCGAGTGCTGGAGCGCCGCATTGGCGAGGCTCAGCGCGCGGGTGCGGGCGTGCAGCGCGATGCTTTGTTCGGCAAACTCGGCGAGCATCGCCAGCGGCGCAATCTGCTCGGGCCGGAAGGCGTACGGCTCGGGTGCGATCGCGCACAGCGCGCCCAGCAGCACGCCGTCGTCGGTGCAGATCGGCACCCCGAGATAGGAGCGGATGAACGGCGGCCCGATGACCAGATCATTGTCACAGAGGCGCGGATCGAGGCGCGCGTCCTCGATCAGCAGCGGCCCCTCGCATGAGCGAAGTCGAATTTGCCCTTTTTGCCTTTGTCAGCACCAGTGAACGCACCTTTTTCAAAAC
>JANOEA010000268.1:0-8121 GCA_031412975.1 Pseudomonadota bacterium | reverse complement strand
AGCCCAATTTCTTCGTGCGCCTCATCCGCGGCACCTGGGGTGCGTTCAACTTCACCCGTCGCCTGGTGTTCGGGGTGATCGCGTTGGTCCTGCTGATCGGCGTGCTGGCCAGCCTCGGCGGCACGGGCCCGTCGCTGGAGATGAAGACCGCGCTGGTGCTGGCACCCAAAGGCGCCGTGGTCGAGCAGTACAGCGGCAGCCCGGCCGATCGCGCGCTGTCCAGGGCGCTCGGCGAGGAAGTGATGGAGACGCAGTTGCGCGACATCCTGCGCACGATCGATGGCGCGGCGGAGGACAGCCACATCGACCGCATCGTGATCGTGCCCGATGCGCTGGCCTCGATCGGCTACAGCACGCAGATCGAGATCGGCGCCGCGCTCAAGCGCTTCAAGACCTCGGGCAAGGAGATCATCGCGTTCGGCGACGGCATGGGGCAGGGCGGTTACTACCTCGCCGCGCACGCCGACAAGATCTACCTGCATCCGGAGGGCGCGGTGCTGCTGGAAGGCATCGGCCGCTATCGCACCTATTTCAAGGACGCGTTCGACAAGTTCGGCGTCGAGGCGCGGCTGTTCCGCGTCGGCGAGTACAAGTCCGCGGGCGAGCCGTTCATCCGCAGCGACGCCTCGGCGGAAGCCAAGGAGGCGGATCTGTTCTGGATGGGCGATCTGTGGCAGCGCTACCTCGCCGAGGTCTCGGCGCTGCGCAAGATCGAGGACGGCAAGCTGGCCGCCGATATCGAGAACTACGTGGCGCTGGTCCAGTCGCATTCGGGCGACCTGGGCAAGATGGCGCTCGAACAGGGCCTGGTCGACGAACTCAAGACCCGCGACGAAGTACGCGCGATGCTGATCGAAAAGGGCGCGCTCGACGAAGAGAACAAGACCTTCCGCCAGATCGCGGTCGACGACTACGCGAAGTTCCTCGCCAACGCCGACCTGCTCCACCTCGGCAAGCCGGCCATCGGCGTGGTCGTGGCCGAAGGCGAGATCACCGACGGCGTGCAGCCCGCGGGCATGATCGGCGGCGACTCCACTGCGCGCCTGATCCGCAATGCGCGCGAGGACGAGGACATCAAGGCGATCGTGCTGCGCGTCGATTCTCCGGGCGGCGGCGTGTTTCCCTCCGAACTGATCCGGCGCGAAGTCGAGCTGACCAAGGCTGCCGGCAAGCCGCTGATCGTGTCGATGGGCGATCTGGCGGCATCGGGCGGCTACTGGATCTCGATGAACGCCGACAAGATCATCGCCAGCCCCAGCACGATCACCGGTTCGATCGGCATCTTCGGCCTGTGGGTCAATTTCCCCGAAGCGCTGGGCAAGCTGGGCTTGCGCACCGACGGCACGTCGACCACCTGGATCGCGGGCGCGATCGATACCACCCGCGAGTTCGACCCGCGCCTGGGCGAGCTGATCCAGAGCGTGATCGATCGCGGCTACCGGCAGTTCATCGGCAAGGTCGCGAATGCCCGCGACAAGCAGGTGTCCGAGGTCGATGCAATCGCGCGCGGCCGCGTGTGGAGCGGCGCGCAGGCGATGGAACGCGGGCTGGTCGACCAGCTCGGCACACTCGACGATGCGATCAAGGCTGCGGCGGTCGCCGCCGCGATCGACGACTATCGCCTGCTGTACGTCGAGCAGGAACGCTCGCCGTTCGAGCAGATCTTCGCCAACATGCTGCAGTCGCGGATCGGTGCTGCGGTCGCCGCGGGCGTGAGCCTGCCGACCCAGTGGCTGCCGCAACAGCAGCTCGGCGAGGTCGAGCGCGCACGGCGGATGCTCGCCGACGCGGCACGTCATCGGCCGGCCGCGGTCTACGCGCACTGCGAGTGCGATACGCGCTGAGCCCGCGTGCGATCGCTACCCGGCAGCCGCAGCGAGGCGCGCCGGGCGCGTCGACCCGCGGTTCGCGCCGTCGACCCAGTGCTTCAGCCGCCTTGCTGTTCCAGCTCACGATCCTGCCGCGCTTTCTGCTCCAGCACGTCGGCTTCGACCGCCTCGGCGCGTTGCCGCGGATCGCGCGGATCGGGCGCAGCAGGCGGTGACGCGGCCGCTTCCGATGCCGGCGGCGGGGGCGGCGGCGAACAGGCCGTGAGGGCGAGCAGCAGCAGAATCAACATCGTGCGTGGCATCGGGGCATGCTCCTTGGCGCGGTCGCGGTAGCCTACGCGGACCGCGGCGCGAAAACGCGCCGCGCAAGCCTGCAAACGCGGAGGTCCGGATGAACGGCATGCGCTGGCGTCTCGATGGTCGGGTGGCCCTGGTCACAGGGGCCAGCAAGGGCATCGGCCGCGCTTGCGCTGCCGAGCTGCTCGACTTTGGCGCCGATGTGCTGCTGGTCGCACGTGACGAGGTGCAACTGGAGGCCGCCCGCGAAGAACTGGCCGCCGACCATCCGGGTCACCGGGTGCTCGCCTTTGCGGCAGACCTGGCGGAAGCCGAGCAGCGCCTCGACGTGTTCGACTGGATCGTCGATCTCGGCGTGGAGCTGAGCATGCTGGTCAACAACGTCGGCACCAACATCCGCAAGCCGACGCTGGACTACAGCGTCGAGGAGTATCGCTTCCTGTTCGAGACCAATCTGTTCAGCGCCTTCGAGTTGTGCCGGCTCGCGCACCCGCACCTCGCGCGCCATCCGCAGTCGGCGATCGTCAACGTCGGCTCGGTCGCGGGACTGACCCACCTGCGCACCGGCTCGCCGTACGCGATGACCAAGGCCGCGCTGACCCAATTGACCCGCAACCTCGCGGTCGAGTGGGCCGGCGACGGCATCCGCGTCAACTGCGTAGCACCCTGGTACATCCGCACCCCGCTGGCAGAGCGCGTACTCGCGGATCCGGCCTACTACGAAGAAGTCATCGAGTGCACGCCGCTGGGTCGGGTCGGCGAGCCTGAGGAAGTCGCTGCCGCAGTGGCCTTCCTGTGCCTGCCCGCATCGAGCTTCGTGACCGGCGAATGCGTGGCGGTCGACGGGGGTTTCCTGCGTTACGGATTCTGAATCGCCGCGCAGCGCACCCGGGCAAACCCGGGAGCTGCACTGCGGGTCGCGGCTGGCCGCCGCGCGGTTGCCGGCCTGCATTTCGGGGGCAGCCCCAGACCGGAGCAGCCTGCTAGGCTGCCGCTGCTACCGCTACCCCATCATCCGATCGCCCATGCACGCCATCATCCGTTTGTTCCCGCTGCTGTTTGCCGCACTCCTTCTCGGCGCCTGCGCGAGCGGCCCATTGCCGCGGGGCGAGCCCGCCGATGCACTGCCGATCGGTACCGATACGCTGCTGGATCGCGCGGTGGACGGGCTGTCGCTGGCCGCTGGCGAGTCGGGGTACCGGCTCGTGCAGGCCAGTGAAGATGCGTTCGCGGTGCGCATGCGCAGTGCGGCGATCGCCGAGCGCAGCCTCGACGTGCAGTACTACATGTGGCACGACGATCTGACCGGTCGTTTGATCGCCGGCGAACTGTTCGCTGCCGCCCAGCGCGGCGTGCGGGTACGTGTGCTGATCGACGACATCTATGCGCGGGGCCTCGACGAGAGCCTGGCCAATATCGACGCGCATCCGAACCTCGAGATCCGGCTGTTCAATCCGTTCCGCAGCCGCGACTCGACCGTCGGCAACGTGGTCGAGTTCATGGTCACCATGGGGGTCAAGAACCGCCGCATGCACAACAAGCTGTGGATCGCCGATTCGCGGCTGGCGATCGTCGGTGGCCGCAACATCGGCGACGAGTACTTCGGTGCGCACGACGAATTCAATTTCGGCGACCTCGGCGTTCTGCTGGTCGGCACCGCAGCGGTGGATTCATCGACGCACTTCGACGACTACTGGAACAGCGACGCCGTAGTGCCATTGTCGGTTTTCGCCAAGGCCGACGACCCGGTGGCTGCGGTCGCGGTGGCGGAAGCCGCATTCGATGCGCATCGCAAGGCCGCCGCCACCACGCCGTATGTCGAGCGCCTGCGCAAGCTGCAACGGGATGGCGAGCTCGGATTGGATCTGCAGGATCTCGAACGTGGCAGCGGCGTGCGCGTGGTGTCCGACGATCCCGCCAAGGCATTCGGCGGCGATCACCCGCTGCGCATGCTCGAGGAGGTGCGCTCGCTGCTCGGTTCGGCCCACGTTGAAGCGGTGGTGATCTCGCCGTATTTCGTGCCGATGCGCAAGGGAACCGAGGGTCTGATCGGCCTGCAGCGGCGCGGCGTCGAGGTGCGCGTGCTGACCAACTCGCTGGCCGCCAACGACGTGGCGGCCGTGCACGGCGGCTATTCGAAATGGCGCCGCCCCCTGCTGAAAGCTGGCGTGCAGATCCACGAGCTCAAGCCGATCGCGGGTGCCTCGCAGGACGGGCCGCTGGGTTCCTCACGCGCCAGCCTGCATACCAAGGCGTTGGTGATCGACGGCCGCATCGCCTACGTGGGTTCGTTCAACATGGACCCGCGTTCGGCGCGGATCAACACCGAAGGTGGCGTGGTGATCGACGATGCGGAATTTGCAGCACAGGTGCGCGCGCAATACGAGAGCGCGATCGATCCCGCACGCAGCTGGCGCGTCGGACTTTCCGCCGGGCAGTTGCGCTGGTACGACGTGCACGACGGCCAGCCGCGGGTGTTCACCGGCGAGCCCGAGGCCGACAGGAAACGCCTGTTCACTGCCTGGATGTTCCGGATGTTGCCGCTGGACAGCCAGCTCTAGAAACCAAGGACGCAATCCTCCGCGACGCGTGTCGCGCTGCGGGCGGCCGGGCTAACATCGCGCCGAGTGCTACCGATTGGAAATCTCGATGCGTTGGATCGTTCGGTGCTTCGCCCTCACCCTCGCCGCCGCCCTCGCCGCGCCGAAGGCGCAGGCCGCCGACCCGGGTCCTGGCACAAGCCGCCCGCAGTGCATCGGCCTGGTGCTCGGCGGCGGCGGCGCGCGGGGTGCTGCGCATATCGGCGTGCTCAAGGTGCTCGAGCGCGAGCGGGTGCCGGTGTGTGCGATCGCCGGCACCAGCATGGGTGCGATCGTCGGTGGCCTGTATGCCTCCGGCTACAGCGCCACGGAGATCGAGTCGATCCTCGCGGCGATCGACTGGAAGGAGGTGCTGGCCGACGATCCGCCGCGCACCGATTTCCCGATGCGGCGCAAGAACGACACGTTGCGCTACCTGCTCGACTTCAGGTTCGGATTTCGCGACGGCGCGATCCAGCTGCCGCGCGGGGTCATCCAGGGCCAGAAGCTGCTGACCCTGCTGCGGCGCCTGACCCTGCACACCTGGCGCACCGAGTCCTTCGACGCGCTGCCGATCCCGTTCCGCGCGGTCGCCACCGACATCGCCACCGGCGAGGCCGTGGTGTTCGATCGCGGCGACCTCGCACTGGCGATCCGCGCCAGCATGTCGGTACCGGCCGCGTTCGCGCCGATGCGCGTCGACGGGCGCCTGCTGGTGGATGGCGGGATCGTCAACAACGTGCCGGTCGACATCGTCAAGGCGATGGGCGCCGATCGGGTGATCGCAGTCGACGTCGGCGCGCCGTTGCTCAAGGACTCGGAGCTGAACTCGCCGTTTTCGATCACCATGCAGATGCTCGACGTGCTGATGAAGCAGCGCACCGCGCAGGTGATGGCGGCGCTGGATCCGGCCGACGTGAAGATCGCGCCCGAACTGGGCGATATCGGCAGCGCATCCTTCGACCGCGCGGTCGATGCGATCGCGCCCGGCGAAGTCGCGGCGATGCGGGTGCTGCCCCGCCTGCGCGAGCTGGCGCTCGGCACGGCCGAGTGGGATGCGCTGCAGGCGACGCGCGAGCGCGCCGAATTCGATCCGCCGCTGGTCGAGTTCCTCGACGTGCTCACGCGGCGCAGCAACACCGCGGGCTACGTGGCACGCGAGTTGGATGGATTCGAGGGCAAGCCGCTGGATGCGAAGGCGCTGGAGCGTCGCGTGAACGCGGTTTACGGCCAGGGCAACTACGAGCGCATCGCGTGGCGCCTGGTCGACAAGGACGGGCGCACCGGGGTCGAGGTGCTGCCGGTGGACAAGGGCTGGGGCCCGAACTTCGTGACCTTCGGATTGCAGATCAGCGATGATTTCGAGGGCCGCAACAGCTACCAGCTGGGTGTCGAGTACACGATGACCGGCCTCAACCGCTGGGGTGGCGAGTGGCGCACGCGCGCGGAGATCGGCCGCCTGACCGGTCTGCGCACCGAGTTCTTCCAGCCCTACGGCGACCGCGGGCAGTACTTCGCGTTCCCCTATCTCGAGTACCGCAGCTTCGACCAGGGCATCCGCGCGGCCGACACGCTGCTCGCCGACTACCGCGTGCGCCGCTCTGCGGTCGGCATCGACCTGGGTTGGGAGCCGACCGTCTCGATGCGCGCCTACACCGGTTTGTTCCGCTCGCGCGGCAGTGCCAGCCGGCGCATCGGCGCGCCCAACGAGCTCGACGACGTCGACGACGACTCCGGCGGCGTACGGCTCGGTTTCATCCGCGACACCCTCGACGATGCGGACTTTCCTTCCGCCGGAGGGCGCACGGACGTGCTGCTGGTGGCCACGCAGGACGCACTCGGCGCCGACGCCGAAGGCGAGGTGTTCGACCTGACGTGGGATCATGCGGCGCGTTTCGGCGCCAACCGGCTGCTGTTCGGGACGCGGCTGCACAGCACCTGGGGGTCGCCATCGCAGTTCGAGAGCCTGGCCAGCCTGGGTGGCTTCACCAACCTGTCCGGTTTTGCGGAGCGCGAGCTGCTCGGCGAACACGCCGCACTGTTCCGCACGGTGTACTACCGTCGCCTGGGCGACTCGGGGCAATTGTTCTCGGTGCCGGCCTACATGGGTGCGAGCCTGGAGACCGGCAACGTGTTCGAACGCCGCGAAGACCTGCTCGACCTGCAGGACCTGATACTTGCCGGTAGTCTGTTCGTCGGCGTCGATTCACCGTTCGGTCCGGTGTTCATCGGCTACGGCCGGAACGATGAAGGCGATTCTTCGGTCTATCTCACCTTCGGCTCGCTGTTGCGGCCGAGGCTCTAGCCAACGGGGACAGCGTTCATGGTCGAGAAGGATCCACCAGTTGCGGTTCGAACCCCCGCGAGCCGGCTGCGGGTCTGGCTGCTTCGCGCGGGATTGCTGGCGGTGGCGGGCGCGGGCCTGCTGCTGTTCGCCATCGTGTTCAACGCGCGCTCGCTGGCCGACCTCAAGCCATGGCACACCCTGGCTCCCGAGCAAGAGCCGACCGCGCAGGCGCTGGATGCCGGCATGACGCTGCCGGAGTACCTCCAGCAGGAAGCAGACGTGTTCGACGAATCGCAGGCAATGATCGCCGCCGCACTCGATCCGCGCGACGACGTGATCGGCAGCCGCTACGGCAGCGCCAGTCCCACCAACCCCGCCCACCATCCGGTCAACTGGAATCGCAGCTTCGAGCGGATCCCGGCCGCGCCGCGCGGCGCGGTGCTGTTGATCCATGGCATGACGGATGGCCCGTACAGCATGCGCGCGCTCGCCAACAGCCTGTTCGACGATGGCTGGCACGTGCTGGTGCTGCGCATGCAGGGCCATGGCACGGTGCCCGGTGGCCTGGTCAATGTGACGTGGGAGGACTGGAGCGCCGCAGTGCGGATGGGCGCGCGCCACGTGCGCCAGCGCATTGGGCCGTCGGCGCCGCTGGTGATGGCCGGCTACTCCAACGGCGGCGCGCTGGTCACGAAGTACGCCCTCGATGCCCTCGACGATGCCACCTTGCCGATGCCGTCGAGACTGATCCTGCTGTCGCCGATGATCGGGGTGTCGCCGGCCGCCGGCCTGGCCGGCGCGATCAGCCTGCTCGGCCCGGTGGTGGAGAAGGCGCGCTGGATCGACGTCGTGCCGGAGTACAACCCGTTCAAGTACAACTCGTTCCCCGCCAACGCCGGCGCGCAGACGGCGCGCTTGACGCGGGCACTCAGCCAGCAGCTCGCCGCCGCCGCGCGTGACGGCCGACTCGAACGGATGCCCTCGGTGCTGGCGTTCCAATCGGTGGTCGACACCACCGTGAGCACCGCCGCCGTCGCCACCGACCTGCTCGATCGCCTGCCCGCCGGCCGCAACGAGCTGGTGCTGTTCGACCTCAATCGCCAGGCCGGCATCGACGCCTTCACAAGGG
>JANOEA010000267.1:0-13778 GCA_031412975.1 Pseudomonadota bacterium | reverse complement strand
GACGCGCGCATGACGCGCGAGGAACTCCAGCGCCGCGTCGAACACTGCACCGGTCTCGGCTTGGCGCCCGCTCAAAGAAGCGTCGAACGTGCCGGGCGCCTGCGCGACATCCTCGCGGTGACCGGCGTCGCCGAGTCGCAGCTGCTCGCCCACCTCGCATGGGGCACCTTTCATTTCCAGGACCTCGTCCACCGCCGACTCGGCGGTGCGAATCCCTTCGACAATATGCGGACCGCCTACCGCGGCTCGCGTGACGACGCGGCTCTCAATGCAGGCGTCGAACGCTTCGCCGCAGACCCCGGCGCGCTCGCCCGTCTCGCCTACGACGCCGACCTCTCGGGCCTGATCGTGCTTCCGACCCTGACCGTCCACGCGATGGGCGATCCCGTGGTCTCGTCGTCTGCCCAGGCGGCCTACGCCGCCACGCTGCAGGCCGCAGGGCGCGGCGCGCTGCTCGCACAGGTGCAGACCGACGAAGCCGACCACAGCCGCCTGCGCGACGCCACCCTCGGGACGGCCCTTCGCGCGATCGAGGCCTGGCTCGACAAAGGCACGCGGCCCGACGCCGCCGCTATGCAACGCGACTGCCTCGGTCGCGAGGCCGATCCATCGGAATGCCGCTTCCGGCAATGATCACACGGGCCGCTCGGGCACCGCCTGTTCTTGCGGACGATCGCGGGTGGAAACGCTGCAGACAGCGCGCCTGTACGACCCCGCCGGGCCGAAAACCCGCCTGCAGACGCCCGATCCGCGCCCAAAAACGCGCTTGCGAGACAGACGCCTGCCGGGCAGGCTGCCCGAAAACGGGCGTTCGAACTTCCCATGCTCAGTCAATCGGGTCTGCAGACTGCGTCTGGTAGTCCTTGTCGGTTACCAATCCGGGCATGAGTCCATGCTCGCTCATGCCCGTTGCCTGGCAGGTTCAACCAGTTGCTTAGAAGCTGTAACCAACACCCATGGCCAGCGTGGAGTCGTCTTTGGAAGCATCAGCCGCCGGCTCGGTTTCGTAGTCATAACGGAGCGAGATGCTGGCATACAGACCGTCATGGATGTCAAAGCGAACACCGGTGTTGGTTTTGAAGATGGTGTTGTCCTCGCCGTAGAGCTGACGGGTGAAATTCTGCGTGTGGAAGAAATCCATACCATCAAAAAATGTCTGGGTGTAACGCAGGTTCCACAAGCCAACTGAACCACTGTCACTGATACCGGCGATTTCCTCGTCGGTGTAACCAAGGCCCACGGAGAAGGTCAGGAACCGGTTGGCCTCGTTGAAAATATCGCGACCGACCAGCAGACCGGGCGTGTAGCGATGGTCCAGTTCACGAATGGGGTCGCGCTCCGCGACCAACGAGGCACCTATGTACCAAGGGTCCGCAAACAGCCAGTTGTATGCGTAATTGACCAGATCCTGTTCCACGGTGCTGATGCTGTTCGTTTCCTCACGGCGGAAGGTGAGATCACCGGTGTGGCGATGGGCGCCCATGCGCATGCCGCCCTGCGTAAACAGCAGGGTGTTGCGTGAGTCGCTATTGCCGTTGTTGATGGTGGCATTGAAATCGACCGAGGCATTCCACGCGAAATACGGCTCGGGCGCAGCGGCCCCGGCAATCTCCTCAAGGCTGATCGGGCGGGCTTCACCGTCCACCAGCAGCACCTGCCGGCCGGCCTCGTCCAGCGCGATAACGCCGCTGACCGGGCTGCTTTCCTCACCGGCCAGCTTCACTTCCAGGCCCTTTTCCATGTCCAGCTTGTCCACCTCCGCAAGGCTCACGGCGAACTCAGCGGCATACGCCGGCTTGATGAACACTTCAGAGTCAGTGACCTTGGACACCGTACCGGTGATCACATCACCGTTTTTCATGACCACGCGATCGGCCAGGGCGCTGAACGGCAGGAACAATAAGGCGGCAAAAATTGGCACCGACGAACGATTGCGGAAAAACATGGAAACCCCCCGGGTTAGTACAACTCTGAGACTTCAGGACCGATGACCTGGTTGAACGAAAAATGTGTCGAAAATCTGCCGGCCGTTATCCCAGAAAAATCCGGTAATTGGAAGCTTGAAGCCGCTTGCCAGGGTGCGGACGCAAGCCATGGAGGGGCGGTGACCTGGCGCTGTGGCGAGCGCGCAGGCGTACGCGTGATTGCTGGTTCCATCGAGGGGTCATTACCGTCCTTCATGGGCGAGGAGAGGTCGACGATTTCGCAGAAGCCCGTCGCGACGATCGGACCGTCGGGCGAGCCCTCGCGAAACTGGATGACGCCTTCGATGAAGCCACCAGCCAGGGCAATGCCCTCCTGGTCGGGATGGCTGGGTGACCTGCTGGGTGCCTACGAAAGGCTGGGCGATTCACTTGGCGGCGCCCGGTCGATTTAGACCGATTCCTGCACCTCAGGGCCCTGCCGCCTGCCTGCCGCCGGGCTGACCCGCCGCCGCGATGCAAACGCCTGTGTTGCCCGCCTTGTCTGCCCCGGCGCAAGGGATAGACTTGACGCAACCGCCGGACCCCACACGCGTGCAGGATCAGGAGACGACATTGCAGCCGACCAACATCGCGGACCCGAACTACTTCCACAAGGTGGTCGACTGCCAGTGGGCCTGCCCCGCGCACACCCCGGTGCCGGAATACATCCGACTCATCGCGCAGGGCCGCTACGACGACGCCTACATGGTCAACTGGGTCAGCAACGTGTTCCCCGGTGTGCTCGGGCGCACCTGCGACCGTCCCTGTGAACCCGCCTGCCGGCGGGGCCGGGTCGAGGAGGCCAATGCCACCAAGCCCGAACCGGTGGCGATCTGCCGGCTCAAGCGCGTGGCGGCGGACCACAAGGTCGCAGACCGGGTGAAGGCGCAGATGCCCAAGCCGCTGCCGCCCAACGGCAAGAAGGTGGCCTGCATCGGCGCGGGGCCCGCATCGTTGACGGTGGCGCGCGACCTCGCCATCGAGGGCTACCAGGTGTCGGTGTTCGACGGCGAGCAGAAGGCCGGCGGTTTCATCCGCACGCAGATCCCGCGGTTCCGCCTGCCCGAAGCGGTGATCGACGAAGAGACCGACTACATCCTGGCGCTCGGCGTCGAGTTCAAATCCGGCCAGCGCGTCGACTCGATGCAGGCGCTGATGAAGCAGGGCTACGACGCCATCTTCGTCGGCTGCGGCGCACCGCGGGGGCGCGACCTCGAACTGCCCGGTCGCAACGAGGCCGCGGCCGACATCCACATCGGCATCGACTGGTTGTCCAGTGTGTCCTTCCAGCACATCACCAGCGTGAAGAAACGCGTGATCGTGCTGGGCGGCGGCAACACCGCGATGGACTGCTGCCGCTCGGCACGTCGCCTGGGCGCCACGGACGTAAAAGTCGTCGTGCGCTCGGGCTTCGACGAGATGAAGGCCAGCCCGTGGGAAAAGGAAGACGCGCTGCACGAAGGTATCCCGATCCTGAACTACCACGTTCCCAAGGCCTGCCTGCACGAAGACGGCAAACTCACGGGCATGCGCTTCGAGATCGTCAAGGCCGTCTACGACGCTGAAGGCCGGCGCAGCCTGGTGCCAACCGGCGAGCCCGACGTGGTGCTGCCCTGCGACGAGGTGCTGGTGGCCGTGGGCCAGGAGAACGCCTTTCCCTGGATCGAGCGCGGCAGCGGCATCGAGTTCGACAAGTGGGGCCTGCCCAAGCTCGACCCGACCACCCTGCAGTCGACGGTGCCGAACATCTTCTTCGGTGGCGACTCGGCTTTCGGGCCGAAGAACATCATCACCGCGGTCGCGCACGGCCACGAGGCGGCGGTCAGCATCGACCGCTTCCTGCACGGCGAGCCGGTGGCCAACCGGCCACCACCGATGGTGAACCTGGTGTCGCAGAAGATGGGCATCCACGAGTGGAGCTACGACAACGCGCCCAGCGACGACACGCGCTACAAGGTGCCCTGGGCTGCGGCCGAAACGGCGCTGGCCAGCATCCGCATCGAGGTCGAACTGGGCTTCGACGCCGCCACCGCGTTCAAGGAAGCCGAGCGCTGCCTGAACTGCGACGTGCAGACGGTGTTCGCCGACAAGCTGTGCATCGAGTGCGACGCCTGCGTCGACATCTGCCCCACCGACTGCATCACCTTTACCTCACCCGGCGAGGAAGCCGAACTGCGCACGCGGCTGAAGGCGCCTTCCGACAACCTCGAGCAGGCGCTCTACGTGAGCCCGGCGCTGAAGACCGCCCAGGTGATGGTCAAGGACGAGGACGTCTGCCTGCACTGCGGGCTGTGCGCCGAACGCTGCCCCACCGGCGCCTGGGACATGCAGAAGTTCCTGCTGATCACCACCAAGGCTGGCCCGGACTGCCGTGGGCCCAATCCGTCACACCAGACCACCGCCCAACGCGCAGCGGCACGCGCATGAAACCGATCTCGGCGGTCAACGACTTCGTCATCAAGTTCGCCAACGTCAACGGTTCGGGTTCGGCTTCGGCCAACGAACTGTTCGCCAAGGCCGTGATGCGCATGGGTGTGCCGGTCAGCCCGCGCAACATCTTCCCCAGCAACATCCAGGGCATGCCCACCTGGTACGAGGCGCGGGTGTGCGAGCAGGGCTACCACGGCCGCCGCGGCGGCGTCGACATGATGGTGGCGATGAACCCGCAGACCTGGGCACAGGATCTGGCCGAGATCGAGCCCGGCGGCTATCTGTTCTACGACAGCACGCGGGCACTGCCGCCGGGCAGCCTGCGCGACGACATCGTGGTCATCCCGGTGCCGCTGACGGCGATCGCGAACGCCAACTACATCGACCCGCGCCAGCGCCAGCTGTTCAAGAACATCATCTACGTCGGCGCGCTGTCGGTGCTGCTGGACATGCAGGCCGAGATCTTCGAGAAACTCTTCGCCGAGCAGTACAAGGGCAAGGAGAGGCTGCTCGACAGCAACGTGCAGGCCCTGCACCTGGGGCGCGACTACGTCAGGCAGCACCTGCCGCACCCGCTGGGCATGCGCGTGCAGGCTTCCGACAAGGTGGGCGACCAGATCTTCACCGACGGCAACAGCGCCGCGGCCCTGGGCTGCCTCTACGGCGGCGCCACGGTCTGCGCCTGGTACCCGATCACGCCGTCGTCGTCGGTGCCCGAGGCGTTCCAGAAGTACTGCGACAAGTTCCGCATCGACCCGGACACCGGCACCCACCGCTACGCCATCGTGCAGGCCGAGGACGAACTGGCCAGCATCGGCATGGTGGTCGGCGCAGGATGGAATGGCGCACGCGCCTTCACCGCCACCTCGGGCCCGGGCATCAGCCTGATGCAGGAATTCATCGGCCTGGCCTACTTCGCCGAGATCCCGGTGACCATCATCAACGTGCAGCGCGGGGGCCCTTCCACCGGCATGCCCACGCGCACGCAGCAGAGCGACATCCTGAGCTGCGCCCATGCCTCGCACGGCGATACCAAACACGTGCTGCTGCTGCCGCAGGACCCGCACGAGTGTTTCGAGCATGCGGCCGCCGCGCTCGACCTGGCCGACCGCCTGCAGACGCCGATCTTCCTCATGACCGACCTCGACATCGGCATGAACCAGCGCCTGAGCAAGCCCTTCACCTGGGACGACAGCCGCAGCTACGACCGTGGCAAGGTGATGACCGCCGAAGAGCTCGAAGCCGGCAAGGACTTCGGCCGCTACAAGGACGTCGACGGCGACGGCATCCCCTGGCGCACGCTGCCCGGCACGCACCCCACCAAGGGCAGCTTCTTCACCCGCGGCACCACGCGCAACCCGTATGCGCAGTACAGCGAGCGCGGGCCCGACTACATCTACAACATGGAAAGGCTGCTGAAGAAGTTCAAGACCGCCGCAACGCTGGTGCCGCAGCCCGTGCTGCGCCTGTGCGACGAGCCCACGCGCTTCGGCGTCATCTACTACGGCAGCACCGCGCCGGCGATGCGCGAGGCGCTCGACGTGCTCGACGCCGAAGGCCTGCAGGTCGAGGCGTTGCGCTTGCGCGCCTTCCCCTTCCCGCAGGTGGTGGCTGATTTCATCGGCGCGCACGACAAGGTCTTCGTCGTCGAGCAGAACCGCGACGCGCAGATGCGCAGCCTGCTGGTCAACGAACTCGAGATCGACCCCGCCCGCCTGCCCGCCGTGCTGCACTACGACGGCACACCCATCACCGCGCGTTTCATCGCCGCGGCCATCCGCCAGGCGCTCGCCGAAGCGGACGCCCTCGCAGCTCCCGCCGACAAGGTGTCCGCATGACCTTCATCACCAAGCCCAAGCTGCACCACCCGACCCTGCAGAAGAACACGGTCGGCTACACGCGGCGCGACTACGAAGGCCGCATCAGCACGCTGTGCGCCGGCTGCGGCCACGATTCGATTTCCGCGGCGATCATCCAGGCCTGCTGGGAACTCGACATCGAGCCGCACCGCGTGGCGAAGTTGTCCGGCATCGGCTGCAGCAGCAAGACGCCCGACTACTTCCTCGGCGCCAGCCACGGCTTCAACACCGTGCACGGGCGCATGCCCAGCGTGCTCACGGGCGCCAACCTGGCCAACCGTTCGCTGCTCTACCTGGGTGTCAGCGGCGACGGTGACTCCGCCAGCATCGGCCTGGGCCAGTTCGCCAACGCCATGCGGCGCGGCGTGCGCATGGCCTACATCGTCGAGAACAACGGCGTCTACGGGCTGACCAAGGGCCAGTTCAGCGCCACCGCCGACCGCGGCAGCAAGAGCAAGAAGGGCGTGGTCAACAGCGACAGCCCGGTCGACCTCGTCGGCCTGGCCCTGCAACTGGGCGCGACCTTCGTCGGACGCAGCTTCTCGGGCGACAAGGCGCAGCTGGTGCCGCTGATCAAGGGCGCGATGGCGCACGGCGGCGCGGCCTTCATCGACGTCATCAGCCCGTGCGTGACCTTCAACAACCACGGCGGCAGCACCAAGAGCTACGACTACATCCGCCAGCACAACGAAGCGGTCAGCCGCATCGACTTCATCACGCCGGGCAAGGAGATCACCACCGACTACGAGGCCGGCAGCGTGATCGACGTGCCGCAGCACGACGGCACGGTGCTGCGCCTGCGCAAGCTGCACGCCGATTACGACCCCACCGACCGCTACGCCGTGCTGGCCTACATGAATCAGGCCGCCAAGCACGGCGAGATCGTCACCGGCCTGCTCTACCTCGACCCGCTGGCCACCGATTTGCACACCGCATTCAACACCTGCGCCACGCCGCTGAACGCGCTGGCCGAGGCACAGTTGTGCCCTGGCGCCGCCGCGCTGGCCAGGATCAACGCCACGCTGCGCTGAAGCACCCTGCCACGACACACCACTGGAGGCGAACCATGTCCGAACGCACCATCTTCCAGGCCATGTCGCGCCGCCACGTGGTGAGCCTGGGCCCCACCGCCAGCGTGCACGCGGCGGCCTGCGTGATGACGCGCGCCAACTGCGGCAGCGTGCTCGTGATCGACCAGGGCAGCCAGCTGCTGGGCATCGTCACCGAACGTGATTTGATGACCCGCGTGCTGGCCAAGGCGCTCGACCCGAACACCACGCCGGTGAGCAAGATCATGACGCCCAACCCGCAGTGCGTGCGGCCCGAGCTGAAGGTGGCCGATGCGGTGCTGATCATGATCGAGCGCGGCTTCCGCCACCTGCCGGTGATGGACGACGGCGGCCGCATCATGGGTGTGTTCTCGGTGCGCGACGCTTTGCCGCGCGAGGTGAACACCGCAGTCAGCCTGTCGGAATTCAACGAGCAGATCAACGACTCGCTGGCGTAGCCGGCCGCAGCACCGGCCAGCGACGCCGTGTCGAGGGTGTCACACCTGCGCCGCGAGCGGCAGCGTGACCGCCCTTCGGCGCATCCGGCGGTGCGCAGGACCTGTCCTGTGTCCGAACACCAGCGCGGCGCCCCACTGCTGTCGATTCAGGGCTTTGCGACCACCCAAGCAGCCTTCACGCCACTGCGCTATACAATACGGACATGGCTACCGCGACCTGGCTTACCGACCACTTCCTGATCGCCATGCCGGCGCTCGCGGACCCTAACTTCGCGCGCAGCGTGACCTACATCTGCCAGCACGATCACGATGGCGCGATGGGGATCGTGATCAATCGCACGGCGGACCTCACGCTCGGCGAGGTCCTGCGTCAGCTGAAGCTTTCGGCCGAGGACCCGGGTGTGGGCAGTGCCCGCGTCTTCATCGGCGGGCCGGTACAGCCCGAGCGTGGATTCGTGCTGCACGATCCGGGGCAGGAATTCGATTCCACCTTGAACGTGACACCGCGGCTCGCGATCACCACCTCGCGCGACGTGCTCGCCGCGATCGCGGCCGGCACCGGTCCGCGGCGCGCGATGCTCGCGCTCGGCTGCGCGGGCTGGACTGCCGGCCAGCTCGAATCGGAGATGCGCGACAACGCGTGGCTCACGGTACCCGCCGACGAATCGCTGATCTTCGACACCCCGCCTGCCGACCGCTGGGAAGCGGCCGCGCGACTGGTCGGCATCGACCCCTCGCGCCTGCCCGACTACGCAGGTCATGCCTGAGGCGCTCGCCAGCGCGCCGCCCGCGAGCGTGCTCGGCTTCGATTTCGGCACCAAACGCATCGGCATGGCCTTCGGCCAGCGCATCACCGGCACCGCGCAGGTACTCGAAGTGATCGACCACGGCCACACGGGTCCGGACTGGATCCGGATCGAGCACGCGCTGCGCGAATGGCGGCCCGAAGCGCTGGTGGTCGGCCTGCCGTTGACCCTCGATGGTGGCGAACAGACCACCGCGACGCTGGCGCGGCGTTTCGCGCTGTCGCTCGGCGCACGCTACGCGCTGCCGGTGCACCTGGTCGACGAGCGCATGACCTCGATCGAAGCCTCGCGGCGCTTCGCGGCCGCGCGCAGTGCAGGCCAGCGGCGCAAGCTCGATGCGAAGCTGCTGGATTCATTCGCAGCGCAGGTCATCGTGGAGAATTTCCTCGCCCAACCGGCGCCGCCCTCGCCCACCATCGGAGTCGCGCGATGAACACCGTCGAACTGCCCGACCTCGAATCGCTGTTCGCGCGGCTGGCCGCGGAACTGGACAAGCACCTGCGCGCGCGCGACATCGCCCAGCCGTGCCTGGTCGGCGTGCAGAGCGGCGGCGTGTGGGTCGCCGAACGACTACGCAGCGTGCTCGGCATCGACACGCCGTGCGGCGCGCTCGACATCAGCTTCCATCGCGACGACTACGGCCGCGCGGGACTCAATCCCAGCGTACGACCCTCGCAACTGCCATGGGATCTGGCCGATCGCCACGTGGTGCTGGTCGATGACGTGCTGTACACCGGCCGCACGGTGCGCGCGGCACTCAACGAAATCTTCGACTGGGGCCGCCCGGCTTCGGTGAGCCTCGCGGTGCTGCTGTCGCGCGATGGTCGCGAGTTGCCGATCGAGGCGAGCGCGGCTGGCGCACACATCGAACTGCCGCCCGGCCGGCACGTGAAACTGCGCGGCCCGGAGCCGCTGCGCCTGGAAATGATCGATGCGCGCAGCTGAGTCCAGCGCACACCAGCTCGACGCCGATGGACGGCTGCGGCACCTGTTGAGCCTCGACGGCCTGCCGCGCGAGGTATTGTGCGATTTGCTCGACACCGCCGCGGCGATCGCGGCGGCGACCGGCGGCAAGGTCAAGAAACTGCCGATCCTGCGTGGCCGCACGGTGGTGAACCTGTTCTTCGAATCGTCGACCCGCACGCGCACCAGCTTCGAACTCGCGGCATCGAGGTTGTCCGCCGACGTGGTCAACTTCGATGTCGCGAACTCCTCGACCAGCAAGGGCGAGAGCGTGCTCGACACCCTGCGCACCCTGCAGGCGATGCACTGCGACGTGTTCGTGGTGCGCCACCGCGAGAACGGCACGCCGCATTACCTGGCAGCGCACGTCGAGCCCGGCGTGTCGATCATCAATGCGGGCGATGGCAACAACGCGCACCCGACCCAGGGCCTGCTCGACGCCTACACGATCCGCCGCCACAAGGGCGAGGACCTGTCGCAAGCCTGCGTGCTGATCGTCGGCGACGTGCTGCATTCGCGGGTGGCGCGCTCGAACCTGCATGCGCTGCCGACGCTCGGCATCGGCGAGCTGCGCGTATGCGGACCGCAGGCTTTGCTGCCGACCAGCCTCGATCCCGCGATCCGTGTGTTCAGCGACTTCGACCAAGCCATCCGCGATGTCGACGTGGTGATGATGCTGCGCCTGCAGAAGGAACGCATGCAGGAAGCGCTGGTGCCCAGCGAGGCGGAGTATTTCCGCCACTACGGACTCGATCCGCGAAGGCTCGCATTGGCCAGGCCCGACGCGATCGTGATGCATCCGGGGCCGATGAACCGCGGCGTCGAGATCGCATCGGAAATCGCCGACGGTCCGCAGTCGGTGATCCTCGAACAGGTGTCCAACGGCCTGGTCGTGCGCATGGCCGTAATGGCCCGCCTGATGGGCGCGATGCCAGCGTAACCTTCGGCCCGCCGCCCCAAATCCCCGCACGAATTCGCACCCTGGCAATCATGATGGCGGGCCAAGGCCCGCCCTACGCCGCGCGGTCATGCGGCGCAATGCGGAATCGCTGCGGACCAAACCACCGCACGGGATTCCGCGTTACGTAGGGCGGGCCTTGGCCCGCCGACCGATACGCGACGCGATGCAAGCATGCGGCGGGCCTTCGGCCCGCCAAACCCCGCGGTCCGTCAGGTTTCCATCAACTCCACGCCATCCAGGCCCTGCGACAGCGTATGCGCATCGCCGCCCTGGGCGAGCTTGATGCGCAGGCGCACCTCGTTGGCCGAATCGGCGTGGCGCAGCGCGTCCTCGTAGC
This sequence comes from Pseudomonadota bacterium, assembly GCA_031412975.1. GTDB lineage: Bacteria > Pseudomonadota > Gammaproteobacteria > Xanthomonadales > Ahniellaceae > UBA4656. The sequence continues at coordinate 2,951 of JANOEA010000267.1, read as the reverse complement.
TGATCTCGCCGGCCTGATAGAGCTCGAACAGGCTCTGGTCGAAGGTGCGCATGCCGAGGTTGGTCGATTCCTTCATCACTTCCTTGAGCTTGTGGATCTCGCCGTCGCGGATGTAGTCCTGCACCAGCGGGGTACCGATCATCACCTCCATCGCGACCCGGCGCGCCTTGCCGTCGGGGGTCGGGATCAGCTGCTGGGCGACGATGCCCTTCAAGTTCAGCGACAAGTCCATCAGCAACTGCGGTCGGCGGTCGTCGGGGAAGAAGTGGATCACGCGATCGAGCGCCTGGTTGGCGTTGTTCGCATGCAGGGTGCACAGCACCAGATGGCCGGTTTCGGCGAAGGCGATCGCGTGCTCCATCGTCTCGCGCGTACGTACCTCGCCGATCAGGATCACGTCGGGCGCCTGGCGCAGGGTGTTCTTCAGCGCGTTCTCCCAGGTGTCGGTGTCGATGCCGACCTCGCGCTGGGTCACCACGCAGCCTTCGTGCTTGTGCACGAATTCGATCGGGTCCTCGATGGTGATGATGTGGCCGGTCGAGTTCTGGTTGCGGTAGCCGATCATCGCCGCCAGCGAGGTCGATTTACCGGTACCGGTCGCGCCGACGAACATGATCAGGCCGCGCTTGGTCATCGCCAGCGTCTTGACGATCGCGGGCAGGCCCAGCTCCTCGATGGTCGGGATGCGCGTTTCGATCCGGCGCAGCACCATGCCGACCTGGTTGCGCTGGTAGAAGCAGCTCACGCGGAATCGACCCACGCCCTGCATCGAGATCGCGAAGTTGCACTCGTGGGTCTTTTCGAACTCTTCGCGCTGGGTCGGCGTCATCACGTTGAGCACCATGTCGCGCGACTGCTGCGGCGTGAGCGGGCTCTGCGTGATCGGCTGGATGCGACCGTTGACCTTCATCGACGGCGCGATGCCCGCGGTGATGAAAAGGTCCGAGGCCTTCTTGTGCACCATCAGCTTGAGGAAGCTGGAGAAGTCGACGTTGCTCATTGAGAGCGGCTCCGTTGGGTGGATGCGGTGGCGCGCGGGGCGCGTCGACCTTTGAATTGAGGGATCAGGGTACAGGGATCAGGGTACAGAAAAGCGCGCGGACGACGGCCCTAAACCCTGGGCCCTATACCCTGTGCCCTTATTCGAACGTCTTCTTCTCTTTCGCGTAAGTCATCGCCTGCTGCCGCGTGATCAAACCGCGACGCACCAGATCCTGCAGGCACTGGTCGAGGGTCTGCATGCCGTGGCCCTGGCCGGTCTGGATCGACGAATACATCTGCGCGACCTTGTCCTCGCGGATCAGGTTGCGGATCGCGGGGATGCCGACCATGATCTCGTGCGCGGCGATGCGGCCGCCGCCGACCTTCTTCAGCAGCGACTGCGAGATCACCGCGCGCAGCGACTCCGACAGCATCGAGCGCACCATCGGCTTTTCGCCGGCCGGGAACACGTCGATGATGCGGTCGACGGTTTTCGCCGCCGACGAGGTATGCAGGGTGCCGAACACCAGGTGCCCGGTTTCCGCGGCGGTCAGCGCGAGGCGGATGGTTTCCAGGTCGCGCAACTCGCCGACCAGGATGTAGTCGGGGTCCTCGCGAAGTGCCGAGCGCAGCGCTTCGGTGAAGCCGTGGGTGTCGCGATGCACTTCGCGCTGGTTGACCAGGCACTTCTGCGAGGTGTGCACGAACTCGATCGGATCCTCGATGGTGAGGATGTGCGCGTATTCGTTCTTGTTCACGTGGTCGACCATCGCCGCCAGCGTGGTCGACTTGCCCGAGCCGGTCGGGCCAGTGACCAGGATCAGGCCCTGCGGCTGGTTGATCAGTTCCTTGAAGATCTTTGGAGCGGCAAGATCCTCGAGGGTCAGGATCTCGGTCGGAATGGTGCGGAACACCGCGCCCGCGCCGCGATTCTGGTTGAACGCGTTGACGCGGAAGCGCGCCAGCCCCGGGATCTCGAACGAGAAGTCGACCTCGAGGAACTCTTCGTAGTCGCGCCGCTGCTTGTCCGACATGATGTCGTAGATCAGCGAGTGCACGGACTTGTGGTCGAGCGCGGGGATGTTGATCCGGCGCACATCGCCATCGACGCGGATCATCGGCGGCAGTCCCGACGACAGGTGCAGGTCGGATGCCTTGTTCTTGACCGAAAACGCCAACAGTTCTGCGATGTCCATGCGGATCCCCGGCGGCGCGAGGCCACCCCATGTCGATACCATGGACGCGATCGACCGCCAGCCGGCAATCCACCGTCGCGTCCTGCCGGTCCGAGTATAACCCCGCCCCAGCGCCCCGGAACCACGACCCGCCCGCATGTTTAAACCGTTGACACTTGGAGAGTTTTCCGCCCGTCTGAAAGCCGCGACCCCGGCCGGCGCGAGCCCGGCGCGGCTGTTGGCGGTCAGCAAGACCCAGTCGGCCGACGCGATCCGGGCGCTGGCGGCACAGGGCCAGCGCCATTTCGGCGAGAACTACGTGCAGGAGGCGCTGGCCAAGATCGAAGCGCTGGACGGTATGGGCCTGGTCTGGCATCTGATCGGCCCCCTGCAGTCGAACAAGTGTCGCGAGGTGGCGGTCCACTTCGACTGGCTGGAGTCGCTGGACCGCGCCAAGCTGGTTCCGCTGCTGGGCCGGTTCCGGCCACCCGAGCGCGCGCCATTGAACGTGCTGGTGCAGGTCAATATCGACGATGAAGACAGCAAGTCGGGGTGCGCGCCGCAGGAGGTCGGGCCACTGTGCGCGCAGGTGGCGGGCACGCCCGGACTGTTGCTGCGCGGGCTGATGGCGATCCCCGCGCCGCTGCCGGACATGGACCTGCGGCGCGCCGCATTCCGCCGCATGCGCGTTTTGTTCGACGTGGTCGCCGCGCAACATCGCAGCGTCGATACGCTGTCGATGGGCATGAGCGAGGACTACGAACTGGCGGCGAGCGAGGGCGCTACCGAGGTGCG
>JANOEA010000266.1:0-3187 GCA_031412975.1 Pseudomonadota bacterium | reverse complement strand
AGGTATAACACCAGCACTGAACTTGCAAGCAGGCCGGAAGTCATGGTTTCGCTGATTGTTCACGAGGGCTTCGCCAAGCCCATGATCTGCTTACGTTTTTCACCAAACAACCAGTCTGGAGTGTCGTCAATGAAGCGTCTTTTGGGATCTTTCCTCGGCATCGCCCTGCTGCTGCCCGGCCTCGCTGCCGCATGCAGCGACCTGCTCAATGCGGAATTCCGCCCGCTGGCAGGCAAGGAGAAGGTCAGCCTGTGCAGCCAGTTCGAGGGCAAGGTGCTGCTGGTGGTCAATACCGCGAGCAAATGCGGATTCACGCCGCAGTACGAAGGGCTGGAAGCGCTGCACCAGCGCCTGGCCGGCCGCGGCTTCTCGGTGGTGGGCTTTCCGTCCAACGATTTCATGGGCCAGGAGCCCGGCAGCGAGGGAGACATCAAGGAGTTCTGCACGCTGACCTACGGGGTGAAGTTCCCGATGTTCGAAAAGGTCACGGTCAAGGAGGGCAGCGCGGTGCCGTTCTACCAGCAGTTGGCTACCGCCTCGGGTGGCGAATACCCGGGCTGGAATTTCCACAAGTACCTGATCGATCGCGAGGGCAAGGTCGTCGCGAGCTTCGGCAGCCGGGTCAAGCCCGACGATGCGAAGCTGGTCGATGCGATCGAGAAAGCACTCGGCAGCGCGCCTGCTGCAGCCGGCATGCACTGAACGGGTCGGCGCGCGACGCCGCGACGCTGCGCGCTGTTCGGCTCACAGCCTGCGCTTGATCGCGCGAATGCCAGCGCCGAGCAGCGGCACGTACTGGAACAATCCGTCGGCCGCGTTCCAGAAGTCCTGGTGGAACACCACCAGGCCTTCGCTGTCGAAGCGCAGCTGGCTGATGCCGATCGAATGCGTATCCTGTCCGCGCGCGAAGCGCTTGAAGCGGATCATCATCGTCCAGCGCGCGTAGTAGTCGCCGTTGCCATTGCCGATGATCTCGTGGATCTGCACCGTGCAGGCCTCGACCGCCTCGGCGCTCTCGCGCAGGTACGGCGCCAGCGCGGCCAGTCCTTCGATCTCCTTCAGGGTGTCGTTGAACCACACGTCGGGTGCATAGGTCGCCGCCAGCAGCCGATCGACCTTGTCGGGCGAGAAGGTCGAGAAGAATGCGCGGAACCGATCCAGCGCTGCCGCTTCCCGCGTCGTGCCGGGGGCCAGCGGCGTGCCGTGGCGACGGCGCGATTGTTCGAGGGCTTGCTCGTAAGGCATCGCACGACTCCCTGAAGGCTTGCCGATCAACCTGGCAATGTCGATCATGCTCCGGCGTGAAACCGAAGGACAGCGCAGCATGACTACGATCGAACCCGTGCGGATCCCGGCCGGCGCGCTGGTTCTCGGCCTCGCCGGGGTGATCCCCTTCGCCGCCTGCGCGGGCGCACTGTGGCTGCTCGACGACCGTGCGCTGCAAATCGACGCGGCGCGCGCGCTGGCGGCCTATGGCGCGGTGATCCTGTCGTTCATCGGCGGCGTGCGCTGGGGCGCGGCACTGCGCCTGCCGCCGGCGCAGGCCAACTCCGAGCTGGTGCTGGCGGTGATTCCGAGCCTGCTCGGCTGGTGCGCGCTGCTGCTGCCCGGTTCGACCCAGCCATTGTTGGCGCTGTGGCTGGGTATCGCGGTGTTCGGCATCCTCGACGTGCGCGAGGGCGCGCGCGGAACCTGGCCGCTCTGGTATTCGCGCCAGCGCCTGATCCTCACGCTGCTGGTGCTGCTGTGCCTGACCGCGGGCGTGCTCGCCGCGTAACAGCGAGGCTGGCTGGCCCTCAGCGCCGCCGCACCGCATCCAGCTGTTCGAGCTTGGCCGAGTACAGCGCACGCGCGGCGCTGGTGGTGCTGGTCTGGCGCGCCAGCAACAGGTGGCCATCCCGCCATCGACGAACCGCCGCATCGAGCAGACGTGGCTCGCGCGATCAAGGCGGTCGGCATGGATGCATGGCAGGTCAACCGGATGGGGGTGCGAGCCGGCAGCAAACCTGCAACCGCGTTCTCACGAAGGCTTCACTGCAGGGGCGGGCCGCGGTCGCTACGCTAACGCCCCATTCGCGAGGGGTTTTCCATGTTCGATTGGCTGGTGTCACCCGAGGCGTGGGTCGCTTTGGGCACGCTCGTGGCGCTCGAGGTGGTTCTCGGTGTCGACAACATCATCTTCATCAGCATCCTCGCCGGAAAGCTGCCCGAACATCAGCGCGCAAAGGCGCGGCAGATCGGCATCGCGGTAGCAGCGATCAGCCGCCTGGGTCTGCTGTTCGCCATCGCCTGGATCGTGTCGCTGAAGGCTCCCGTTTTCAGCCTATGGGGCAATGCCTTTTCCTGGCGTGATCTGATTCTGATCGGCGGTGGCCTGTTCCTGATCGCCAAGTCCGTCAACGAGATGCACGGCAAGCTGGAGGGACCGGACGCCACGGTGGGCCAGGCCGCGCAAGCGAGTTTCGCCGCGGTGATTCTGCAAATCATGCTGCTCGACATGGTGTTCGCCCTTGATTCCATCATCACGGCCGTGGGCATGGTGTCCCATGTGAGCATCATGGTGATCGCCATCCTCATTGCCACCGCGGTCATGGTGTTCCTTGCGAAAGCCATCCACGATTTTGTCCAGCGGCACCCGACCGTGAAGATCCTCGCCCTGTCCTTCCTGTTGCTGATCGGCGTGGTGTTGATCGCCGATGGCATGGGCCAGGCGGTGCCGAAGGGCTATCTGTACTTCGCAATGGCCTTTGCGGTGTTCGTCGAGCTGCTGAACATCCGCTATCGAAAGGTCAGCGCCGCGCCGGTGGCGTTGCACGAGGCGATGCGCGACGAACGAGCCTGAACATCAAGCGCCCGTTGCACCGGACCCCATGAATGCTGCTGCGCCGCCCGCGAGGCGGCAGACGGCGCGGCGCATGGTCGGTCGGTGACAGGGGTCACCGACCGAGTATCCAGTTGCGGGATCCTGATGTACGGCATGGTGCGGGCCCAGCGGCCGAATGGCACGGCGCCTCAGCGCGACCGAGGGCAATTCGGGACAGCCACAATTCGGGACCGCGATTCGGGACAGCCACAATTCGCGACCGGGACAGCCACAATTCGCGACCGCCAAATCGTGGCTGTCCCAGAGTGCAGTCCCAGAGTGCAGTGCCGTCCCAGAGTGCCGCGAATCGTGGCTGTCCCGGAT
>JANOEA010000265.1:0-6458 GCA_031412975.1 Pseudomonadota bacterium | reverse complement strand
ACAGTACCGTTCAACATGTGAAGGGCGCCGTGGACGCTTGGAAGCAGCGACACCAGCGTTGAGTCTCGCGATGCCCCGCAAGTGCTGCTCCCAACAAGGAGCACGACAATCTCATACCCTGCCCAAGGAGCGTTGACGGCGGTGACCCCAGCCAGGCCGTCCAAGTCTCTGATCAGGGTTGACCACGAGGCATACGCCCTGCTCCCCGGCCGGGTAAAGGCCTGCCAAATATTGAGGCCGATCAACCCGATCGTGCTGACGCTGCTGCGCCACCGCATCGAGCGCTACGCGGCGTTGCCCGCCGCCCGACGACTTCCGGAATTCGACGCGTGGCTGGGCATTTCCGGCGATCAGCCCGACCTCGGCACCGTCGATGCCAAGCTCGACGCACTCTACGCGGGCAGCGAGCTGGCCGACGCCGCGACCCGGCTCGGCTGGCTGGGTGCCAAGCCCGAAGCGCTGCGCAAGTCGGGGGACACCGCGCTGATGCTCGCTGCCGCGCTGTACCCTGCGATCGAACGCATCGAGGCGGAGTCGAAGGCAGCCGCAGGCCGCGAGTTGCTGCTGCGCCCGGCCTACATGCAGGTGATGATGCGCTTCCAGCAGGGCGAAAGCCGCGCGATCTACCCCGACGCCAACGGCACGCTGCGGGTCACCTACGGCAATGTGGTCGGCTACAGACCGCGCGATGCGGTGGATTACGCACCGTTCACGACCCTGGCCGGGATCGCGCAGAAGCACACCGGGATCGAGCCGTTCGATGTTCCGAAAGCGCAGCTGGCCGCGATGAGCGCGGGGCACGGACGCGCATACGCGTCGCCGGAGCTTGGCGACGTCCCGGTGAACTTCCTCGCCGACCTCGACGTCACCGGCGGCAATTCCGGCTCGCCCACCTTGAATGCGCGCGGCGAACTGGTTGGCCTGCTGTTCGACATGACCTGGGAGTCGGTCGCCGCGAACTGGATCTTCGATCCGGCGCTGACCCGCTCGATCCAGGTCGACGTGCGCTACATGCTGTGGGTGATGGACGAAGTCGATCGCGCCGAGCACCTGATCCGCGAGATGGGACTGGTGCCGGCCACCCCGTGACCCGATGCGATCCGCGGACGCCCGCCCCGATGCGATCTTCCTGCTCGGTCCCACCGCGTCCGGCAAGACCGCGCTGGCGCTCGCGCTGGCCACGCGATTTCCGCTGGCGCTGATCAGCGTCGACTCGGCGCTGGTTTACCGCGGGATGGACATCGGCACCGCCAAACCGGATGCCGCGACGTTGGCTGCGGTGCCGCATGCATTGATCGATATCCGCGAACCCGAGCAGGGCTATTCCGCAGCCGAGTTCCGCCGCGATGCGCTAGCTGCAATGCGCGATGCGGCTGCCAGCGGCCGCACGCCGCTGCTGGTCGGCGGCACCAGCCTGTACTTCCGTGCGCTGGAGTGGGGCCTGTCGCCGCTGCCCGAAGCCGATCCCGCGGTTCGTGCGCAGCTCGAGGCCGAGGCCGCAGTGCAGGGTTGGGCGCCGCTGCACGACCGCCTGGCGGCGCTTGATCCGGTGGCCGCCAGCCGCATCCACCGCAACGATCCGCAGCGCATCCAGCGCGCGCTGGAGGTGATCATGCTGACCGGAAATCCGCTCTCCGTGCAGCAGCAGGGCGCTGCAGCGCGCCTCTCGTGGCGCGTGCTCAAGCTGGTCGCCTGCGTTGCCGATCGCAGCGAACTGCATCGGCGGATCGCCGCACGTTTTGCCGGCATGCTGGATGCCGGCCTGCTGGATGAGGTCGCGCGGCTGCGCGAGCGGCCTGGCCTGATTGCGGACAGCCCGGCCATGCGGGCGGTGGGCTACCGCCAAGCCTGGGAACACCTCGATGGATCGATCGATCGCAGGCAGCTGCTCGAACGCGGCATCTTCGCCACCCGCCAGTTGGCCAAGCGCCAACTGACATGGTTGCGGGGTACCCGCGACGCCGCCTGGCTGGCACCGGACGGGACCGACGCCGACGGCCGGGTGGGCCGGTTCTTGCGCGGCCCCAAGCCCCGATGAGACGCTGCGGTTGAAGTTTTGCGGCCTGCCACCATACTTCAGGTCCGCCGGGCTGCCTGACGGTGGATTTTGTCCGACGCCTGCTTGGTCGGACCCGTTGGCGCACACGCGGCACTTCCGTGCGCCGTTTCGAGTGGACGATTAGGAGAACAACATGTCCAAGGGTCAGTCGCTGCAGGATCCATTCCTCAACGCCCTGCGCCGCGAGCGCATCCCGGTCTCGATCTACCTGGTCAACGGCATCAAGCTGCAGGGCACTGTCGAGTCGTTCGACCAGTTCGTGGTGCTGCTGCGCAATACGGTCAGTCAGATGGTCTACAAGCACGCGATCTCCACCGTGGTGCCGTCGCGCAACGTGCGCATCAGCGAGCATCCGGGCGGGCCCGACGCCGATGGCGCAGAGGACGTCGCCTGAGCGCCGGCAACAGTACCAGCGCGATGTTCGAGCGCTCGCGTGGTGGCGAGCGGGCGCTGCTGTTGCAGCCGGTGCACCAGCGGGAGGACGCCGATGAAGCCCTGATCGAACTCGGCGAGCTCGCGCGATCTGCCGGCGCCGAGGTGCTCGGCGCGCTCACCGCGCGGGTCGACAAGCCCAACGCGCGCTACTACGTCGGCAGCGGCAAGGCCGAAGAGGTGCGCCTCGAGCGGTTGCGCCTGGGTGCCGACGTGGTGCTGGTCAACCACGCGCTGAGCCCGGTGCAGGAGCGCAATCTCGAGAAGCTGTTCGAATGCCGGGTGGTAGACCGCACCGGGCTGATCCTCGACATCTTCGCCCAGCGTGCACGCAGCCACGAGGGCAAGCTGCAGGTCGAACTGGCGCAACTCAAGCACGTGAGCACCCGCCTGATCCGCGGCTGGACCCATCTGGAGCGCCAGCGCGGTGGTGCGATCGGTCTGCGCGGACCCGGCGAGACCCAGCTCGAGCTCGACCGTCGTTTGATCGGCGAGCGCATGAAGACCTTGCAGCGCAGGCTGGAGAAGGTCGAGGTGCAGCGCACCCAGGCCCGGCGTGCGCGCCAGCGCGGATCGGTGCCGGTCGTCGCGCTGGTCGGCTACACCAACGCCGGCAAGTCGACCCTGTTCAATGCGCTGACCGGCTCGGGCGTGTATGCAGCCGACAAGCTGTTCGCCACCCTCGATCCGACCGTGCGCAAGCTCGAGGGCCTGGCCAGTGGGGCCGCGGTCCTCGCCGACACGGTCGGTTTCGTGCGCGATTTGCCGCATGACCTGGTCGCGGCGTTCCGTTCGACCCTGTCCGAGGCCCGCGACGCCGACCTGCTGCTGCACGTGGTCGATGCGGGCGATCCGCATCGCGACGAGCGCATTGCGCAGGTCAACGCCGTACTGACCGAGATCGAAGCTGGCGACATCCCGCAGATCCAGGTCTGGAACAAGATCGACCTGATCGAAGGCGCGGTTGCGGCGCTCGATGCGGTCGAAGGCGGCCTGATCCCGCGGGTATGGCTCAGTGCGGCGCAGGGCCGGGGCCTCGACCTGTTGCGGCGCGCGATCGACGAGCGCTTCGCGCGCGAGCGCCTGCACGGCTGGCTGCACCTGCCCACCAGCGCGGGCCGCCTGCGAGCACGCCTGTTCGCCGCGGGCGCGATCGCCAGCGAGCGCGCCGGCGACACCGGCTGGGATATCGAAATCGACGCGCCGCTGGCCGTGGTGGAGCCGCTGTACGGCTTGCCAGATGGCGATGGGACGCTGCTGCGCAAGGCGCTGCAGCACGAGCGCGTGGCGCACTGAGCGGATGCCTGCGGTCCAACCCCGGCACCGCAGCCGCCATCCGGGCTAGAATTCCGCTGTTGACCGTTTGCGGACGAGGGGTCTGCTTGACTAGTCGTCCTTGCGCCCCAACCCAACGGTAGCGGCGCGGAACAATCACATTCGCCTCGCCCCGGCACGGTGCCGCTGGGCGGGTGATTCGGGAGTAGTGCATGGCTTGGAATGAACCCGGCGGCAAACGTCGCGACCCCTGGCAGGGTGGTGGCGGAGGTGGTGGCGGTGGCGGCGGCGGCGGTGCGCCCGATCTGGATGCCATGCTCAAACGCCTTCGCGATGGATTTGGCAATATCTTTGGTGGCGGCGGGCGCGGCGGTGCCGGCGTCTGGATCGTCGTGGTCGGTGTGATCGCGGCTTGGTTCCTGCTCGATTCCTGGGCTCGGATCGACCAGACCCAGCGCGGCGTGGTGCTGCGCTTCGGCGAGTACAACCGCACCATGCAGCCCGGCCTGCGCCTGAAGTGGCCGAGCCCGATCGAGACCCTCGACGTCGTCGAAGCCACCCAGGTGCGCTCGACCGCCGACCAGGTGCGGATCCTGACCCGCGACGAGAACATCGTGGCGGTGGAGTTCAGCGTGCAGTACACGGTCGGCGATCCACGCGCCTACCTGTTCGCGGTGCGCGACCCCGACGAGACGATTCGCGCGGCTGCCGAGAGTGCGGTACGCCAGGTGGTCGGCATCAAGACCATGACCGCATCCTTCGGCCAGCTCGCAGAGCTTTCCGGCGAGGCGACCACCGTGCTGCAGGGCATCCTCGACAACTACAGTCGCGAGATCCTCGGCACCGCGGAGGGTGCGCCTACGCAGCCGTTCTTCACCGTCGGCCAATTCAACTTCCAGAACGTGCGACCGCCGCCGGAGGTCAAGGAAGCATTCGACGATGCGATCATTGCGCGCGAGGACAAGCAGCGCGCCGAAAGCGAGGCGCAGGCCTATGCCAGCCAGGTCGTGCCGGAGGCCCGCGGACAGGCCGCGCGCGTACGCGCCGAGGCCGAAGGTGCGCGCGAGTCGCTGCTGGCTACCGCCGAGGGTGAGGCTGAGCGTTTCAGTCTCCTGCTGGCGCAGTACCGGCTCGCGCCGGAGATCACGCGCAAGCGCCTGATGCTCGAGACCATGCAGGAAGTGCTGTCCGGATCGCCGAAGGTGATCGTCGAGGGCGGTGGAGAGAAGATTCTGTACCTGCCGCTGGACAAGATCAGTCAAGGCGCCAATGGTGCACCGTCCGGGCTGCCGTCGCCGATTGCGATGCCGCAGTCGACGAACGTACCCGCAGTCGAAGCCGCGCGTGGGCGTGATGCGACGCGGACACCTCGCGAAGGGAGAAACTGATGAAGCCGTTTGCGATTTTCCTCGCCTTGATCGTGGCACTGGTGGCCTCGACTTCGATGTTCACCGTGCGCGAGAACGAGTACGCCGTGCTGTTCCAGTTCGGCGCGATCCAGCGGGTCGACCATGCGCCTGGACTGCACTTCAAGGTTCCGTTCGTGCAGAACGTCGGCAAGTTCGATCGTCGGTTGCTGACCGTCGATTCCGAGCCGGAGCGTTACCTCACCTCCGAGCGCAAGGACGTGGTCGTCGACTTCTACGCGAAGTGGCGTATCGCCGACGTGGCCAAGTTCTACGGGGCGTTCCAGGGCGACGAGCCGCTGGCCCGGCAGCGCCTGCTGCAGATCGTGCGCGAGCCGCTGCGCCAGGCGTTTCAGCAGCGCACGCTGCAAGAGGTCGTGGCCGGTCGCGGCGATCTGATCGACCAGGTGGTCAAGGCGTCCGATGCCGCCGCGCAGAACCTCGGCATTGCGGTGGTGGACGTACGCATGATCCGCATCGACCTGCCCGACGAGGTCAGCGAATCGGTGTTCCGTCGCATGCGCGCCGAGCGGCAGCAGGTCGCGAACGATCTGCGCGCACTCGGCCAGGAAGCATCCGAGACCATTCGCTCGGATGCCGACCGCCAGCGCCAAGTGCTGCTGGCCGAGGCGCAGCGCGACGCGTCGAAGATCCGCGGCGATGGCGATGCACAGGCTGCCGCGATCTTCGCCAAGTCGTTCTCGGCTGATGCGGAGTTCTATGCATTCCACCGCAGCCTTGAGGCCTATCGCGAATCGTTCCGCAACAAGGACGGCGTGATGGTGCTCGACAAGGACTCCGAGTTCTTCCAGTACTTCGGCGACGGCGCCCGCCGCTGACCGGCGGCGGGGCGCGCGTATCATGCCGCGGGAGATCTGGGTCGGGCTGTGCCTGATGGTGGTGTTCGAGGGGCTGCTGCTGTTCGCCGTGCCGCAAGCGTGGCAACGCATGGCCCTCGAATTGTCGCAGATGGACCCGCGCCGGCTGCGGGTCGGCGGCGGGATTGCGGTGATCGTGGGACTGATCCTTCTGCAGTTCGCCCTTTGAGCCGCGCCGGCAGGCGTCGCACGAATCGTGGATAATCCGCCGCCGTAGACCCGGCACGGGGACGTCGGATCACGCCCTGCAGCGCAGCTTCGTAGGGTGCAATGAGCGCAGCGAATTGCACCGACCCCGTCCGGCGTTGCTGCAGCGGTGAATTTCGCTGCGCTCATTGCACCCTACACGGACCGCGCGGCTAGACCGCGCGAGCCGGACAGCCCCGGCAGGGATGCCAGCGACAACAA
>JANOEA010000264.1:0-1745 GCA_031412975.1 Pseudomonadota bacterium | reverse complement strand
GCCCGCACCCGCGCGCGGCTCTCGTCGTCGGGCAGCTTCTTCGGATCGATCAGGCGCTTGAGCACTTCCGGTGGCGGATAGATGCCCGGATCGTCGAGGATCGACTGGTCGACCAGCGGCAGCGAGGCCGGGTTCGGATTGGCGTAGGAGACGTAGTTGCTGATCGGCGCGATCACGTCCGGCCGCAGCAGGAAATTGATGAAGGCCATCGCGTTGTCGCTGTGCGGTGCATCGGCCGGGATGCCGGCCAGTTCGAACCAGCGCAGCGCGCCTTCCTTCGGGATGATGTAGGCGATCTCGACGCCCGCGCCGGCCTCCTCGGCGCGATCGCGCGCCTGCATCACGTCGCCGTTGTAGCCCATCGCCACGCAGATCTCGCCGTTGGCCAGGTCGTCGATGTACTTGCTGGAGTGGAAATAGCGCACGAACGGCCGCGCCGTGGCGAACAGCGAACTGGCCGCCTCGATCTCGCCGCCGCCGATTGCGTTGGGGTCGCGACCGAGGTAGATCAGCGCCGCGCCGAAGCCCTCCTGCTCGTCATCGAGCACCGCGATGCCGCAGTCGCGCAGTTTGGCCGCGACCGCCGGGTCGAACAGCAGGTTCCAGCTGTCGAGCGGGAAATCCGCGCCGAGCCGCTCGCGCACCTTGGCCACGTTGTAGCCGATCCCGGTGGTGCCCCACATGTACGGCATCAGGTGGCGGTTTCCCGGATCGACATCGTCGAGGGCGGCCAGCACGGCGGGATCGAGGTTCGACCAGTTCGGCAGCTTGGCGTGGTCGAGCGGTGCATACAAATTGGCCTTGACGTGCCGCTGCGCGAACGGCCGCGCCGAGGGGAACACCAGGTCGTAGCCGCTGGACCCGGCCAGCAGCTTGGCTTCCAGCATTTCGTTGCTGTCGTAGACGTCGTAGACGACCTTGATGCCGGTCTCGGCCTCGAAGCGCGAGATGGTGTCCTCGGCCACGTAGTCGGACCAGTTGTAGATGTTCAGCACCTTCGGCGTGGCGGGAGCGGCCGCCGTGGTGGCGTCGTCGGCCTGCTTGCCGCCGCAGGCAGCGAGGGTCGCTGCCAGCAGGCAGGCGATGATCGGTCGGTGTTGCAGGCGCATCGCGGGACTCCAGCAGGACAGGCGCATTCAGGCTCCAACGGACGCCCGGGCATGTCAATCGGCAGTCGATTGTTGCATCGCGTCAAAAAGTGTAGTGTTTTCGTCACGGGCGGTCGCTGGGGCCGATCCGAACAACCATCTGGGGGCATCAATGAGCATGCGTGGATTGATCTTTATCGGTCTTTTGGCCGCTTCCGGCGTTGCCAGCGCGCAGGAAAGCCCGCATTCGGTGGCATTCACCGTGTGGGGGACCAGCGAATATGTGTTCCGCGGCGTGACCCAGACCGACGGCGATCCCACCGTGCAGGCGGCGGTCGACTATAGCCACGAGTCGGGCTTCTATGCCGGCATCTGGGGGTCGGGAGTGGACTTCGGTAGCGATGGCCCCAACGCCGAGATCGACACCTACATCGGCTTCGCATTTCCGATCGGCGAGTTGTTCAAGGGCGATGTGCAGATCAACCGCTACAACTACGTGTTCGGCGACAACGGCTCCGACTTCGCCTACAACGAGCTGATCGGCAAGCTCACGTTCGCCGGTTGGCTGACCGGCACCATCGGTTACAGCAACGATGTGTTCGCGACCGACGAGACCGGCATCTACTACGCCCTCGCTGCAACGCACGCGTTCGAGAA
>JANOEA010000263.1:0-4793 GCA_031412975.1 Pseudomonadota bacterium | reverse complement strand
GAAGGTCGACTACGGCACCGCGCTGCGCCGCGCCAACCTGAAGTTCGAGCGTCGCTTCCGCGCGATGGAAACGATGGCCGCGGCCGATGGCACGCGCCTGCAGGACTTGCCGCTCGACGCGCAGGACCGCTACTGGGATCGGGCCAAGCGCGACGAAAAACAATCGACCGACGCCGCGCCGAAGGACTGAATGCGGCCGCGGGCGCCGTCCCTGGCGCCACTCGCAATCAACGCATGCGCGCGTAATTCTCGTCGAGGTTGCGCATCAAGGCCTCGAGCGCACCCTTGGCGTCGTCCTCGCGCATTTCGAGTTTGGCCAATCGAAAGTTGACGAAGTTGCGCACCACCGGGTCCTGGGTGCGCGCCAACTGCGCGCGATAGAATGCGGGCACGTCCTTGCCGCGACCATCGGCGCGATAGGCGCGCTCGATCGCGCGCAGGTTGATCACCACCGCGACCGCGGGATCGTTGCGCACGGTGGCTGCCAGATGTGCGCCGCGCGCACCTTGCCCGGCATGCCGCGTGGCCTGCCAGCGTTCGATCCGTTCGGCGTTGGGGCCCGGCGCGGGCGAGGCAGGTGTCGGCGCCTGCGCGGCGGCGATGCTGCCGCCCAGTACTGCTGCAGCGATGGCGGGAATCGCGAGGTAGCGCATCTTCAGTGGCATGGTGGTGGTGTCCTCTGCTGGCGTATTGCCCACTGTGCACAACGCAGGCTGCTGCTGGCGGTTGACCGGTGGCCGGGCTTGCAGCGACTTCGCCGGCAGTCGAGAATGCGGCTCCGGAGGAACAACCCATGAGTGCCGCCAGCCCTGCGTTTGCCAGCTTTCGCGAGTTCTACCAGTTCTATCTGGCCGAGCATTCGAACCGCAACTGCCGCCGGCTGCATTACCTGGGCAGCACGCTGGCGCTGGTGTGCCTTGCGCTGCTGTTCACCAGTGGCAATCCATGGTGGTTGCTGGCCGGACTCTTCGCCGGCTATGCCTGCGCCTGGATCGGCCACTACGGCTTCGAAAAGAACCGCCCGGCGACGTTCAAGCATCCGTTCTACAGTTTTGCCGGGGACTGGGTGATGTTCGCCGACATGCTGCGCGGCCGGATCCGCTTCTGACCCGCACCCCGGGCCGCAGGACATCGCCATGCAGAAAATCGTGCTGCCCATCGTTGGCCTGCTGACCTTCGGCCTGACCCTGGCGATCCTGTTCCTGTTCGGCCCGGGCGGGGTCAGCGGGGCAGCCCAGCCGTTCCTCGATGCGTTGGCCAAGCGCGATTTCGTGGCTGCCGCGAACATGCGCAGCACGCGCTTCCGCGATGCGGTCTCGCAGGACGCCTTCGAGCGCTTTCTTGGCGAGAGCAGGATCGGCATGTACGCCAGTGGCAGCTGGTCGGGCTGGAAGATCGAGAACGGCGTCGGTACCGTCGATGGCGAGTTCCGGACTGCCACCGGCGAGACGCGGCCGTTGCGGCTGAGCATGATCAAGGAGGACGGCGAGTGGCGGATCGACGCGATCCAGCCGCTGCGCCCGGATACCGATCGCGACACGCCCGCTGCGGTGCTGCCCACACCGATCGAAGCGGTAATCCTGATCCGCGATGCCACCGCGCAGTTCGCGCGTGGCGTAAATGCCGGCGATTTCACCGAGCTGCGCGATGCGGCAGCGCCGGAACTGAAGGCGCAGTATTCGGTGGCCGAACTCGACGCCCAGTTCAAGGCGTTCGTCGACAACCGGATCAACCTGCTGCCGCTCGAAGAGGTGGCGCCGAACCTCAGCGCCGAACCGGCGGTCGATCCCGACGGTGTGCTGCGGGTGGTCGGGTACTACCCGGTGGCCGGCGGTCGCGTCGAATTCGACTACAAGTTCGTCTACCGCTACGTCGGCTGGCGCCTGATCTCGATCAACGTCAACGTGGTGCCGGACAACTGAGCGCGCGCAGGCATCGCCGCGGGTGCGGAGCGGCGCGACGTTCGACTCGCAGGTTGCCGCGGCAACGTCGGGATCAGCGCGCCGCCTGCTCGGCGAAGCGCGCTTCATACAGCAAGCCCTGGATACGCTCGTCCTGGCCCTGCACGAATTCGACGCCAAGGTTTTCGTCGGTGACGCGCACCACGCGCGCGGTCATCGCGATCACGGTTTCCTGGTCGAGGATGAAATACACCTTGATCGGGCGCACCGAGGGATCGGCGGTCCAGCCCTTGGGCCGGCCCAGCCGCGCGCCACCCTGGGAAAGATCCCAGACCTCGGACAGATAGCCGTTCTCGCCGAGCGCCAACAGTGCGGCGATGTAGACATCCTTGCGGGGATGGCGGCGTTTTTCCGCGTAGTTCATCGAGCAAGCCGCAGCGACAGTTCGAGATGCCCACGATAGCGAGTGGGGGGGCGGGGGAACAAGGCAGGGGTTACCCCCAGCCCGGGCTGCGTCGGGGGCCTTCACATTGTGGTTACCGACCACGGAGTTTAATCTTCACATATGTGAATCACCCTGTCCGGCCGCTCAGCGGCCCCTCCCCAAGGAGCTGCGTCATGAAGTCCCGCGAAGAGAGTGTCGGTCTGATCCTGCTGATCGAAGACAATCGAGGCATCGCCGAGATGGTGGGCGAGTTCCTCGAGCGCCGTGGTTACAGCCTCGACTATGCCTCCGACGGCGTCACAGGCCTGCGCCTGGCCACCCAGAACAGCTACGACGTGATCGTGCTCGACCTGATGCTGCCCGGCATGGACGGCCTCGATCTGTGCCGCAAGCTGCGCCAGGACGCCAAGCGCTCGACCCCGGTGCTGATGCTGACCGCGCGCGACACGCTGGAAGACAAGCTGATCGGCCTCGACGCCGGCGCCGACGACTACCTGGTCAAGCCGTTCGAGATCCGCGAACTCGAAGCGCGCGTACGCGCCCTGATCCGCCGCGACCGCCGCCAGGTCAGCGCCGAGGTGCTGCGGGTCGGCGAGCTGGTGCTCGACACGGCCACGCTGCGCCTGCAGCGCGGCGGCAAGGACCTCAACATCTCGCCGATCGGCCTGAAGCTGCTGACCATCCTGATGCGCGAGTCGCCGCGCGTGGTCAGCCGGCGCGACATCGAGCGCGAAGTGTGGGGCGACCTGCTGCCCGATTCCGATACCCTGCGCAGCCACCTGTACAACCTGCGCAAGGTGATCGACAAGCCGTTCGAAAAGGCGCTGCTGCACACCATCCACAGTGCCGGCTATCGCCTGGCCGATCTCGACCAGGACGTGCCGGGCACCGCGCGCAGCGCTTGATGGGTTGAATGACCAGCCGCGCCGCCGCACCCGCGGTGGCGCGCTGGCGTTGTTTTCAACGGACCTGCGGAAACGAGATGGCCGCATCACCGAATCCCCTCAGCCTGCGAGGACTGCGCACTGCGGCCGACGGCAGCCTGCGCGGCAAGCTGTGGGTCGCGTTCGTGTTGCAGCTGTCGGCGATCAGCGTGGCGACACTGCTGTCGGTCTACGGCGCCTGGGTGGTGCTGCGCGACGTGCTGATCCGGAACGCGCTGGTGCAGGAGGCCTCGCACTTCTGGGAGCGGCTCGACCGCGATCCGACGTCCGAGGTGCCCGACACCTACAACATGCATGGATACCTGATGCTGCCGGGTACCGAGGCCACCGTGCCGGAAGCGCTACGCGCCTTCGAAGCCGGCTCCTACCATTCGGTGAACCTGCGCGGCAGTGGCGCGCTGGTGTATGTCGCAGAACCCGATCGCAAGCTGCATCCGGAACTGCAGGGCCGGTTGTTCCTGGTCTTCGAGCAGGAGCAGGTGGATCGCCTCGCGCTGTGGTTCGGCTTCGTGCCGCTGACGATGGTGCTGGCGGTGATCTACATCACCACCTGGTTGACCTACCGCGTCTCGCGTCGCGCGGTGTCGCCGGTGATCTGGCTCGCAGCGCAGGTTCGTAACTTCGATCCGAAACGCCCTGATCTGGCGGTGCTGGAGCCGGCCAGCCTGCCGGTCGATGCCGATGGCGACGTGCAGGTGCTGGCCAGCGCGATCCACGGCTTCGCCTCGCGGCTGGAGGAATTCGTC
The DNA here is from genome assembly GCA_031412975.1 of Pseudomonadota bacterium. Lineage (GTDB taxonomy): Bacteria > Pseudomonadota > Gammaproteobacteria > Xanthomonadales > Ahniellaceae > UBA4656. The sequence goes on along the minus strand of JANOEA010000263.1, from coordinate 757 downwards.
GAGCGCGAGCGCAACTTCACCCGCGATGCCAGCCACGAGCTGCGCAGCCCGATCACCGTGATCAAGGTCGCGGCCGACGTGCTGCTCGAAGAGGAGGGGCTGTCGGAGTTCGGCAAGCGCTCGGCGACCCGCATCAAGCGCTCGATCCGCGACATGGAGGCACTGATCGAGGCGTTCCTGATCCTTGCGCGCGAAGCCGATGTGGGGCTGCCCGAAGAGGATTTCGTGGTCGGCGAGATCGTCGACGAGGAAGTCGACAAGGCGCAGGACCTGGTGCGCGGCAAGCCCGTCGAGGTGCGCCTGCAGCGCGAGCACGACTTCGCATTGCATGCGCCGCCCAAGGTACTCGCGGTGATGCTGTCGAACCTGCTGCGCAACGCCTGCCTGTACACCGACCAGGGCTCGGTGACGGTGACCCTCGGTCGCGATTTCCTGCGGGTGGACGACACCGGCGTCGGGATGAGCGAGGAAGACCTCGCCAAAGTCGGCATGCAGCCGTTCTTCCGCGGCGCGCAAAGCACCGCGCGTGGCGGCCATGGCGTGGGCCTGACCATCGTGAGGCGCCTGTCGGACCGTTTCGGCTGGCCGGTCGAACTGCGCAGCCAGTTGGGTGTCGGCACCAGCGCGACGATCCGCTTTCCGAATCCGCAGCCGTTGTAGCGACAGCAGTTCGCGCGGCGCGGATTCACCGCCCTCGCAAGCCATCGCATCGAGCCGTTCGAACCCGGCAGCCTTGCCTCGAACCCACAACCACCTT
>JANOEA010000262.1:0-12902 GCA_031412975.1 Pseudomonadota bacterium | reverse complement strand
GGGCCCCCCCCCCGCGCCTAGGGGTGCACGAATCGCTGGAACCCCCGCTTGGGGGGCGGCGGCCCCGGGCCGGGGGCGTCGGGGGGGGGGGGTTTGGGCCCCGCCCACCGCCCCTCACCGAACTGTGGGTTGCCCGTTTTGCGGCCGGCGGCACCGCTGAGGGAATCGACCACGCTCCTGCGATTGCGTAGTCAGGCCCCATCGTCCGGGGCCGAAAGGAGCTCCCATGCTGCGCAACGTCCTCGCACTGCTCGCCCTCGCCGCAATCGCCACCCCGGCGCTCTCTGCCGACAAGACGCCCTACCGCATGCCCAAGGGATCCGATGCGATCGCCTGCACCGGCACCCCGTTCGGGAAGCGCCTCGCGCTGGGCATCGACCACGAGGTGCTGGTGACCCGGCGCCAGGTGGGCGGCACCGGCACCCTGGTGAACTACCAGTTCACCGGCGACCTAGCGTCGCAGCAGCGCCAGGCCGCGCTGACCGGCGACTTCGCCAGCAACTTCGACTTCAAGAGCACGCGCGTCGACCTCGACGGCAATGGCCGGCAGGAACTGGCCACCGCCGCGATCCGCGCCTCCGGCGTGGTCAGCGTCACCGTGGTGCGGCCAGCAGCGGCAGCCAATGCCAATGAGCAGACCACCGCGTGGTCGGTTGGCCCGCCGACAACCGGGGTCACCGTCACCGCGATCGACCTCGCCGCCGGTGACCTCGATGGCAGTACCGACGGCAAGGAAGAACTGGTCCTCGCCGCGCGCTACAGCAACGGCAATGTGCGCATCTTCGCGCTCTCGGGTGATGCCAACGGCGCGATCACGCAGGCCCCCGGGGCCAGTCTCGGCAACTGGACCATGCCGACCGCGGAATCCAGCGAAACGACCGAACTGGTCATCGCCGTGGGCGACGTCCTGCTGGAGGGCCGCGATCAGGTCGTGCTGCTGACCCTGTTCCGGCAGGGCAACTATCGCTATTCGGTCCTTCGCTTCGAGGATGTCGACAGCCCGGGTGGCCCGGGCACGCGCTTCAACCATCGCAACTTCACCCAGTCCCGCCCCGGCAGTTCCAGCCCGGTGGGCCGGCTGCAGATGCACATCGGGGATCTCGGCGGCAGCGCGGCGGACGAACTCGTGATCCACGACCACCCCATCGAAATCGCCGGGCAGAACCTGCAGAACATCAACCAGTCCCTGCGCTACTTCTCCACCACGCGCGGGACCAACAACACCATCACCGACTACGCTCTGCAGCCGTCCAGCGGCCTCGTGAACGTCATCAGCTCCACCGACAACCGGTTCGCTGCCGCGATGGGAGAAATTGATCGCCGCCCGGACCTCGAGGTGGTGGTCGCACGCAGCGTGGGCGGCGAGCAGGTCACGCGCGCGGTACGGGTTGACGTCTACAAGGCGACCTTCAACGCATCGGGCTTTCCGGTCGCGATCGGCCCTGCCGCGGGCTTCGCGTCCGCCACCACGGGACTCGAAACCGACCAGCCGCAGCAGATCGAAGTCGCGATCGGCGACGCCGACCGCGATGCGATCGGCGACATCTACGTTGCCTTCCGCGACAATGCGGCCGGCGGAGGCGCCATCATCACCAAGCTGCGCCGTTTCGCGCTTGCGCGCCCGGCCAACCCGAACGCGTTCCCGAACGGTGCGACGCTGGCGCAGACCGGCCAGTTCAACTTCCCGACCAACTTCGCCGACACCACCGCCATCCAGGTGCAGGCCAACGACTGGGACAACGACTCCCTGCTGGCCAACCTCGGCACCACCTGCCGACAGATCCGCGAGCCGGTGGTGCGCAACGTATTGCGCCTGCCGCCCTACTGGAGCCGGCTGCAGTCGGGGTTGAACGGCTTCAACGCGGCGATCGGCAGCTCGCGGACCGACGGTACGGGCCTCGAGTCGCGCTACGACACCTTCACCTCGCACGACGTGTCGGGCTATGTCGGCGTGCAGGCCGGCGGCGAAATCCTCGGCATCGGCGCGCAGGTCACCGCCAAGGTCACGGCCGGCTACAACTACGAAACGCGCCGCGGCGAGCTGCGCGGCAGCGAGGAAACCACCACCGTCGGCCAGTCGCAGGAACAGGACTCCGGCGGCGGCCTGGTGGTGATCGAGGAGAACACCTTCAACTGCTACGACTACGAGGTGCTGCGCAACGGCGCCGAGGTGATCGACAGCAACGTGCGCGCCTGCGAGATCGTGCGCGCCAATTCGAGCGGCGACCTGCTGCGTTCGTTCATCGCCAGCGACCTCGAGACGTGGGACACGACCACCGCCGGCTCCGCCGGGCCCGGCGGCACGCCGCGCCAGTGGGTGCCGCTGCACCAGGAGTGGGCCAATCTGGCGCTGTTCCGCGTCGCCCTGCCGAACACCTTCCTCGGCACTGCCGCGCGGCCGCTGGCCACCGACGGCCTGGTGGCCACCGTGCTCGGCTCGTCTTCCGCGAGCACCTTCCCGTACTTCGACATCGACCTCGGCTCGGTGCAGGACATCACCAACATCCGGGTGTTCCCCGACCCGCTGAACAAGGCCGCGCTCGCCGGGGCGACCGTGTTCCTGTCGGAGTCGCCGTTCGCCGGCGCCACCCCTCCGGTCGGCCCCGAAGTCCGCACGTACAACCCGGACTCGGTCAGCGACAACGGCGTGGATCGCTGGAACGTCTGGACCCGCGCCACCACCGCGCCCTATGCGCCGGTGCGCGCGCGCTACATCCGCGTCCAGCACACCTCGCCGAACCCGCGCATCCTGCGCGTGGCCGAATTGCAGGTGTTCGGCGACGTGCATGCCGAACCGCCGACCTATCCGGTGGCGGTCTGCGACACGACCCCGTTCGACGGCCTGTTCCGCGCGCGCGCGTCATCGACACGGTCAACACGCCGCGGGCCTACCGCAACATCGACGTGCGCGGCGACCTGATCTGGTCCGCGTCGCCGGTGGACGCGCAGTGCGGCACCAACCATTCGCGCGTGAAGCTGCTCTCGATCTGGAACAACATCGCGATCGGCGGCGTCAGCGGCACCGGCGTGAACACCTGGACCTTCGATAACGAAACGCTGGATACCCAGGTCAACACCACCTCGATCTCGCATTCGACCCGGGTCGGCGCCGAGGTCGAAGCCGAAGCCGGCGCGATCGTGCAGGCAGTCGTCGGCGGCGCCTACGAGTGGGCCACCGGCGTCACCGAAGAGAACTCGACCAAGATCTACTGGGGCAGCGGCATCAACTATGCGGGCGCGGTGCCGGGGTTCTCGGGCGTGAGCACCACCTTGTGCCAGTACCGCCCGCAGCCATTCGCCTACGAGGCCGGCGAGCGCTCCAACATCGGCTTCGAACACCGCTTCAAGGTCATCGACTACGTGGTGCGCACGCCCGGCGCCGACTGGCTGCTCAATCCGCCGCCGGCTGCATGCTTTCCGGAGACGCCGCCAGCGCCCGACCCGGTCTTCAGCAGCGGTTTCGAGCCCTGAGGAATTCCGACGGTCCGGCATGTCCGGACGAGCACTTCAACCACCGTGGTCGCCGAACACTTCGGCGGCCACGGTGCCGATCACCACGCCGCCCGTCCGGCGATTCCGGCACCACCACCTCGCCAGCAACGGAGGCAATCCGTGGCAATCCGGGACAGCCACAATTCGCGACCGCCAAATCGTGGCTGTCCCGGATTGCGCTTCCCGGATTGCGCTCCCGGATTGCGCGCGGTGGCTGTCCCGGATTGCGCGCGAATCGTGGCTGTCCCGGATTGCGGTCCCGGTGGCTGTCCCGGATTGCGCGCGAATCGTGGCGGTCCCGGATTGCGGTCCCGGATTGCGGTCCCGCGGATTGCGGTCCCGGATTGCGCGGGTTGCGGCTGAGGATTGCGCGGATCGCGTTACTGCGGGCTGCGGCGGTGCGTTCGGCGGCGGCATGGGGGCCGCCGGCGTCGGCGGGTTGGGGGATCGGACTCGCGGCCGCGGAGCCAGGTTCGGATCGAAGCTGACGGCGGCCGGCTGCCCTGCTGCGCACCCGGCCGCAGTGACCAGGCGATTCGCATGCGCGCAGTCCGCGCCGACCTGCCACTACTTTGGGCGCGCCCGCATGCGGGTGCAAGTGCGCCGCGCTCAGCCGCGTGGTCGGATCAGCCCCAGCGCCTCGAGCTTGAGCAGCACCTGCTGCACCGCCTGTGCCGGCGTGCAGTCGCCGGCGTCGATGCGCAGATCCGGCGCGAGCGGTTCCTCGTAGGGATCGCTGATCCCGGTGAACTGCGGAATCTTTCCAGCGCGCGCCAATGCATACAGGCCCTTGCGATCGCGCCGCTCGCATTCGTCCAGCGAGGTGGCGACATGGACTTCGACGAACACGCCGTACTGGCCGACCAACTCGCGGATCGCGGCGCGCGACTCCGCATACGGCGCGATCGGTGCGCACAGCGCGACGCCGCCGTTCTTGACGATTTCGCTGGCCACATAGCCGATCCGCCGCACGTTGAGATCGCGATGCTCGCGCGAGAAGCCGAGCTCGCTGGACAGGTGCTTGCGTACCAGGTCGCCATCGAGCAGGGTCACCGCGCGACCGCCGATCTCGAGCAGGCACACCAGCAGGCCGTTGGCGATGGTCGATTTGCCCGCGCCCGACAGGCCTGTCAACAGCACCGCGAACCCCTGGCGGTCGCGCGGTGGGTGGCTCGCGCGCAATTCTGCGGCGACTTCCGGGAAGGTGAACCATTCGGGGATCTCGAGCCCGTCCTGCAGGCGCTCGCGCAGATCGGTGCCGGACAGGTTCAGTACGGTCTCACCACTGGCCACCTCGCTGGCCGCGACATGGCGCTCGCGCTCGCGTACGTACACCATCTCCTCGAACGGCACCATCTGCACGCCGAGTTCGTCCTGGTGGGTGCGGACCAGTTCCTGCGCGTCGTAGGGGCCGTAGAACGGCTTGCCGCTGGCATCGTTGCCGGGGCCCGCATGGTCGCGTCCGACGATGAAATGCGAGCAACCGTGGTTCTTGCGGATGATCGCGTGCCACAGCGCTTCGCGCGGCCCCCCCATGCGCATCGCGAGGCCCAGCAGCGACAGCGAGGTGCTGCGTTCGGGATAGCGCGCGAGAACTTTCTCGTAACAGCGCACGCGCGTGTAATGGTCGACATCGCCCGGCTTGGTCATGCCCACTACCGGATGGATCAGCAGGCTCGCCTGCGCCTGCTGGGCGGCGCGGAAGGTCAGCTCCATGTGCGCGCGATGCATCGGATTGCGGGTCTGGAATCCGACCACCCGGGTCCAGCCCAGACGCTCGAAGCGCGCGCGCATCGCGGTCGGCGTCTCGCGCAGGTGCTGGAAGTCGTAATGGCGCGGCGCTTCGAAGCCGCGCACGCGCCCACCGATGTAGACCGGTGCGGTGGCCCGCAGCAGGTGGCGCACGCCCGGATGGCGTTCATCGACGGTGCCGAATACCGCGTGGGCTTCGGCCTCGCGGTCCGGCGACCACGCCTCGGGCGCATCGAGCACCGCGAGGGTAACGCCCTCGGGGTCGCGCAGCGCGAGGCCGCCCGCGGCCATCGCACGCTCGGCCAGTTCGGGACTCACGTCGAGCATGATCGGCATCGGCCACAGGGTGCCGTCGGCGAGTCGCAGGTCGCGGCACACGCGCTGGTGGTCGGCGCGCCGCATGAAGCCGGTGAGCGGCGAGAAAGCGCCCGACAGCAGCAGTTCGAGGTCGCACAGGTGGCGCGCAGACAGGTCCAGCGAGGGCAGGGCGGCGGCGGCGGTGCGGGCTTCGGCGAGCTGCTCGGCAGCGATCGACAGCTCGGTCAGGTGTCCGCCGTGCGGGGCGATCAGGTGGGTCATGGGCCAAACCGGGTGCGGAAAACCGGCCAGTATACGGTGCCGCATGGCCAGCGGCCGACCGCCGAGCCCACTGCCGGCTGAACCGCTGCTCGCGTCGGGTTTGCTTCGCGCGCGTCAGGCGACGACAATACTGCGCCTTTCCGGCCCGGCCCCCGTCGGCGCCATCGCCGCACGCGGCTGTGTCGCCAGTCGTTTGCATCAGCCGTCCATCCATTTCCCCGCTTGCCCCCCAGGAGTATTCATGAGCCAGTTCCTCCGTAGCACCCTGATCGCCGCAGCTGTCGCCGTGGCCGTGGCCGCGCCTGGCGCGCAGGCTGTCGACGCCCTGACCACCGAAAAGGAAAAGATCAGCTACATGGTCGGATTGGACATGGCCGGTGGCCTGCAGCCGATCAAGGACGAGATCGACCTCACGATCGTGATGCAGGCGCTCAAAACCTCGCTCGACGGCGGCAAGTCGCTGATGTCGACCGAGGAGCAGCAGACCATCCGCCAGTCGTTCATCCAGCGCATGCAGGGCAAGCAGGAAGAGCAGCGCAAGGCGGTGGCCGAGACCAACAAGGCAGCCGGCGAAAAGTTCCTCGCCGCCAACAAGTCCAAGGCGGGCGTGAAGTCGACCGCCTCGGGCCTGCAGTACCAGGTCATCACCGCAGGCAAGGGCGCCAAGCCGGTCGCCACCGACACCGTCAAGGTGCACTACGTCGGCACCCTGCTCGATGGCACCAAGTTCGACAGCTCGATCGACCGCGGCGAGCCGGCGCAGTTTCCGCTCAACGGCGTGATCGCCGGCTGGACCGAAGGCCTGCAGCTGATGACGGTGGGCAGCAAGTACAGGTTCTGGATTCCCGGCAACCTCGCCTACGGCGACCGTGGCCGTCCGGGCATCGAGCCGAACGCGATGCTGACCTTCGAAGTCGAGCTGCTCGAGATCGTGGCACCGGGCGCCGCGGCACCGGCGGCACCGGCGGCACCGCAGCAGTAATTCCTTCGGCGCCGAAGGGCGCCGATGGTCGACGCAGTACGAGGGCCCCGGCAGTCGCTGCCGGGGCCCTTCTGCGTTCTGCGTCCGGGCGAACTTCAGTTGCGCAGGTGCGCGTCGCTGCTGGCATGGCAGCGACAGGGCCGCCCCGGCTCGCCTCGACTGCGCGCCGACGGTGCTGCCGTCTCAGAATCCGAGGTCCTCCAGCGCGCGCGACACCCGCTCGCGCATGCCGGTCACCGCCATCGGAAACGCACGGAAGAAATCGGCGCGCCCGAGCGCGGGATTGCGTTCACGCGCATTGGCAGCCCATGCCGCCATGCGCGTGCGGTTGCCGTCGATCGCGTGGGCCGCGGCGGCGATCATCGCGATCAGCACGTGCGCGCCGGGCGACCTTGCGGCGCGCTCCGCCCAATCGGCGGCGGCAGGGTGTTCGCCGAGGGCCATGTGGGTGAACGCGCGCGTGCCGAGCATCGCGTAGTGCATCGGGTCGAGCGGGCTCAGCCGCATCGCCAGGTCGACATGCTGTTGCGAATCGATCGGCCGTCCGGCCAGCGCCTCGGTCCACGCACGCGCATAGATGCCTTGCGCATAGCTGGGACTGATGTGCGTGGCCCGTTCGAGCCAGCCGAGGCTGCCATCGAGATCGCCATGCAGCCAGTAGGAACGTCCCATCGTGAAGTTCACGAACGGATCGAGCGGTTCGAGTTCGAGGCCGCGCTCGGCGCAGCGGCGGGCCGCCGCCGCTTCCGCGGCGACATCGTCCGTGTGGCGCAGGAACGCGGACTGGAAGTGCACGAACGAAAGCCCCGCATGCGCGCGGGCGAATGCGGGATCCAGCACGATCGCGCGGTCGAACAGCACACGAGCTGCCGTGTTGTCGCTGCGGTTGAAGCGGAACATGTGCTGCAGGCCGAGGTGGTACGCCGCCCAGGCGTCGAGGTGCTCGGTGGCGACCAGGCGCGCGCCTGCCGCCTCGTGCAGCGGGATCCGGATCTCCAGTTCGCACAGCACGCGCGCGACGATCGCGGCGCGTATCGCATGGACCTCGTCGACCGCGCCGGCAAAGCGGTCGGCCCACAGCACGCGACCGTCCCGCGTATCGGCAAGTTCGACGGTGACTGCGAGGCGCATGCCGGAAACCTCGGCCGCGCCGCATAGCACGTACCGTACGCCAAGCATGCGCCCGATCCCGACCACGTCGGCGTCGGACGAGCGGAATCGGAACGACGAGCCGCGCGCGGTCACGAACAGCCAGTGCAGCCGCGCCAGTTCGGCGATCAGTTCGTGGGCGAGTGCATCGCCGAGCGCGGCAAAGCGGCTGCAGTCGCCGCTGAGATCGAACGGCAGCACCGCAATCGACGGTTGCGCCCGCGGCGAAACCGCAGGCGCGCCAGCGTCGTTCGCCGCGCCGATGGTGCATTGCCCGGTGACCGGCCCCGCTGCGACGTCGGCCACGAAGCGAAAACCCCGTCGCTGGATGGTGCGGATGTAGCGCTGCGATTTGCCATCGTCGCGGAGTGCACGCCGCGCGGCCTTGATGCGGCTTGCGATCGCCGCGTCCGACACCGGTCTCCCGTCCCAGACGGTCTCGACGATTTCTTCCTTCGATACCAGCCGTTCACGGTTCTCGACCAACAGCGCCAGTACCGCGAAGACTTGCGGCTCGAGGGCATGGCGTTGCATGGCCTCGCGCAGTTCCGCCTGCGCCGTATCCAGTTCGAATGGTCCGAACCGATAAATCATCGGTGGATCATAGACGCTGCGACCGCAAACACCCAGAGATCTCCACGACTTCTCCAACCAATCTCCAAGTGACCACGGCGACGACCTGCGAACCTGTGGTCGCTGGCGTATCGGCACCGGCATGCCAGCCCACCGCTGAGGAGAAACCCATGCCACTGGTAACCATCGATGTGATCAAGGACGTCTTCACCCCGACCCAGAAGCAGCAGCTGATCGCCAAGGTCACTGCCGCCATGATCGAGGTCGAGGGCGAAAACATGCGCGCCGTGACGTGGGTGCGGATCAACGAGTTCCACGGCGGCGACTGGGCGATCGGCGGCCATCCGCTCAGCGCGGCCGACGTGCAGGCGCTGGCCGCTGGCAAGGCCGCGTAGCCCAACACCACCCCCAGGAGACGACAATGCGCAACCAACGAGTGGGTTCAACGATGACGGCGCTGTTGCTGGCAGGCGGGCTGCACGCCGCCATCGCGGCCGCGCAATCGGTCCCGGCAGCCACCCCCAGGCCCGTTGCGATCAGTCCGGACGATCCGGCGTTGCAATGGGGTGCGTGCCCGCCGGTATTCGCGCCGGGCTGCGAGTTGACGGTATTGCGCGGCGACCCGGCGCTGCCGAACGCCGACGCGATACTGCGCGTGCCGGGCGGCTATCGCATCGCGCCGCACAGCCATACCTCGGCAGAGCGCATGGTCCTCCTGGCCGGCCGGCTGCAGGTGAAGTATGCCGGCAGCGCCGCGGTGACCCTCGACGTCGGCGACTATGCCTATGGTCCGGCGGGGCTCGCTCACGAAGCCCTGTGCGTGAGCGAGACCCCGTGCAGCTTGTTCATCGCATTCGAACTACCGATCGATGCGCTTGCCCACGATGGCGCGGTGGAATGATAGCGGGCGCCTGGCGCGCTTCATGCCCGAACCCGCCAGCCGCGCGCCGCACGTCGCAGATACAACCACGGCAGCCAGCCCGCGCCTTCGCGGCCGCGCATCCACTGCGGATCGGGCAGCAGCAACTCACGCAGCCAGCGCGCCTGCGCACGGCGGTCGCGCCGCCGATCGTGATCGCGGCGGCCACGTGGCCAGCCCGAACTGAGCGGTGCGGACGGCAGCGCGACGCTGGCGGCAGCGCGTCGTATCATTGGCGCTTGGTCGTAGCGGAACCGCCCCAGCATGCAAGTCACGATTTTCGGCACCGGCTACGTCGGCCTGGTCACCGGTACCTGCCTTGCCGACGTCGGTAACGACGTGATGTGCGTCGATATCGATGCCGACAAGGTCGCCCGCCTGCAGCGCGGCGAGGTGCCGATCTTCGAGCCGGGCCTCGAGGATCTGGTCGTGGCAAACCACAAGGCCGGGCGCCTGCGCTTCACCACCGATGCGGCAGTGGCGATCGCGCACGGACGGATCCTGTTCATCGCGGTGGGCACGCCGCCGGACGAGGACGGCAGCGCCGACCTGTCGCACGTGCTCGCGGTCGCACGCAGCATCGGCCGGCATCTGGATCGCGATGCGGTGGTGGTCAACAAGTCCACCGTGCCGGTCGGCACCGCCGACCGCGTGGCGGCCGCGATCGCGACCGAGCTCGACGCGCGCAGCGTGCGGGTCGCGGTCGACGTGGTGTCCAATCCCGAGTTCCTGAAGGAAGGCGATGCGGTCAAGGACTGCATGCGCCCCGATCGGATCGTGATCGGCTCGTCGAATCCTGCCGCGGTGGAGCAGCTCAAGGTGTTGTATGCACCGTTCAACCGCAACCACGAGCGCCTGGTGCTGATGGACGTGCGCTCGGCGGAGCTGACCAAGTACGCGGCCAACGCGATGCTCGCGACCAAGATCAGTTTCATGAACGAGATCGCCAACATCGCCGAGCACGTCGGCGCCGACATCGAACTGGTGCGCCACGGGATCGGTTCCGACCCGCGGATCGGCTATTCGTTCATCTATCCGGGTGCCGGCTACGGCGGCTCGTGCTTTCCCAAGGACGTGCAGGCGCTCGATCGCACCGCACGCCAGTTCGGTTACCAGCCACGCCTGCTCGAAGCCGTCGAGGCGGTCAACACCGCGCAGAAGCATCGATTGTTCGCACTGCTGCTCAAGCACTTCGGTCAATTGCGGGGCCGCACCATCGCGGTCTGGGGCCTGGCGTTCAAGCCCAACACCGACGACATGCGCGAAGCGCCCGCGCATGTGCTGCTGGAGAGCCTGTGGGCGGCCGGTGCGCGGGTGCGTGCGTTCGATCCCGAAGCGCGACATGAGGCCGCGCGGCTGTTCGGCGAGCGCGACGACCTGGTGTTGACCGAGGATGCGTTCAGCGCACTCGAGGGCGCCGATGCGCTGGCTATCGTCACCGAGTGGAAGGCGTTCTGGAGCCCGGATTTCGCGCGCATCCGCGCCGCGCTGTGCGAGCCGGCGATCTTCGACGGGCGCAACATCTACGATCCGAAAGCGGTCGAAGCGGCCGGCATCGCGTACTACGGCATCGGCCGCGGTCGCTCGGTTTCCCATCCCACACTGGGCTGAATCACATGCAGCGAGGACCGCAGGATTCCAAACGCGTGCTGGTCACCGGCGGCGCGGGCTTTCTGGGCTCGCACCTGTGCGAGCGGCTGGTCGCGCAGGGCCACGAGGTGATCTGCGCGGACAATCTGTTCACCGGCGACAAGCGCAACATCGCCCATCTGCTGCAGCATCCACGCTTCGAATTCATGCGCCACGACGTGACCTTCCCGCTGTTCGTCGAGGTCGATGAAATCTGGAACCTCGCGTGCCCGGCGTCGCCGGTGCATTACCAGCACGACCCGGTCGCGACCACCAAGACCAGCGTGCATGGCGCGATCAACATGCTGGGCCTGGCCAAGCGGGTCGGCGCGCGGATCTTCCAGGCCTCGACCAGCGAGGTCTACGGCGATCCGCAGGTACATCCGCAGACCGAAGACTACTGGGGCCACGTCAATCCGATCGGTATCCGCTCGTGCTACGACGAAGGCAAGCGCTGCGCGGAGACCCTGTTCTTCGACTACCACCGCCAGCACCGGGTGGACATCAAGGTGGCGCGGATCTTCAACACCTACGGCCCGCGCATGCACCCCAACGACGGCCGGGTGGTGTCGAACTTCATCGTGCAGGCGCTGCGTGGCGAGCCAATCACGATCTATGGCCAGGGCCAGCAGACCCGCGCGTTCTGCTACGTCGACGATCTGATCGACGGGTTCCTCGCCTTGATGGACAGCCCCGCGGAGTTCACCGGCCCGGTCAATCTCGGCAATCCGGGCGAGTTCACCATCCGCGAGCTCGCCGAGCAGGTGATCGCACTGACCGGTTCGCGCTCGCAGCTGAGTTTCCTGCCGCTGCCCGCCGACGATCCGACCCAACGCCGGCCCGACATCGGGTTGGCTCGTGCGCATCTGGGCTGGGAACCGAAGATCGCACTCCACGAGGGGCTGCAACGCACGATCGCGTACTTCGATGCGCTGCTTGCTGCGCGCAAGGCTGCGGCTCCCTAGCAGCGCGATGCGGCTGCCGCTGGCCCGTCAAGTCCCGACGGGTCCGGCATAACTGACCCCCACCACCACGAACGAAACCACGCCCGCGGGCAATTGCGCCCGCACCTCATCATCCACCCGTCGCTTCAGCAGCGCGCGCGCCAGCGGCGAATCGATGCTGATCCAGCCGGTCGCCGCATCGGTCTCGTCCGGACCCACGATGCGATGCCGATGTTCGACGCCGCGGTCGTCCTCCACCACGAACCAGGCACCGAAGTAGATCGCGCGCGGATCGGTCGGCGGATCGCGCACGACGCGCACGGTCTGCAGGCGCTTGCTCAGATAGCGCACCCGGCGGTCGATCTCGCCGAGCTGCTTCTTGCGATAGGTGTATTCGGCGTTTTCCGAGCGATCGCCCTCGGCGGCTGCGGCCGCCAGCGCGCGCACCACTTCGGGGCGGGTGCGGTGCCAGAGCCCGTCGAGCTCCGCCTTGAGGCGCTCGTGGCCTTGCGGAGTGATGATCGCGGTGCTTGGCGCAGCGGGTGGTCGCCAGCGCGACATGCGGTTCTCCGGGTGTGAGGTTGCCCACGCGCCGGTTTATGCCAGAGTGCGCCGATGCACTCAACGCAGGAACTCGGCACATTGCGGCTCGGCTGCCCGGTGTGGGCGTTCGACGGCTGGCGCGGCAGCCTGTATTCGCGGAATGCGCGGCGCGCCGATTTCCTGCCGCAGTATGCGCGTGTATTCGGCGCGGTCGAGGGCAATTCGACGTTCTATGGCCTGCCCGCCGAGGCGACCGTGCGGCGCTGGGCCGATGAGGCACCCTCCGGCTTCCGGTTCTGCTTCAAGTTCCCGCGCGTGGTGACCCATGAGCGCCAGCTGC
>JANOEA010000261.1:0-2693 GCA_031412975.1 Pseudomonadota bacterium | reverse complement strand
GCGCGGCGGCTCGCGCTGCCGCGCCGCCTGCACGAGCAGGGCGTGCAGCGCTTCGGGTTCCATGGGCTCGCGCACATGCACGCAGCCTGCGTGCTGCGTCGCGAGGCGCCGCAGGCGCGGCGCGCGGTCGTCGCGCATCTGGGCAGTGGCGCGAGCCTGTGCGCGCTGGCCGACTTCGACAGCGTGGATGCGAGCATGGGCTACTCCGCACTCGACGGACTGCCGATGGCGACCCGCTGTGGCGCCCTCGATCCCGGCGTGGTGCTGCATCTGCTGCAGGGACTGGGCATGACGGTCGCACAGGTCGAGGCGCTGCTCTATCGGGAGTCGGGAATGCTCGGCGTCTCCGGCATTTCAGGCGACATGCGCACGCTGCTGGCCAGTGAAACGCACGAGGCGCGCCAGGCGATCGACCTGTTCGTGCACCACGTGGTGCGCGGCATCGGCGCGATGGCGGCCACCCTGGGCGGGCTCGATGCGCTGCTGTTCAGCGGCGGCATCGGCGAGCATGCGGCAGCGATTCGCGCTGCGGTCTGCGCGCGGCTTGAATTCCTTGGCATCGCGCTCGACGGCGAGGCCAACCAGATGCACATGGCGCAGATTCACGCGCCCACGTCGCGGGTGCTGGTGCGGATCGTCGCCTGCGACGAGGAGGCGGTGATGGCCGAGGCTGCGGCGGCTGCGCTCGACGCTTGAGCGGTGGCCTACGTGTTTGCATCGAATGCCTGCCGGCGAACCGTGGCCCGTTGGTAGGCGCCATCGCGGAGACTGCGGTGGCCTGCTGATCGGCCGTCGCGGCCGTGGCAGCTCTCACCAGGGCTGTGAATCGCCGCGACCGATCGAGACACCTTGTGGGAGCTGGCATGCCAGCGACCGGCACCTCTCGCTGCACACCGGGCGTCGATGCACCCTCGGTCGCCCGAGTCGCTGCCATGGCAGCTCCCACATGGAGTAATCGGTCGCGCGGCAGGTTAGATCGCAGCTTCCGCAGCTGTCTAGACCTCGGCCGACCCGCCCGGCTGCGCCAGCCCCACGGTGCAGCCGAAACGCCCGCGCAGCTTCTCCGCCAGTGCTTCGCGCGCGGCGTCCTCACCATGCACCAGCCACACCGGTGGCGAGCCCTTGAAGTGCCCGTACCATTCGAGCAGCCCGCCCTGGTCGGCGTGCGCCGACAAACCGCCGATGGTGTGGATCTGTGCGTTGACTTTCACCGTCTCGCCGCGGATGCGCACGGTTTTCTTGCGATCGACCAGTTCGCGGCCCAGCGTGCCCTGCGCCTGGTAGCCCGCGAAGATCACGTGGGTCGACTCGCGCCACAGATGATGGCGCAGATGGTGCACGATGCGGCCGCCGTTGCACATGCCGGAACCGGCGATGATGATGGTGCCGCCGCGCACCTCGTTGAGCCGCTGCGATTCCGACGCTTCGACGGTGGCGCGCAGGTTGGGCAGCTTGAACGGCTCCATCCCGCGCCAGACCGCGCGTGATTCAGCGTCCAGCAACTCGCCGTGTTTCGCGTACAGCCCGACCACTTTCGCGGCCATCGGCGAGTCCAGCGCGATCTGCCAGTCCGCCAGTCCCCATGCGTCCCAGTGGCGCGCCATCCAGTACAGGATCTCCTGGCTGCGGCCGACCGCGAACGCGGGGATCAGCACCATGCCGCCATCGGCGCGCGCGCGATGGAAGATCGCGCCGAGTTCGGCGATGGTGTCCTCGCGCGAGCGATGCAAACGATCGCCATAGGTCGACTCCATCACCACCAGGTCGGCCCGCTCGACCGGAGTGGGGTCGTGCATCACCGGCGCATTGCGCGGTCCGATGTCGCCCGAGAACACCAGGCGTCGCGTGGTGCCGTCCACCGCGGCCGCGACATCCACGATCGCTGCACCGAGGATATGGCCGGCATCGTGCAGCACCGCATGCACGCCAGGCAGGATCTCGCGGGTTTCGCCGTAGGCCAGCGGCACCAGCTGCCGCAGGACCCGATTCACATCGTCGATGTCGTAGGTCGGCTGCAGTGCGCGCAGTCCGCGCCGTGCGCGGCGCCGATTCTCCTGTTCGACATCGGATTGCGACAGTCGCGCCGAATCATCCAGCATGATCCGCGCGAGATCGGCGGTCGCCTGGTGGGTGTAGATCGGACCGTGCCAGCCGCGCTTGGCCAGCAAGGGCAGGCGGCCGAGGTGGTCGATGTGCGCGTGGGAGAGCAGCATCGCGTCGAGGCCGCGCAGGTCGAAGGCGAACTTCGCTGCGTTGCGGGTGCGCTCGTCGCGCCCGCCCTGGAACATGCCGCAGTCGATCAGCAGCTTGCGTTCGCCGATATGCAGCAGGTGGCACGATCCGGTCACTTCGCCGGCAGCGCCGAAGAATTCGATGCGCATGATGTTCCTTCGATCGAGCCTGCCGTGATGATAGCGCGACGATGAGCCCGCATCCGGATCCGTTATCGCTGGGTGAACGCATCCGTGCCTGTTGCGCAACAGGCCGCTTTGCGAGGCGGATTCATGATTCCGCAACGTGCACAGCACACGCAATGCACATTCGTGCAGGGTCCAATCACCGTTCGTGCACCGGGCGAGAACGTCCGCTACCGCACCATGTGAACACGCGCAGATGGACTGCGCGCATCCCCATCGGAGAGTTCCCATGAAGTTCCGCACCTCGCTGCTCGCGCTGTCCCTCGCCATCGGTGG
>JANOEA010000260.1:0-3581 GCA_031412975.1 Pseudomonadota bacterium | reverse complement strand
GGCCCGCCATCATGATCACCGCGACACTTCGTCGCACGGGCCTTCGGCCCGCCGTCGTGATCAATGCGGGGCGCGGGTATTGCTGGCGGCGGGCCGAAGGCCCGCCCTATGCGTCCATCACGATACGCCGAAGTACAGCTGGCGGCGGGCCGAAGGCCCGTCCTACAGGGACTCGCGGGCTACGGCGTTTTCGACCGGGCGGGATGCTTCGGCGATCGCGAACGCCTTGACCTTCGATGCGAGGCGGGTGTCGGTCGACAGCAGCTCGATCGCATCGGCGAGGATGCGCGCGGATTCCTGCAGCGGCGCGTCGGGACGGATCGTCTCGTCGCTGTCGTCCTCGGTCGGGCGACGTTCGTCGGCCTGCAGTCCGTCGTCGAGCGGCGCTTCGACGTCGCGCGCGGCCGCGTCGGCCTTGCCCTGTGCCTTGGCCAGCAGTTCGCGCTCGGCCTTGCGCTTGTCGCGCCTGGCCTGTTGCTGATCGCGCTCGGCCTTGCGGATCACCTCGTTCAGCGACAGCGTCTTTTCGGCGCGAATCCTGCGACTCTCCTCGACATCCTCGAGGTAGTACTGGAACTCGCGATCACCCGCCACGCGCTTGGCGTGGCGCGCATCGAGCAGCGGCACCAGCTCGCGGAAATCGCCGCGCCCGCTGTAGTCGGCTGGCGTGATCGAGGCCCACGGCAGCGCGTTGTCGATCGAGCTTTCGCCCCACTGCTCGGGATCGATCGCGCCGGCCCACGCGAGGTCGGGCACCACGCCGCGGTTCTGGGTCGAGCCGCCGTTGACGCGGAAGAACTGCGCGACCGTCAGCTTGACCTGGCCGAAGGTCGGCTTGTCGTTCTGCGCGAAATTGTCGAGATCGACGAGGTTCTGCACGGTGCCCTTGCCATACGTGGTCTGGCCGATGATCAGTGCGCGGCCATAATCCTGCAGCGCGGCGGCGAAGATCTCCGAGGCCGAAGCCGAACTGCGGTCGACCAGCACCGCCAGCGGGCCGTCCCAGGCCACCGCACTGTCGGTATCGGCCTCGACGCTGACCCGACCCTGCGCGTCGCGCACCTGCACCACCGGTCCGCGATCGACGAACAAACCGGTCAGGTTGGTCGCCTCGGTCAGCGAGCCACCGCCGTTCTGGCGCAGGTCGATCACGATGCCGCTGACGCCCTCCTGCTTGAGCTCGGCGATCAGCTTGGCCACGTCCTTGGTCGAGCTGCGCGCGTCGGCCAGGCCGCGGCGGGTGCCCTCGAAGTCGTGGTAGAACGTCGGCAGGTAGATCACGCCGATCTTGCGCGCCAATCCGCCGCTGCCGACGTCGATCACCGACTTCTTGGCGGCCTGTTCCTCGAGCTTGACCGTGTCGCGCACGATCGCCACGTGCACGGGCTTGGCATCCTCCGGTGCGTCGGCCGGGATCACGTCGAGCGCCACGGTGGTGCCCTTGGGCCCGCGGATCAGCTCGACCACGTCGTCGACGCGCCAGCCGATCACATCCTGCACCGGGCCCTTGTCGCCCTGCGACACGCCGACGATGCGGTCACCGACCTTGATCACCCCGCCCTGCGACGCAGGACCACCCTTCACCACGCTGCGCACGGTGGTGTACTCGTCTTCCTTCATCAGCACCGCGCCGATGCCCTCCAGCGACAGGCGCATCTGGATGTTGAAGTTCTCCGCGGTGCGCGGGCCCAGATAACCGGTGTGCGGCTCGATTGCGCCGGCGTAGGCGTTCATGAAGGTCTGGAACACGTCTTCGCTGTCGAACTCGCGCACCCGGTCGCCGAAGCTCTTGTAGCGCTTGTCGAGGGTCTTGCGGATCTCCTCTTCCTGCTTGCCGTTCAGGCGCAGGCGCAGCCAGTCGTTCTTGACCCGCTGGCGCCAGATCTCGTCGAGCTGCGCACTGGTGGTGGCCCACTGCGCGTCCTCGCGGTCGAACTGGATGCTCTCGTCGACGCTGAAATCGAAGCCCTTCCCGAGCAGGCTGCGCGAGTAGGCGGTGCGCTCGCCGATCCGCTGCACGTAGGTGCGGAAGATCGCGAACGGCGGGTCGAGCTCGCCGTCGTAGATCGCATCGTCGAGGGTGGTCTTGTAGGGCTGGAAGCGCTCGATGTCGGCGGCCAGGAAGAACAACTTGTCGGCGTCGAGATTGTCCAGGTACTGGTCGAACAACTGCTCCGACAGCGCATCGTCGAGCGGCGTGCGCTTGTAGTGGAAGCGGGTCAGGAAGCGCGTGGCCCACATCGCCGACTGCACCTGCTCGGCGGATGGCGCGAGCGCGACGGGTGCCGGCGTGGCGGGCTTGGCGAATGCCGGCGCCAATACGCTGCCGACGATCAAGGCGACGGTGGCTGCAAGGACCTGCGGGCGGAATCTGATCATGCTGCGCTCCAGCGGCCGCCACGGCGGCCGCAAATGATGGTCGACACTATGCGCGATACAGGGCCGCGCGCAGTGCTACAGGTCACGCTTGCACCACGCCGGCCGCATGCGCCATCTCGTCGGCATGGTAGGACGAACGCACCAGCGGCCCGCTGGCGACGTGGCTGAATCCGATCGAATTCCCGAAGGCTTCGATCGCCATGAACTCTTCCGGCGTCCAGTAGCGCAGCACCGGATGGTGGTGTCCTTAAGGCGCGCCTGGTTGATGAATTCTCGCAGCGGGTACAGTTTCTGTTCGGAAGTCATGCGTTCCTGCTCTATTTCCCGCAGCTCATTAGCCGCACCCTCCAGAGCATTACGCGCTGTTGCCAGCGCCGATTCACGCCGCTCGCGCAGCGCCAGCCATTCCTGTAGTTGACTGCTCAACGGAGCTTCATCAAAACCGCCTTGCTCGGTCAATAATCTCTCCAGATTGTTTCTTAGTCCAGCAATATTCTCATTAATGATGTGGATGGAATTCTCTATCTCAATGATTTTGTTCTGGCAGGTTTTTTCATAGAAGGCAGCTTCCTGCATTTCTCTTGCCGCATTCTGCGCAAGTTGACGCTGAGTATTGAGCGACTGCTCCGCTGCTTCTCTGGCATGCTTTTCCTGTTGCACCTGCTCCCGTAGAGCCTCAATTTGAATGTGATATTCCGCCAGTTTTATTTCAGCATCCTGTTTCTGGGAAACTTCCAACGCTGTCTGCTGCGCAATTTCTGTCAGTTCAAGCTCAATCTGGCTACGGCGCTGGCTGGCGCGCTCGGCCAGTTGGGTGAGCTTCAGCACCTGTATCTGTAAATCATGATGCTGTTGCTGGAGCTGCTCACTATCATGACGCAAACGCGAGATCGACACTTCCAGTTCGCGGTAGGCTTCTTCCGCTACTGCCAGTGCGGATTTTTCTATGGCGAGACCACCCCTTAGCGCATCCACTTCGATTTTGATCTGGGCTATCTCCCGCTGCCGCGCCAGCACCCCGTGCAATTGCGAGTCAGGCGCATAGTAAGTCAGGCTATGGCGGGTAATGACATGGCCTTCACGCGTCACCAGCATCTCGCCGCAAGCCAGTTTTGTCCGTTGCAAGAGGCCATCCTGCATACCCTCAACCACAAATATCCCACTCAACCATTCGTTCAACACAGCTTTTATTCCGCTGTTAT
>JANOEA010000259.1:0-6631 GCA_031412975.1 Pseudomonadota bacterium | reverse complement strand
TGCTGCAATGCCTTCCTGCTGTGTTGGCGCCTATGCATGCGGCGCGATCGCGCCGACTGCTGGCAGCCGTCGAGGCGCTGGTCAAGGGTTCGCGACTGACCCTGACCGATCTGGCACGAAGTTGGCCCGGGGCGGTCTGGGCGCATGCGCCGCTCAAGGCGCTGGATCGGCTGTTGAGCAATCGATTGCTGCATCAGTCGGTACTGCCTTTCCAGCAGGCCATGGCGAAGTGGTTGCTGGCCGACCGCACACGACCGCTGGTGCTGGTCGATTGGGCGGATCTCAAGCGCGATGGTCGATGGGCGGTTCTGCGCGCATCCGTTCCCGTCGGTGGCCGCGCGCTGACGCTCTACGAGCAGGTCTTCCCGATCGAGCGCATGGGTCAGCCCAAGGCGCAGCGGGAGTTTCTGCAACAGTTGCAGCGGGTGATGCCCGAGCAGTGCACGCCGATCCTCGTCACCGATGCGGGCTTTCGCAGCGACTGGCTGCGTGCGGTCGAGGCCATGGGCTGGGATTACATCGCTCGGCTGCGCAACAACACGAAGGTGAAATCGTCTCGCGCGGGCGATTGGCATGCCTGCGCGAGCCTGCATTCGGCCGCCACGGCCACACCCCGCGACCTGGGCGAATACGCCATCGTTCAGGGCGATCCACTGGCGTGTCGACTGGTGCTGGCAAAGCGCGCGCGCAACGGGCGCGACCCACTCACCGGCAAGAAGCAGCCCAACAAGGGTCGCACCACCAAGAAGGCCTGCAAGGCCGCGCGCGAACCTTGGCTGTTGGTCACCTCGTTGTGCGCACGCGCCGCGAGCGCCCAGCAAATCGTCGCAGACTATGCCAAGCGCATGCAGATCGAGGAAGCGTTCCGAGACCTCAAGAGCCATCGCTACGGCGTCGCCTTCGAGACTAGTCTGACCCGCAAATCCGACCGCTTGACGGTGCTGCTTCTGCTACAGACGCTGGCATGCTTTGCCGCGTGGCTGATCGCCCTGGCCGCTCGTCAAGCCAAGGTCCCGGACCCGATGACGCGCCAGTCCAAGCACCACAATCGATACTCCCAGATCAGGCGCGGTATGGCTTGGCTGGCTCAAGTCCTACTGCCTCCGGAGCTCGCCGCGCTGTTGGTCCGCCGACGGCTAGTCGAGCTTTGCGCAGAAAACGCGATCACGGGGGGCTGAAAATGTGGGGAGACCTCAGGCCGAAGGCCCGCCCTATAATCCCGCAACTCTTCCGGCCTTCGCCATGCTCATCATCACCCGCAACATCCAGATTCCAGACAACGAACTGAGCGAACGCTTCGTGCGCTCCAGCGGCCCCGGCGGGCAGAACGTCAACAAGGTCTCGACCGCGGTGGAGTTGCGCTTCGACGTGCGCAACAGTCCCTCGCTGCCGGAACCGGTGCGCACGCGGCTGCTCGCGCGCGCCGATCGCCGGCTCACCGACGACGGCGTGCTGGTGATCTCGGCACAGCGCTTTCGCACCCAGGATCGCAACCGCGAGGATGCGCGCGAGCGTCTCGCACAGATCATCCTGGCGGCGACCGTGGTGCCGAAGAAGCGGGTCGCGACCAAGCCCACGCGCGCGGCCAAGGAGCGTCGCCTCGGCGGCAAGAAGATCAAGGCCGGGATCAAGCAGGGTCGCAGCAGCCGCGCCATCGACCATGACTGAATCGAGTACGGTGCCCACGGCACCCGCGCACCTGATCGCGCTGCCGCCGCACGCGCCGCGCAAGCACGCTGCGTTCAGTCGGCGTGCGGCGGCGCTGGTGCTGCGCTGGTGCGGCTGGCGCGTGACGGGTGAATTCCCGGATTTGCCGCGGCTGGTGATCATCGCCGCCCCACACTCCTCGGGCTGGGATGCGGTGTGGGGCATGCTGGTCAAGGTCGCGCTTGGACTCGACGTCGAGTTCATGGCCAAACGCGAGCTCTTTTGGTGGCCGCTGGGTTCGCTGCTGCGCGCGCTCGGCGGTTTCCCGGTCGATCGCTCGGCCACCGTCGGCGTGGTCGAACAGCTCACCGAACGCATGCGCACCCACTCGCGCCTGTGGCTGGCGGTCGCCCCCGAAGGCACGCGACGCCGCGTCGGCAAATGGAAAACGGGGTTCTGGCGCGTGGCCCACGACGCCGGCGTGCCGGTGGTCTGCGCGGCCTTCCACTATCCCGAGCGGCGCGTGCATATCGGGCAATCCTTCGAGGTGGGCGACGACATGGACGCCGACATGCGCGCAATCCGCGAGTACTACCGGCCGTTCGTGGGCAGGCATCGCGATACCCTGTAACCGGCCGGCACGGATGGCGCGCGGCAACGCACGTCATCATGCGGTCAATCTCGAAGGCTCCACTGCACACGATGACCATGCAACCGCCGGCTCCGAACCACCCAGGCCAAACCCCTCCGCCGACCACCGCTGCGGCACCGACGGCCGGCCTCGGACGCGGCGAGCGCCTGCCGGATTTTGCGCGCAATACCGCCGACGGGCGGCTGCTGTACTTCTATGAATTCGCCAACGGCCGTCCGCTGCTGTTCGCGGCATGCGCAGCGGGCTGGCCGTCGCTGCAGATCGACGCGCTGGTTTCGGCCGTACGCGAGCAATCCGCCGCCACCGGCATGCAGGCTATCGTGCTGTGCGACAACAGCGCCGCAGATTGCCACTCGGACCTCACGGTTGCGGTGGTCGTCGACCCCGATGCGCAGTTGCGCGACTTCATCTTCGGCACTGCCGTGGCGGTCGATCGGGCGCAGATCGCCATCGCGGATCCGAACCTGCGCGTGATTTCGCGACTGGTGCTCGCCGACGCTGCGTCCACCGCCTTGGCCCTGGACGCGATGCGGACCTTCGCGGCGCAAGCGCTGGCGGAATGGCAAGCGGAGAAGGCGCTGCTGGGTGGCATCGCGCCGGTGCTGCTGGTACCGCGCGTGCTGTCGCCGGAGCTGTGCCAGCGGCTGGTCACGGGCTTCGCCGGCTGGCTGCCGCGCGACTCGCCGATGCCCGGCGGCGCGCACGCCGAACTGCAACCCGACCATGCGCGAAAGCGCCGTCTCGACGCCAACATCGGCGATCCGGCGCTGGAAGCGGAAACGGTCGCCGCGATCGCGGCCACGGTGGTGCCGGAGGTGTCCAAGGCCTTCGGCTTCGCAGCGGCCCGCTTCGAGCGGCTCAAGGCCGTGTGCTATCGGGCCGGCGATGGCGGCCATTTCGCGACCCACCGCGACAATACCGCGCCGCAGACCGCCCACCGTCGCTTCGCGCTGACGGTGAACCTCAATACCGGGGCCTATAGCGGCGGTGAACTGGCGTTTCCCGAGTACGGCGAGGGGCACGGATACGCAGCCCCCGCCGGTGGGGCCATCGTGTTCGCCTGTACCCACGCACACCGTGTGGTGCCCGTGACTGCGGGCGAGCGCTACGCGCTGATCAGCTTCCTGTCGGGCGGCTAGGGAGCCTGCAACACGCAAACGTCGCGATTCGCCGGACTGCAGCCGCCCCGGCGCGGCGGCAACGGTGTGCGCTGCGGTACCGACGCCAACCGTGCGCGGCGCAGTGCGACCGCACAGGCGCATCGCCCAACACGCGCTTGCGCGATCCGTGCATCGCCGCCAATGACCGCATACCATCCCGATCACGGCTCGCAAAAGAGGGCCACACCGACGGCCACGCCACAGGAAAACCGATGAGCTCAGGCAAGACCCTTACCTACGCCATTCTCGCCAGCCTGGTACTCGGCCTGATCTTGGGCTTGTTCATCAACTCCAACGTCGCACCCGACGACTTGAAGCCGATCATCGACGGCTTCACGGTGGTGACCACGCTGTTCCTGCGCCTGATCAAGATGATCATCGCGCCGCTGGTATTCGCCACGCTCACCGTCGGCATCGCGAAGATGGGCGACATGGGCGCGGTGGGTCGCGTCGGCATCAAGGCGTTCGCCTGGTTCCTGTCGGCCTCGCTGGTATCGCTGGGCCTGGGCCTGGTGCTGGTCAACTTCTTCGAGCCGGGCGTGGGCCTGGCGATCGAACTGCCGGCCGCTGGCACCGCAACCGGGGTCACCGCGGCGGGCCTCACGATCCAGGAGTTCATCCTGCATCTGGTGCCGTCCTCGATCGTCGATGGCATGGCGAAGAACGAGATCCTGCAGATCGTGGTCTTCTCGGTATTCTTCGGCACCGCGTGTGCGGCGATCGGCGACAAGGCGAAGGTGCTGGTGGACGCGCTCGAAGGCGTGTCCTACGCGATGCTCAAGCTCACCATGTACGTGATGTGGTTCGCTCCGCTGGCGGTTTTCGCAGCGGTGGCGGCGACGGTTTCGAAGAGCGGAGCGGGCGTGCTCCGGGTATACGGCGAATTCATGCTGGAGTTCTACCTCGCGATCATCATCCTGTGGGTGCTGCTGTTCGCTGCCGCCTGGGTGGTACTGGGTCGCCGCGCGATAGCGCTGTTCGCGGCGGTTCGCGAGCCGACCCTGCTGGCGTTCTCCACCGCATCCAGCGAGGCGGCCTATCCGAAGACGCTCGCGCAGCTGGAGAAGTTCGGCTGCAGCAACCGGGTCGCTTCGTTCGTGCTGCCGTTGGGCTACTCGTTCAATCTCGACGGCTCCATGCTGTACTGCACCTTCGCGGTGATGTTCATCGCGCAGGCCTACGGCATCGAGCTGAGCATGGGCCAGCAGCTGACCATGCTGCTGATCCTGATGGTCACCTCCAAGGGCATGGCCGGCGTGCCGCGCGCCTCGCTGGTGGTGATCGCGGCCACGCTGGCACAGTTCAACATCCCCGAAGCCGGCCTGCTGCTGCTGCTGGGGGTGGATCATTTCCTCGACATGGGTCGCTCGGCCACCAACGTGATCGGCAACAGCGTGGCCACTGCGGTGGTGTCGAAATGGGAGGGGCAGTTGCGGCCCGAGGGCGAGCCCGCGCCCGATGCGCTGGAAGCTGACGCGACGCAGGTGCGCGTCACCTGAGTTGCGGCGTGCACGGCACGCGGATTCTCACTGCGCGTCCACGCGCCACACGATTCGATTGCGCATCACCCCAGGAGACGACCATGCTCAAGCCAGGTGCCACCGTACCGGATTTTTCCCTCACCGCCAGCGACGGGCGCAACGTCAGCGCGAAGGGCCTGCGAGGGCAGCGCTACGTGCTGTACTTCTACCCGAAGGACGATACGCCAGGCTGCACCCGCGAAGCCTGCGCCTTCCGCGACAACCTGCCGGCGTTCGGCAAACTCGGCGTGCCGGTGTTCGGCGTCAGTGCCGACAGCGAGGCCGCGCATCGCAAGTTCGTGCTCAAGTACGCACTCAACTTCCCGCTGCTGGCCGACCCCGAGCGCAGGCTGATCGAGCCGATCGGCGCGGGGGTCGAGAAGAGCATGTACGGCCGCAAGTACATGGGCATCGCGCGCTGCACCGTCGTGGTCGGCGCCGATGGCCGGATCGAAACCGTGTGGGACAAGGTCGCACCGGACGTGCATGCGGGCGAGGTGCTGGCGTATTTGCGTGGGGCTGGTGGGGCAGCGGATGCGAAGCCCGTGCCTGCAATCAAGAAGCCCGCAGCGAAGAAGCTCGCGGTGAAGAAGCCGGCTGCTGCAAAATCGGCGGCGGCTAGAGCGATCGCGAAAAAGGCGGTGGCGAAGAAGACTGTAGCGAAGAAATCGAGCGTGAAGAAAAGCGTGGCGAAGAAGCGTACGGCAAAGCGCTGAGTAGCGCCGCTCGGGTGCGGACCATCAGTGACGGCGCAGCGACGGGCTACACGGCGAAGCGCAAAACACTCCCTTCCCCCCCTGCGGGGGGGGGGGGTGGGGTGGGGGGGCGGGGCGTCTAATTTCCCCCCCCCCACGGGTCACCCCCATCCCCCGGCCGTCCCCCGGGGATGGGGGTGGCGGAAATTCCGGCGCCACCGCCGCGCACCGCCGAACGCCCGCGCGAGTAGCGCGGGCCGGAGGGAAGGGGGAAGAGCTGCGCCCTCCCGGCGACTCGCGCCAAATTCACCGCTCAACGCAGCTTGAATGCGTGGCTGCTAAGGTGGAAGCCTTGCTGCAGCGGAGGTGCATGATGCGTATCGCGACGATGTGTGGCGGTTTGTTGCTGGGACTGTGCGCGAGTGCTGCGTCGGCGCAGGACCCGGCCGTGCCGCAGCCGATGGAGCCACCGCCGCCGCCCGGGCTCGATGAGTCGCGGCAAGGCGAGACGGTGGGGCTGGAGGAGGCCGGCGAGACGCCGACCGAGAAAGTGTTGCCGCGCGAGCGCGCGCCGGAAGGCACGGTGCGCAGCGAAGCGATCCGCAGCGGCGAGCCGCTGCCGGAAAAGGTGCGGGTTCCCGACGAGATCGCACCGCAGGTGACGATCCGCCGCACCGATGACATGACGGTCGAGGAGTACCGCCAGGACGGGCGCCTCTACATGGTGGTGTTCACGCCGAAGAACGGCGTGCGCTACAGCTATCTCGATACCGACGGCGATGGCCGGCTCGAAGGCGACCCACGCATGGGCACCGTGCAGCCGGTGTACTACACGATCTACGAGTGGGATTGATCCCCACTCACGACGTAGGGCGGGGCGTCGGGCCGCCGCCCCCGGCGCGACAACCCCCGCGGCAAGGCCCGGGTGGATAACGGCGGGGGGCGGCAGGGCCCCCC
>JANOEA010000258.1:0-6278 GCA_031412975.1 Pseudomonadota bacterium | reverse complement strand
CTGGTGATCCTCAACGCGCGCTACCGCGACGAGCTGCAACAGCGCGAGAACACGGCCGCATTACCGGGAATCTGACGGGGAAAGCATGGTCGAATTCCAAGACAGTTGCTGAGCGCAGGCGCGCAGCGCCGGAGTCGAAGGACCGCCCGGGATCAGAACAGCATCGACGCCATCTTGCGCCGCGTTGCGCTGACCAGGTCCGGATCGTCGATCAGTGCGAAGGCCTGGATCAGCGTGCGGCGGCCGAGGTCGTCGTCGAACTTGCGATCGCGGCGCATGATCTCGAGGAACTGCTCGACGGCCTGCGCATACTCGCCGTCGAGCAGGAAGCGGGTGCCGAGTTGGTGCCGCGCGCGCAGATCCGTCGGCGTAGCGTCGACCAGCGTGGCCAGCTCGCGCAGCGGCGGGGCACCGACGATCGCGTGGGCGAAACCGAGCCGCGCGCGCAGTGTTTTCGCCGCATCGCCTTCGGCGAGATTGGCCGGCAAACGATCGAGGATCGCCTCCACCTCGGCCACCGCGCCGGTGCCCATCAGCGCCTGCGCGAGTTCGAGCTTGAGATCGTCCTTGTCGGGCTCGGCCGCGATGCGCGCTTCGAGGACCGCGATGGTTTCCTCCGCCGACAGCTGCGGCTCGGGCTCCGGCGGCAGCTCGGCTTCCAGCTCGGGCGGTGCATCGCCCAGGTGCGGGGCGAGGAACTGCCGGATCACCGATTCCGGCTGCGCGCCCATGAAGCCATCGACCGGGCGGCCGTCGCGGATCAGCATCACGGTCGGCAGCGAGCGGATCCCGAACAGCGTCGCCAGCTGCATCTGCTCGTCGGTGTTGACCTTCGCGACCAGCAGCTTGCCTTGGTTCTCCTCGGCGAGCTTGTCGAGGATCGGCGCCAGCGAACGACATGGCGCACACCACGGCGCCCAGAAATCGACCAGCACCGCCACTCGCGTCGAAGCGAGCAGCACCTTTTCCTCGAAATCGGCCTGGGTGACGTCGAATACGAAAGCGGAAGCGGACATGGAGGACTCCGGATGCGGTATCCCCTCATTGTGGGGCCTGCGCGGGATTTGCCAAGCGCCGGCGGCGTGGCCACGACTCATCCGTGTGCGAACGCGAACGCTTCGACTCCGGCGCTGCGCGCCTGCGCTCAGCACGAACGGGTGTGGGGTGAGCGGGGCGCGGAACCGCAGGGCAGGTGGTACCGACCTGCCATCGGGGTCACCGGTCTGCCCACCCACCCGTTTCCCTGAGCGCAGGGCCGCAGGCCCGAAGTCGAAGGGCCGCAGAAGGCAAGGCCCGACTACCTCAAGGCGCCTTGTAGACCACCCCACCTTTCATCACGAAAGCCATCGACTGCATCCGCGTGATGTCCTCCAGCGGGTCGCCCTCGACCGCGACCAGATCGGCGTACTTGCCAGTGCCGAGTCCGCCGAGGTTGGCGCTTTCGCCGAGCAGTTCCGCGGCATTGCGGGTGGCCGACTGGATCGCGGCCAGCGGCGGCATGCCGGCACCGACCATCAGCTCGAACTCGCGGGCGTTGCGGCCGTGCGGGAATACGCCGGCATCGGTGCCGAACGCGATCTTGACCCCGGCCTTGTATGCACGGCCGAAAGTACCCTGGATCAGCGGACCCACCGCCAGTGCCTTCGGGCGCACGATCTCGGGGTAGTAACCCGGCTGTGCGGCCATCTCGCCGACGAATATGCCCGCGGTGATGGTGGGCACGTACCAGGTGCCCTTCTCCTTCATCAGGCGCATCGTGTCGTCGCTCATGTAGGTGCCATGTTCGATCGAGTCGACGCCGGCGAGGACCGCGCGCCGGATGCCTTCGTCGCCATGCGCGTGAGCCGCGACCTTCATGCCGTAATCGCGCGCGGTCTCGACGATCGCCTTGATCTCATCCAGCGCGAACTGCGGATTCTGGCCGTTCTTGGCGAACGACAGCACGCCGCCGGTGGCGGTGATCTTGATCAGATCGGCGTTTTCCTTGTAGCGCTGGCGCACCGCTTTGCGCGCCTCGTCGGGCGAGTTGACCACGCCTTCGGCCGGGCCCGGGTTGCCTTGCAGGATCCGCGCCCAGCCATTGGTCGGATCGGCATGGCCGCCGGTGGTGGCGATCGACTTGCCGGCGGTGAAGATGCGCGGACCCTTGACCATGCCCTGGCTGATCGCCGAGCGTAGCGCGGTCGAGACCACGCCATCGTCGCCGAGATTGCGCACGCTGGTGAATCCGGCCAGCAGGGTGCGCTCGGAGTACACCACGCTGCGGAATGCATAGTCGGGTTGATTGAGGCGGAAGCCCTCGCTGTAGGCGTCCTTGTTGGTCTCGTTGGTGATGTGGGTATGCATGTCGATCAGGCCCGGCATGCAGGTGTGGCCGGGCAGGTCGATCACGGTGGCGCCATCGACCATCGCGCGGCCCGCGCGCACCTCGGTGATGCGCTCGCCCGAGACCAGCACGCTGTGCGGACCGAGCTTGCGGCCGGCATCGACATCGATCAGTGCTGCACAGTGCACCACGGTGAGCCGTGGCGATTCCGCGCCGGACGGTGCGCTGGTCTGGGCAGTTGCGGCGGGCAGGGCGATCGCGAGGGCAGCGGCAAGCAGGTTCTGGCGCACGGTGTTCTCCGGATGTGGTGGTGTGATTCGGCACCCGGAGCATAAGCAGCGCCATGCAGCGACGCCAGCCGCAGCGCGTCAACGGCGGCAGGGTTCCTCCGCACGCAGCGCTGCGCTAACCTCGCCGGTCTGCCCGCATGGAATCCGGCGCGCCCGCCGCGCCACCAGACATCGATGCAAGAAACCTACGATTTCAAGGCCGTCGAGGCCGCCGCCCAGGACTTCTGGACCCGCACCCGCGCGTTCGAAGTGTCGGAAGACACCACGCGGCCGAAGTACTACTGCCTGTCGATGCTGCCCTATCCCTCGGGCGCGCTGCACATGGGGCACGTGCGCAACTACACCATCGGCGACGTGATCAGCCGCCACAAGCGCATGCTCGGCTTCAACGTGCTGCAGCCGGTCGGCTTCGATGCCTTCGGCCTGCCGGCCGAGAACGCCGCGATCAAGCACAACATCCCGCCGGCGCGCTGGACCTACGCCAACATCGACAACATGCGGCGCCAACTGCACGCGCTCGGTTACGCCTACGACTGGTCGCGCGAAGTGGTGACCTGCAAGCCCGAATACTACCGCTGGGAGCAGCTGTTCTTCGTGCGTTTGTTCAACCAGGGCCTGGTCTACCGCAAGAATTCGGTGGTCAACTGGGATCCGGTCGACCAGACCGTGCTGGCCAACGAACAGGTCGTCGACGGCCGCGGCTGGCGCTCCGGTGCGCTGGTCGAGCGGCGCGAGATCCCGCAGTGGTTCTTCCGCATCACCCGCTATGCCGAGGAGCTGCTGCGCGAGATCGACGCGCTCGACGGCTGGCCGGAATCGGTCAAGACCATGCAGCGCAACTGGATCGGGCGCTCCGAGGGACTCGAGATCGACTTCGCGGTGGATGGCGCGGCCGACCGGCTTCGCGTCTACACCACGCGACCGGACACCCTGCTGGGTGCGACCTACATGGCGGTCGCGGCCGAACACCCGATCGCGATCGCTGCCGCGCAGGGCAATCCCGCGCTGGCCGCGTTCTGCGCCGAATGCACGCGCACCGACGTGACCGAGGCCGCGCTGGAGACGATGGAGAAGCGCGGCATGGCCACCGGCCGCTTCGCGATCCATCCGCTGACTGGCGACAAGCTGCCGATCTGGGTCGCCAACTTCGTGCTGATGGGTTATGGCACCGGTGCGGTGATGGCGGTTCCCGGCCACGATGAGCGCGACTTCGCATTCGCGTTGAAGTACGCGCTGCCGATCAAACAAGTCGTCGCGCACCGCAAGGATCCGCACGCAATCGAGGGCGACCATGCCTACGACGCGACGCGCTGGAAGGATTGGTACTCGAGCAAGCGCGACGAGGACACCTTTGCGCTGAACTCAGCACCCTGGATCAGCGATGGCGTCAGCTTCAAGCAGGCCTTCGAGCAGATCGCCGGCGTGATCGCACAGAAAGGCATCGGCGAGCGCAAGGTCAATTACCGCTTGCGCGACTGGGGCGTGTCGCGCCAGCGCTACTGGGGTTGCCCGATCCCGATCATCTATCGCGCCGATGGCTCGGCGGTGGCGGTGCCCGAGGACCAGCTGCCGGTACTGCTGCCCGAGGACGTCAAGTTCGAAGGCGTCAAGAGCCCGATCAAGGCCGATCCGGAATGGCGCAAGACCGTCGATCCGGAAACCGGCGCGCCGGCGACCCGCGAGACCGACACCTTCGACACCTTCGTCGAATCGAGCTGGTACTACGCGCGCTACGCCTGCCCGGGCGCCGACGGCATCGTCGATGCGCGCGCGGACTACTGGCTGCCGGTCGACCAGTACATCGGCGGCATCGAGCACGCGGTGATGCACCTGCTGTACTTCCGCTTCTGGCACAAGCTGATGCGCGATGCGGGACTGGTGCAGTCCGATGAGCCCGCGACCAACCTGCTGTGCCAGGGCATGGTGATCGCCGAGACCTTCTACCGCGGGGGCGACGATGGCGCCAAGCAGTGGATCAATCCGGCCGATGTCGACGTCGATCTCGACGCCAAGGGCAAGATCGTCGGCGCGCGGCTGAAGTCCGACGGCCTGCCGGTGGTGATCGGCGCGACCGAGAAGATGTCGAAGTCGAAGAACAACGGTGTCGATCCGCAGATCCTGGTCGATCGGCATGGTGCCGACACGGTGCGATTGTTCTCGATGTTCGCCGCGCCTCCCGAGCAGTCGCTGGAGTGGAGCGAGGCCGGCGTCGAGGGCATGGCGCGATTCCTGCGCCGGCTGTGGGGGCAGGTGCACAAGCATGTCGCGCGCGGCGCGGCACCAGCGTTGGATCTCGCTGCACTGTCCGCCGAGCACCAGGCGATCCGTCGCCAGGTGCACGAGACCATCGCGAAGGTCGGCGATGATTACGGCCGTCGCTACACCTTCAACACCGCGATCGCGGCAGTCATGGAGTTGATCAACGCGCTCGCGAAGTTCGACGACGACTCCGCGATGGGCCGCGCGGTATTGCAGGAAGCGTGGGAAGCGGTCACCCTGCTGCTCGATCCGATCACCCCGCACATCGCGCATGCGCTGTGGCAGGCGCTGGGCCACTCCGAAACACTGATCGAAGACTGCCCGTTCCCGCAGGCCGACGCCGCCGCGCTGGTGCGCGATGCGGTGACGCTGGCGGTACAGGTCAATGGCAAGCTGCGCGCCACGATCGAGGTGGCGGTGAACGCTGCCAGGGAGACGATCGAGGCGCAGGCGATGGCCGATCCGGCGGTGCAGAAGTTCCTCGCCGGCCAGACCGTGCGCAAGGTGATCGTGGTGCCCGGCAAGATCGTCAACATCGTGGTGGCTTGAGTGGCTCGCGCGCTGGATCGCGCGGGCTTTGCGGTTTGCGAATCGACTTCCGACCGGTGCGACAGGGCTGTGGCTGCAAGCATGCTGACGAGGTGTCCGATGTGGCGTTCGATCCTTGTGCTGGTTTCGATCTGTTCGGCGATGCTGCTGTCGTCGTGCGGCTTTGCGCTGCGCGGTGAAGCGGCGCTACCGGCCGCGCTGCAGCGAGCCACGCTGGAGGTCGCCGATCCGTTCAGTCCGTTGGCGCGCGATCTCGAGGCCGCGCTCGAGCGCGCCGGGTTCGAAAAAGTCGCGCTCGGGACCGCCGGCGTCGCCCGCATCGTGATCCCGGTCAACGAGGCAAGCGTGGATGTGCTCACGGTCGGCGAGTCCGCGCGGGTGCAGGAATTCGTGGTGCGCTATCGCATCGAGTTGCAGGTCAGCGGTGCCGACGGCAGCGTGCTGCTCGCGCGCACGCCGCTGCTGCTCGAGCGCGAGTTCAGCTTCGACGAGACCCAGGCACTCGGTGCGCAGTCCGAGCAGGACCTGATCCGCAGGGAACTGCAGCGCGAAATGGTGCAGCAGGTGTTGCGCCGGCTTGAAGCGTTGCGTTGATCCCGCACCCATGGGTTTGATTTCAACCTTCATTGCGCGGTGACTTGGCGGCGTTTTGCATTGCCTGGTCACAAGCGCTAAACGGGCATGATGCCGAAGGACATCCATTTAACAACCTTGCCAGCATCACCGAGGAAACCGTAAACAACACACCCACTGGCGCGGTTAAATACTTTATCAATCTCCTTTCCGGCTTTCATGAACTGATCTTCGAAAATCATCACCAAGCGACCATTTACTTGAAAAAAGCTAGGAAAACG
>JANOEA010000257.1:0-9821 GCA_031412975.1 Pseudomonadota bacterium | reverse complement strand
GCCTGGGTCGGTGAGCCGATCTACTCGCGCTACAACGCGCCGTGGACGCCGTGGTTCATGCGCCGCAACGAGATCTGGCTGCGACTCGGCCCCGACGCTGGATGATCGATTCGCCGACCCGCGGCACACTCGAGCGGGTCGGCGCGCGCCTGCGCGCCTGGTGGCGCGGCGCCCTGCGCGCAACGCCGGTTCCGAAAGCCGAGCAGCCGCTACGCGCGGAACTGTTCAGCGCCGACCAGATGGAGCAGTACGGCCGCACGCTGGCGGCCCAGCACGTGCCGGGCGCACGGCGCAACCGCGACAGCCTGCTCGAGCGTCTCGACCAGAACGAGGCCGTGCTGCAGCAAACCTGCGCGCTGCTGACGGTGGCGATCAGCGATACCCGCTCGATCACGCCGGCCGGCGAGTGGCTGCTGGACAATCTGTACCTGATCGAGGAGCAGATCGGCACCGCGCGGCGCCATCTGCCGGTGGGTTACAGCCGCGAACTGCCGCGACTGGGCCGCGGGCAGTCGGCCGGCCTGCCGCGGGTCTACGACATCGCGCTCGAAGTGGTCGCGCATGGCGATGGCAGCGTCGACCCCGAAAGCCTCGCCCGCTTCATCGCCGCCTACCAGGAGGTCACGGTGCTGGCGCTCGGCGAGCTGTGGGCGATCCCGATCATGCTGCGGCTGGCCTTGATCGAGAACCTGCGTCGCGTGGCATCGCGCATCGCGCAGGACCGCATCGACCGCAATCTCGCCGACGCCTGGGCCGATCGCATGATCGAGGCCGCCGAGCACGACCCGAAGAGCCTGATTCTGCAGGTCGCCGACATGGCGCGTTCGGGTCCGCCGACCAGCAGCTCGTTCGTCGCCGAGCTCGCGCGCCGCCTGCAGGGCCAGAGCCCCGCGCTCGCATTGCCGCTGACCTGGATCGAACAGAGTCTGGCCGAAGCGGGCCTGACCACCGAGCAGCAGGTACAGACCGAGAACCAGCACCAGACCGCCGACCAGGTATCGATCGCCAACAGCATTGGCAGCCTGCGTGCGCTTGCGTTCATGGAGTGGCGCAGCTTCGTCGAGGCGATGAGCCATGCCGAGCAGGTCCTGCGCGAGGACCCGGCGCAGGCCTATCTGCGCATGGACTTCGCCAGCCGCGACGATTATCGGCATGCGCTCGAACGGATGGCCCGGCGCGGCGAGCATTCCGAGGTGGCGCTGGCGCGGATCGCGATCTCGCTCGCGCAGGCGGCGATCGACGCCGACGACGACCGCCATGCGCACGTGGGCCATTACCTCGTCGGCAGCGGCGTCGTCGAACTGGAGGCTGCCGCGAAGCTGCGGGTGCCCGCGCGCGAAAGCATCCGTCGCTTCGCCGCGCGCGCGCCGTTGCTCGGTTACGTCGCTGCGATCGCGGTGGTGACGGTCGGCGTGAGCGCGGTTTTGCTGTCGGCGGCGCTGCAGGGCGATGCCCGCGCATGGGTACTGCTGGCGGTGGGATGGTGCGGCGTGCTCGCCTCGAGCCAGTTCGCGCACACGCTGGTCAACGGATTATCGACGCTGGTCGCGCTGCCGCGCGCCTTGCCGCGCATGGATTTCGCCAAGGGCATCCCGGCCGGGCAGCGTTGCCTGGTCGTGGTGCCGACGCTGCTGGGCAGCGTCGATGGCGTGGAGCGGCTGATCGAGGGGCTGGAGGTGCGATTCCTCGGCAACCGCGACCGCAACTTGCACTTCGGGCTGCTGACCGACCTGCGCGATGCCGACAGCGAGGTGATGGCGGGCGATGCGCTGCTGGTGGAAACCGCGGTGCGCGGCATCCAGCGCCTCAACGCCACTTATTCGGAAAGCGAGGGCAGCGACACATTTTTCCTGTTCCATCGCGCGCGCCGCTGGAATCCGGTCGAGCGCGTGTGGATGGGTCACGAGCGCAAGCGCGGCAAGCTCGGCGAGTTGAACGCGCTGCTGCGCGGCCGCGGCGCCGATCGATTCGCGCGGGTCATCGGCGCTACCGAAGTGCTGCAGGACGTGCGCTTCGTGATCACGCTGGATACCGACACCAGCCTGCCGCGCGATGCCGCACGGGCGATGATCGGCACCATGGCGCATCCGCTCAATCGCGCGCGCTACGACGAGAGCAAGCGGCGGGTGACCGAGGGTTACGGCATCCTGCAGCCGCGGATGGCCGCCGGACTGATCGGCGCGAATCGTTCGCGCTACGCGCGCATGCACAGCGGCGAGGCGGGAATCGATCCGTACACCCGCGCAGTTTCGGACGTCTACCAGGACCTGTTCGACGAAGGCTCGTTCATCGGCAAGGGCATCTACGACGTCGACGCCTTCGAACGCGCGCTCGACGGCCGCCTGCCGGAGAACCGCATCCTCAGCCACGATCTGGTCGAGGGCTGTTTCGCGCGCTCGGGGCTGCTCAGCGACACCCAGCTCTACGAGGACTACCCGAGCACCTACGCGGCCGATGTCGCGCGGCGTCACCGCTGGATCCGCGGCGACTGGCAGATCGCGAGCTGGCTGCTGCCGCGCGCGCCGGGCGTCGATACCCGCGGCCAGCGCAATCCGCTGTCGGGGCTGTCGCGCTGGAAGATCGTCGACAACCTGCGCCGCAGCCTGGTCTCCACCGCCATGCTCGGACTGCTGCTGCTGGGCTGGTTGGTGCTGCCGCATCCGGCGGCGTGGACCCTGCTGGTGCTCGCGATGCTGGCCACGCCGGCCGGCGTGACGCTGGTGCTGGGTACCTTGCGGCGCCCCGACGACATGCCTCTCGCGGCGCATCTGGCCAGCGTGCTGCAAGGCGCGCTGCGTGGCCTCGGCCATGCGCTGTTCGAGCTGGCATGCCTGCCTTTCGATGCCTGGTTGAGCCTCGATGCGATCGTACGCACCTGCTATCGCGTGCTGGTCTCGAAAACCCGCTTGCTGGAGTGGACGGCATCGGGCGACACCGAGCGCGCGCGCGGCAACGGCCTGTGGGATTCGCTGCGCGCGATGTGGGTGGCACCGGCAACCGCGGTGCTGGCAGGGGTGCTGCTCGCGCAGTGGCGACCTGCAGCGCTTGCCGTCGCCTTGCCGATCCTGCTGCTGTGGCTGTGCGCACCCGCGATCGCGGCCTGGCTGGGCCAGCCGCTGGATGCGCGGGAGCCGAGCCTGGATGTCGCGCAGCGCGCCTTCCTGCGCCGGGTCGCGCGGCGCACCTGGCACTACTTCGAAAGCCACGTCGACGCGGCCGACAACTGGTTGCCGCCGGACAATTTCCAGGAGCAGCCGGCACCGATGCTGGCCCACCGCACCTCGCCGACCAACATGGGCCTGGCCCTGTTGGCCAACCTGAGCGCCTAT
Organism: Pseudomonadota bacterium; assembly: GCA_031412975.1. Lineage (GTDB taxonomy): Bacteria > Pseudomonadota > Gammaproteobacteria > Xanthomonadales > Ahniellaceae > UBA4656. Next base: position 6,492 of record JANOEA010000257.1, on the reverse strand, counting down.
GACTTCGGCTATCTCGCGGTCGGCGAGCTGATCGCCCGCTGCGGTGCGACGCTGGAGACCATGCAGCGCCTGGAGCGCTACCGCGGGCATTTCCTCAACTGGTACGACACCCGCACGCTGCAGCCGCTGCAGCCGCGCTATGTGTCCACCGTCGATTCGGGCAATCTGGCCGGCTCCCTGTTGACACTGCGCGCGGGCTTGCACGAGATCGCCGCGCAGCCGGTGCTGCCGGCGCACTGGCTCGACGGCCTGGTCGACGCGATGGCGGTGGTGCGCGAGATCCGCAACGGCGATCCCTCCGACGCGGCTGCGCACTGTGCGGCGCTACTGCAGGTAGCGCCCGGCGAGCGGCCCGCCAACGTGACCGGCGCGCACGCCTTCCTGCTGCGATTCTGCGACTGCACCGCGCGCCTGGTGGACGCCAATTCCGAGTCCTACTCGCCGGCCGCGCAGGACTGGGCGCGCACCCTGCACGCGCAGTGCGCAGCACTGCTGGCCGATCTCGACGCGCTGCTGCCGTGGGCCGCGCTCGAGGTTCCGGTCGGGCTGCAACTGCCGCCGGCGCTGTGCGGCGTGCCCAGCCTGCGCGAAGTCGCGCAGATGGAGTCCAGCCTGCTGCCGCTGCTCGAACAGCAGGCAAGCGACAGCGACGACCCTGCACATCGCGCATGGCTGCGCGCTTTGCTGCCGATGGTGGCAGTGGCCAGTCGCCACGCCGCGACCCAGGTCGACGCGCTGGCCCAGCTCGCGATCCAGGCCTGCCGCCTGGCGACCGCCGATTATGCATTCCTCTACGACGACACCCGCCACCTGCTCACGATCGGGTTCAATACCGACGAAAACCGGCGCGATGCCGGCTACTACGACCTGCTGGCCTCCGAGGCGCGCCTGACGGTGTTCGTCGCGATCGCGCAGGGCGCGCTGCCGCAGGAGGCGTGGTTCGCGTTGGGGCGTTCGCTGACCCATAGCGGAGGCGAGCCGCTGCTGCTGTCGTGGAGCGGCTCGATGTTCGAGTACCTGATGCCGATGCTGGTAATGCCCAGCTATGCCAACACCCTGCTAGATCACAGCTGCCGCGCGGCGGTGCAGCGGCAAATCGAGCATGGCGCGCAGCTCGGCCTGCCCTGGGGTATCTCGGAGTCGGGCTACAACGCGGTCGATGCCTCGTTCAACTACCAGTACCGCGCGTTCGGCGTGCCGGGGCTCGGTCTGAAGCGTGGACTGGCGGCCGACCAAGTGGTCGCGCCCTACGCGAGCGCGCTGGCGTTGATGATCGCGCCGCTGGAGGCCTGCGCGAACCTGCAGGGATTGGCCGAACGCGGCATGCTCGGCAACAGCGGCTTCTACGAGGCGATCGACTTCACGCCCACGCGGCAGCGACCCGGGCAATCGGAATCGCTGCTGTATTCGTTCATGGCGCACCACCAGGGCATGAGCCTGCTCGCACTGGCCCAGCGCCTGCTCGATGCGCCGATGCAGCGCCGTTTCGCCGGCGATCCGCTGTTCCAGGCCACCCTGCTGCTGCTGCAGGAACGGGTGCCGCGCGCGCCCGCGCAAACGACCTCGGATCCCGCGCTGGTCGATCCGCGCTCGGTCACCGAAGTGGCGGAAATGCCGGTCCGCGTGTTCAATCGCGCCGATACCGCGAGCCCCGGCGTGCAGCTGCTGTCCAATGGGCGCTATCACGTGATGGTGAGCAACGCGGGCGGTGGCTACAGCCGCTGGCGCGACCTCGCGGTCACCCGCTGGCGCGAGGATTCCACCTGCGATGGATGGGGGATGTTCTGCTACTTGCGCGATCCGTCCAGCGGCGTCGTCTGGTCGAGTGCATTCCAGCCCACCGCACGGGCCGCAGAGCGCTACGAGGCGATCTTCAGCGAACCGCGGGTCGAGTTCCGGCGGCGCGACGAGGCGTTCGAAACGCACACCGAAATCGTGGTCTCGCCCGAAGACGACATCGAGCTCCGACGGCTGCGCATCACCAACCGCGCGCGCGTGGCGCGGGTGATCGAAATCACCAGCTACGCCGAGGTGGTGATGGCCCCCTCGATGGCCGATGCGCTGCACCCGGCGTTCAGCAATTTGTTCGTGCAGACCCAGATCGTTCCCGCGCGGCAGGCGATCCTGTGCCATCGGCGCTCGCGCTCGCCGGACGAAGTCGCGCCGTGGATGCTGCACCTGATGGCCGTGCATGGTGCTACGTCCGAGGTGGTGTCGTACGAGACCGATCGCGCGCGCTTCATCGGGCGCGGAAATACCAGCCGCGATCCCGACGCACTGCGCGATGACCGCCCGCTGTCGGGCAGCGACGGCGCGGTGCTCGATCCGATCGTGGCGATCCGTCACCGGATCCTGATCGAGCCCGAGCATATGGCGATCGTCGACATCGTGACCGGAGTGGCCGAGTCGCGCGATGCCGCGCTGGGCCTGATCGCCAAGTATCGCGACCGTCGGATGGCCGACCGCGTGATCGAGATGGCCTGGACCCACAGCCAGGTGGTGCTGCGGCAGATCAACATCACCGAGGCCGACGCCCAGGTCTACGGCCGCCTGGCCGGCGCGATCGTGCACAGCGATGCCGCGCTGCGCGCCGAGCCGGGCATGATCGCGAGCAATCGCCGCGGCCAGCCGGGCCTGTGGGGCTATGCGATCTCGGGCGACTTGCCGATCGTGCTGCTGCAGATCCGCAGTGCGGCCAACATCGAGCTGGTGCGCCAGCTGGTGCAGGCGCACGCGTACTGGCGCATGAAGGGACTGTCGGTCGACCTGGTGATCTGGAACGAGGATCGCGGCGGTTATCGACAGGTGCTGCACGACCAGATCATCGGCCTGATCGCCGCCGGGCTCGAAGGCAACGTGATCGACCGGCCCGGCGGCATCTTCGTGCGCAGCGCAGAACAGATCTCCAATGAGGATCGAATCCTGCTGCAGGCGGTCGCCCGCGTGATCGTCAACGACGAACTCGGCAGCCTCGCCGAGCAGGTGCGGCGGCGGCCGCCGGTCGAGCCGCCGATCCCGCGCCTGCAACCGACCCGAGCGCGAGTGCCGGTCGCGCCGCAGGAGCCCACCGGCGGGCAGCGCGCTTTGCGACACTTCAACGGCATCGGCGGGTTCTCCGAGGATGGCAGCGAATACGCGATCGCCACCAATGGCGTGCGGCGCACGCCCGCTCCATGGAGCAACGTACTGGCCAATCCGCACTTCGGCTGCGTGCTGTCGGACAGCGGCAGCAGCTACACCTGGTTCGACAACGCGCATCAGTTCCGCCTCACGCCGTGGCACAACGACCCGGTCTGCGACGGCGCGGGCGAGGCGATCTACGTGCGCGACGAGGAGACCGGGCACTACTGGTCGCCGAGCCCGCAGCCGGCGCGCGGCGAGGGCGAATACCGCTGTCGCCACGGCTTCGGCTACAGCGCCTTCGAGCACCTGCAGGACGGCATCGGCTGCGAGCTGGTGGTGCACGTGGCGCTCGACGCGGCGGTCAAGTTCAGCGTGTTGACGCTGCGCAACCTGTCGGGTCGCAGCCGCCGCTTGAGCGCGACCGGCTACGTCGAGTGGGTGCTCGGCGACCTGCGTTCCAAGTGCGCGATGCACGTGGTCACCGAGCTCGACCCGCGCAGCGGTGCGATCCTCGCCCGCAATGCGTTCAACCCGGAATTCTCCCGCATCGCCGCGTTCTTCGATGTCGACGATGCGACGCGCACCATCAGCGGCGATCGCGCCGAGTTCATCGGCCGCAACGGCAGCCTTGCCGCGCCGGCCGCGATGCAGCGCGCGCGCTTGTCCGGCAGGGTCGGGGCGGGCATGGACCCGTGTGCGGCGATCCAGGTGCCCTTCGAGCTGGCCGAAGGCCAGACCCGGCGGATCATCTTCCGGCTCGGCGTCGGGCGCAGCTCCGACGATGCCAGTACCCAGGTGCTGCGCTTCCGCCGCGCGGGTACCGCCGGAAACTCGCTGGACGCGGTGCGCGCGCACTGGCAGCGCACGCTCGGCGTGGTGCGGGTCCAAACGCCGGATCCAACGCTCGACGTGCTGGCCAACGGCTGGCTGCTGTACCAGACCATTGCCTGCCGCATGTGGGGTCGCAGCGGCGCGTACCAGTCCGGCGGCGCGTTCGGATTCCGCGACCAGCTGCAGGACAGCATGGCCCTGCTGCACGCGCAGCCGAAGCTGTTGCGCGACCAGCTGCTGCTGTGCGCGTCGCGGCAGTTCCGCGAGGGCGACGTGCAGCACTGGTGGCATCCGCCGGCCGGCCGCGGCGTGCGCACCACCTGCTCGGACGACTATCTGTGGCTGCCGCTGGCGGCCTGCCGCTACGTGCAGGGCACCGGCGATCTGACGCTGCTCGACGAAAACGTTCAGTTCCTCGACGGGCGTGCGCTGGGCGAGGACGAGGAGTCTTACTACGACCTGCCGCTACGCGCGATCGAAAGCGCCAGCGTCTACCAGCACTGCGTGCGCGCGATCGAGCACGGCCTGCGCTTCGGCGCGCACGGGCTGCCCTTGATCGGCGGCGGCGACTGGAACGACGGCATGAACCGGGTCGGCGTGCACGGGCGCGGCGAGAGCATCTGGCTGGGGTTCTTCCTGTTCGACGTGCTGACCCGCTTCGCGGCCTTGGCGCGCACCCATGGCGACGAGGCATTCGCGCAGCGCTGCAGCGCGGAGGCAGCCACCCTGCAGCACAATCTCGAGCTGCATGGCTGGGACGGTGAGTGGTACCGCCGCGCCTACTTCGACGATGGCCGCGCGCTGGGCTCGGCGTCCAACACCGACTGCCAGATCGACTCCATCGCACAAAGCTGGTCGGTGCTGTCGGCCGCTGGTGATCCCGAGCGCACGCGCATCGCGATGGATTCGCTGGATCGGCGCCTGCTGCGTCGCGACGCACGGCTGGTGCAGCTGCTCGATCCACCGTTCGACCACGGCGACCTGGATCCGGGCTACATCCGCGGCTATGTGCCGGGCGTGCGCGAGAACGGCGGCCAGTACACCCACGCCGCGATCTGGGCCGCGATGGCCTTCGCCGCGCGCGGCGACAGCGTGCGCGCATGGGAGGTGTTCGACCTGATCAACCCGGTGCGCCACGGCGACACTGCCGAGCGCATGCGCACCTACAAGGTCGAGCCCTACGTGGTCGCCGCCGACGTCTACGCGGTGCCGCCGCACAGCGGTCGCGGCGGCTGGACCTGGTACACCGGCTCGGCCGGCTGGATGTACCGCCTGATCGTCGAATCGCTGCTCGGCATCATCCGCGACGGCGCGCGCCTGCGGATCGCCCCGTGCCTGCCGGCCGATTGGCCGGGCTTCAGCCTCGACTACGCATTCGGCGACGCGAGCTACCGGATCGAGGTGCGCCGCGGCGAACAGCCGCGCAGCGAAGTGCTGCTCGATGGCGAGCCGCAAGCGGATGCGAGCATCCTGCTGCGCGATGACGGGCGCAGCCATCGGGTCGAGGTCGCGATCCCGGAGGCTGCTGCAAACGACGCCGCGGCGCCTGCCGAGTCGCACCTGCGCTCCCGAGCCGCAACGGATGGATAGCGCGGTCGACAGGTTACGGCAACCGGCATTCCAGCCGTACGCCGATGCCGCCAACCGGCCCACCACGACGCGCGCGGCGTTGACCCGCGCAGAATGCAGCCCACCGTTGTGGCAGAGCTTTGAATGAGCCGATCTGCAGCATCGACTACCGTGCGATCACCTCATTCCGCACTTCGCCGCGGCCACCAGATCGGCGTGGCATTCGTGTTCCTGTGGTTCCTGCTTGGCGGTATCGCGCACTTCGTGTTCACCGATCTCGAAGTGCGGATGGTGCCGACCTGGTTTCCATGGCCGCTCGCGGCGGTGCTGATCAGCGGCGTATTCGAACTGCTCGGTGCAGCCGGACTGTTGTGGAACCGCACGCGGCGCGCCGCCGGCATCGGCTTGTTCGTGCTCACGATCCTGGTCACGCCCGCGCACATCTACATGCTGCAGCATCCAGAGCTGTTCGATGTGCCGTACTGGGCGTTGGTGCTGCGCATGCCGGTGCAGGTTGCCCTGCTGGGGTTGATCGCCTGGAGTACGTTCGGCAAACGCATGAGCTGACAACGAGTCCTCCGCCATCGGTTTTCCAGCGCAGCCCGGATCGCGCACGGGCAAAGGCCTCGGCAGCCGGCATTTGTGTACGTTGGCGCACTGTGTTCGCGCCACACTGCACGCAACGTAGCGGCCTGTCCATTCGCCGTGACGGCGCGCCATGAAGATCGTCGAGGGCCTGCTCTGGATCACCGGTATCGCGCTGTTGCTCGCGTACGCGAGCGCTAGGGAGCCTCTGAACAAGTCCCGCACACCGCGTTGTCACGCCATGCGCCTGCGCCAAGGCGGTCGACGACGGGCATGGTGGTTCCTTGTTCGTGTCGACCAACGCGGGCGCTGGCGCATGGCGTGATCTCCGAGCGGATCTGCTTCACGATCTTGTCGGCGTTCGAGCTCGTGCACACCGCGCCG